>JAABQB010000023.1 GCA_011391695.1 Desulfobacteraceae bacterium | reverse complement strand
CAGTGTGTTGATGCCTGTCTTGCCGGCGCGGTTGACCACAGCCAGAAAACATCTGAAAAAGAGATTGAGGTCGGCTCCATCATACTTTGCCCGGGAAGTGATGCCTTTGATCCATCGGTTCTCGATGAATTTTATCATTACAAGACAAGTCCAAACGTGTTGACCAGCCTGGAATTTGAGAGAATACTCAGCGCATCAGGGCCGACAATGGGACATCTCGTGAGGCCGTCGGATAAGAAGGAGCCGAAAAAAATTGCATGGCTCCAGTGTGTCGGATCGAGAGACAACAACAAGTGCGGGAACGGATACTGTTCGTCGGTATGCTGCATGTATGCCGTGAAAGAGGCCATGATTGCAAAGGAACACGCTCATGGCGGTGTCGATTGCGCGATATTCAACATGGATATGCGTACATTCGGGAAAGATTACGAGAAATATTACAACAGGGCAAAAGATAAGGATGGAGTTCGTTTCATCAAGGCGCGCGTTCATACTATGAACGAAATCCAAGAGAGCAAAGATATTCTTGTAAGGTACGCAGATGAATCAGGAGATATCCGGGAAGAAGAATTCGATATGGTTGTTCTTTCAGTCGGCCTGAAGGTTCCGCAGTCAACAGTGGAAATGGCAAAGCGCCTCAATATAG
This sequence comes from Desulfobacteraceae bacterium, assembly GCA_011391695.1. Taxonomy (GTDB): domain Bacteria; phylum Desulfobacterota; class Desulfobacteria; order Desulfobacterales; family RPRI01; genus RPRI01. Next base: position 42,835 of record JAABQB010000023.1, on the reverse strand, counting down.
ATTTGGACAAGTACAGTTTTGCATCGAGTAAACCTTTTACTCCGATTGAAACGTCAAGAGCCGGCGTATATGCCTGCGGAATTTTCCAGGGCCCCAAGGATATTCCGAGCTCCGTTATTGAGGCAAGCGCTGCCGCATGCGCTGCCGGAGGGAAGTTGAACGAAGCAAGGGGAACACGGACAAAAACCGTCAAGGTTCCTGATGAAATTGATGTGGCGGGACAGGAGCCGAGAATCGGAGTATTTGTTTGTGATTGCGGCATTAATATTGCCGGTGTAGTTGATGTTAAAGCCGTATGCGAATATGCTTCCGGGCTTCCCCATGTTGTTTTTACCGGGGAGAATCTTTTTACGTGTTCCCAGGATTCTCAGGACAGGATGAAGGAGATTATCAGGGAGAAGAGTCTTAACAGAGTTGTTGTTTCAGCCTGCACTCCCAAGACCCATGAAGCGATTTTCATGGATACCCTGGAAGCCTGCGGTTTAAATAAATACCTCTTTGAAATGGCAAACATACGGAACCAGGATTCATGGACGCATTCCAATGACCCTGTTAAGGCCACAGAAAAGGCCAAAGAACTCGTTAAAATGGCCATTGCGCGAGTTGCAACTCTGAATCCTCTCCATGAAAAGAGAATACCGGTTGTTAAAAGAGCCCTTATTATCGGCGGCGGTGTAGCCGGCATGAATGCAGCCCTTGGTCTTGCAGACCAGGGTTTTGAGACTGTCCTTGTCGAAAAAGAACCGCAGCTTGGCGGCACGGCGAACCGCCTGACATCAACCATTGAAGGAGAGAAAATAGGCCCTTATGTTTCGGATCTGATCAAAAAAGTAAACAACCATGCCAAAATACAGGTTTTAACCCAGTCCCTTATAGTCGGCTTTTCAGGATTCAAGGGAAATTTTACCACGGAGTTGATTGTAGGACCCGGGATGTATGAGAGGAAAATCGATCACGGTGTTGTAATTCTTGCCACTGGCGCCAACGAGTACATTCCTACCGAGTTCTTGTACGGGCAGGATTCAAGAGTTATGACACAGATAGAACTTGCCGGTCGCCTTAATAAAGAAGGATCCGCAGGCCTTGACAGCGTGGTAATGATACAATGCGTCGGATCCAGAAACGATGAGAATCCCAACTGCTCGAGAATATGCTGCCAGAGCGCTGTAAAGAACGCTCTTCATATCAAGGAGCTGAATCCGGATGTCAACATTTATATCCTGTACAGAGATATGAGGATGTACGGACTATTGGAGGATTATTACACGGAGGCAAGGCGCAAGGGTATTTTCTTCTTCAGGTATACGCCTGATGATATGCCTGTGGTGGAATCAACCGATGACGGTCTGACAGTTACATTCAGGGATCATGTCCTGGGCCGCCGTTTAAAAGTCCAGGCTGATATTCTCGGTTTAAGCGCAGGGATGAGGCCTACGGACACCACTGAATTATCTTCGATTATAAAGCTTGCCCTGAACGCGGAAGGCTATTTCATGGAGGCTCATGTAAAGTTAAGGCCTGTTGATATGGCAACCGACGGCATTTTCGTATGCGGAACCGCGCACAGTCCGAAACTTCTTACGGAAGCCATTCCTCAGGCTCTGGCTGCCGCTTCAAGAGCCACAACATTCCTTTCACGGGATTTTCTGACGCTATCTGCTGTTACTGCCTGTGTTGAGGCGGAAAAGTGTGCTTCCTGCCTGATATGTGTCAGGTCATGTCCGTATGGTGTTCCGAGAATCAATGCTGATGGAGTCAGCGAGATTGATGTTGCGCTTTGCCACGGTTGCGGAGTATGCGCTGCTGAATGTCCGGCAAAGGCTATTGAGTTGAACTGGTATGAGGATGATCAGATATTGAGTAAGGTGGAAGCCTTGCTGGAGGGGGTTTTATGAATCAGGAGTTCGAACCTGTAATAATCGCTTTTTGCTGCAATTACTGAGGATACACGGCCGCGGACCTGGCAGGTTCCATGAGATTGAGCTATCCGACTAATATTAAAATCATACGCGTACCATGTACCGGCAAGGTGGATATTCTTCACATACTGCGAGCTTTTGAAAAAGGCGCTGACGGAGTATATGCGGTTGGTTGTCTGGAAGGGGAATGCCACTACAACAGTGGTAATTTAAGGGCAAGAAAAAGAATAGAACAGGCCAAAATAATACTTGATTCAATCGGGATTGGCGGTGAAAGAGTTCAAATGAGGAATCTATCTTCAGCAGAGGGTCCAAAATTTGCCCAATATGCATTAGAAATGGACGAGCTTATAAGACAACTTGGCCCGAATCCGATTAAATTGGCTTCTAAAAAGAAGGCAGCTTAATGGCAATTACTATAAAATTATAAAACCGGTGAGTTTTAATATTTTAAAGGAAAGAGAGGTCGTGATATATGATTGTAGCCGACAAAAAGCCGATAGAGGAGATAATCAAAGAGGTCGAGAATTACAGCAAGATCCTGATACTGGGCTGCAACGAATGTGTGACAGTCTGCGAGGCCGGAGGAAAAAAGGAAGTGGGAATACTGGCCTCGGCCCTCCGGATGTATTTTCTGAATCAGGGAAAGGATGTAAAAATTGATGAGGTGACACTGGAGCGTCAATGCGACCATGAGTATCTTGAAGAGATACGGGACAGGGTGGATAAGTACGATGCGGTTCTCTCGCTGGCATGCGGGGTGGGGGTTCAGTTCATGGCCGAAAAATATCAGGCCCTGCCGGTATATCCAGGCGTCAACACCTGTTTTCTGGGTGTTACCGAAAAACGTGGATTGTGGACGGAAAGGTGCCAGGCATGCGGTAAGTGCATTCTTGCAAAAACAGCCGGTATATGTCCGGTTTCAAGATGCGCAAAGAGACTTTTAAACGGGCCATGCGGCGGCTCCACGAATGGAAAGTGTGAAATAAGCAAAGATGTTGACTGTGCATGGCAGCTTATAGTCGACCGCCTCAAGGCGATTGGCAAAATTGACGATTATGAAAATATTATTCCTTTGAAAGACTGGTCTACCGACAGGGCCGGGGGACCACGAAAAGTTGCGAGGGAGGATGTGCAGTTATGAATTGCAAAACACCGAGTAAACTGGAGAAAATTCTTGCCGCAGGTCATCTTGCCGTTACTTCGGAGTGCGGCCCTCCGCGCGGCAGCAACATAGAACATATTGTGCATAAAGCAAACCTGATAAAGGATCATGTAGATGCCATCAATATAACGGATAACCAGACTTCCGTTACACGCCTCTGCAGCCTTGCGGCCTGCATACGCCTTAAGTTAATGGGACTTGAGCCTGTTCTTCAGATGGTAACACGCGACAGGAACAGGATAGCCATTCAGAGCGATATACTTGGAGCTGCCGCCTTCGATATTTTCAACATGCTTTGCCTCTCCGGAGACCATCAGAGTTTTGGAGACTGTGCTCAGGGACAAAACGTTCATGATCTTGATTCGATGCAACTGCTTCAAACGGTAAGACATATGCGTGATGAAGGGAAATTTCTTGGTGGCGGCGATATTGATCGTCCCCCCAGAATGTTTGTTGGCGCCGCCGCAAATCCTTTTGCGGATCCTTTTGAAATAAGAGTTCCGCGCCTTGCAAAGAAGATTGCCGCCGGCGCTGAATTCATACAGACCCAGTGTATTTATAATCTTGAGAAGTTTGAGCTGTGGATGAAAATGGTGAGAGAAAGGGGTCTGCATGAAAAAGTCCATATCTTAGCAGGGCTTACCCCTTTAAAAACCGCCGGTATGGCAAAATATATGAAAAATCGGGTTCCGGGAATGGATGTTCCGGACGATGTCGTAAAAAGAATGGCCGCCACTCCAAAGGAAAAACAGGCCGAAGAAGGCATTAAGATATGCATCGAATCGATTCAGCGTTTAAAAGAGGTTGAGGGAGTTAAAGGCTTTCACATAATGGCGATAGAATGGGAAGAAAAGGTTCCTGAAATAGTTGAAAGTACAGGGCTTTATCCAAGGCCTAAAGTTGATTGATTTTTCTGACTGTTCTGTGATATTAATATTTCAGGCAAACTTGAGAAAAATAGAGACTTAAGACGTACAAATATCAATTTCCTGAAGAATTAAAGGAGAGTGCTGATGAGTGGTAAAAAGAGAATTCTTGTAGTGGATGATGAACCTGATTTCTCGATGATTGTTAAAAAGGGTCTGGAGAAGGAAGGTTTTGAAGTTGAACTTGCATACGATGGGGCAGAAGGTCTTGCCAAGGTCAGGAGCAATCCTCCGGATGCAATTGTCCTTGATGTCATGATGCCTGAGATTGACGGTTACAAGGTATGTTCAACTTTAAAAAGTGATGATAAATATTCGGGTATTCCCATTGTTCTTCTTACGGCCGTCGCTTCGCTTGTTACCTCCACACGATATTCACATTATGACGGGATGAGTACGGAAGCCGATGATTATCTGCCTAAACCGGCATCGGCCGAACAGATTGCCGAGAGCGTTAAGAGACTGCTGAAGATATAGTATTCAGTAAAAAATGTATGAATGTTTTGGTTAAGACCAAGGGAAAAGAATCATGTCATCAGAGGTAATCAGTTTAAAACGTGGAAAACGAAGCATATTTATTGATAAGGTCAAGGCGCTTCTTCCCGATGAAGGAAACCTGAATCTCTGTCTTACCTGCGGAGCCTGTTCATCCGGGTGCCCGGCTACGGGACTCGAAGGAATGGATCCCAGAAAATTCCTGCGCATGGCGGCGCTCGGAATGGATGATGAGCTATTAAAGAGCGACTGGGCCTGGATGTGCACAATGTGTCAGAGATGCATATATGTATGTCCAATGAAAATCGACATACCGGCGCTGGTATTCAATGTAAGAGGGAGCCGGCCAAGGGAAGAGAGGCCGAAAGGGATACTCGGCTCATGCGATATGGCGCTCAGGAATGACACATGCAGCGCAATGGGGGCAACCGAGGAGGACTGGCGTTTTGTTGTTGAGGATGTTGCGGCTGAGGTGAGAGAAAATCAGGAAGGATTTGAAAATCTCCAGGCTCCGATGGACAAGGTCGGTGCCGAGTTTTTTCTTAACCAGAATTCGAGAGAACCTGTAACCGAGCCTGACGAAATGGTGCCCCTGTGGAAGATTCTTCATCTTGTGGGCGCAGACTGGACATACGGTTCAAAAGGCTGGGCTGCTGAGAATTATTGCCTGTTCATGGCAGATAACCCGTCATGGAAACGCATTGTCGAAGTCAAGGCGAAGGCTGTGGATGATTTGAAATGCAAAGTCTGGCTCAATACGGAGTGAGGGCACGAACTTTTCGCAGTCCGGGTCGGACTGAAAAAATTCAGCATACCCTACAATTTTGAAATCAAGAGCATTATTCAGTGTTATGCGCAGTGGATCCGGGAAGGAAAGCTGAAAGTCAATTCGGACTGGAATAAGGATCTGAAGGTAAAGTTTACTGTTCAGGACCCCTGCCAGCTTGTAAGAAAGAGTTTCGGAGATCCTGTTGCCGAGGATTTGAGATTCGTGGTTAAGGCAGTTGTCGGTGAGGATAACTTTATTGACATGACGCCGAACAAGTCGAACAATTACTGTTGTGGAGGCGGAGGCGGTTTTCTCCAGTCAGGTCTGCCTGAAGCAAGGCGTGCATACGGGAAACTGAAAGATGAGCAGATCAAGAATACCGGCGCTGCATATTGCATAACGCCTTGTCATAACTGCCATGCACAGGTTCATGATTTATCCGAGCATTACGGCGGAGGATATCATACGCTACATCTGTGGACGCTGATATGCCTTTCGCTGGGTGTTCTCGGCGAAAACGAGCGCACATATCTTGGACCCGACCTGGCGGACGTCAACCTCTATCCAGCGGAATCACGACCTTAACTTAACCTCGGAATTTTCATGCAGGTATATTGCATCATAGGCGATGAAAGGGCATATCGCGCCAAGTCCACCGCGATCTTCACAACCATATTCAGCCGGATGGGGATCAAGGGAATATATGTACCGTTCAACGTCGCCCCGGCAAATCTCGGGCAGGCAATCCAAAGCTTGAGAATTTTGAACATTGCCGGCGCCAATGTAACTGTGCCGTATAAGGAAGCGGTCATCCCCTATCTGGATGTCCTGTCCGAAGGAGCGAATATAATCGGCGCCATCAATACCATCGTGCGGAATGGAAACAAGCTGAAAGGATACAATACAAATGCCATCGGATTTATGGATGCCTTAACCGCGCTCGGATTTGATGTCGAGGATAAATCGGCCGTTGTTTTCGGAACCGGCGGCATGGCAAAAGCTGTGGTGTTTATCCTCAACTGGCTGCGCACCAAAACGATTTTTGTTTCAGGGCGCGATGAAGCAGAAGCCCGGAAAATGGTATCGCGCTTTGGAGGTGAGGTCCTTCTGTTGTCGGAGTTGGAAGGGCGGTCGCTTCCGGTCCACCTCATCGTTAATGCCACGTCAGTTTCAAGTCCGGATGAATCGCCTGAATTCAATGCCTTGATTCATTCACTGGATCTGCCTGAATGCGAGCTGGTAATGGATTTGAATTATGATCGCCAGCAGACTTTCTGGCAGGATATGGCGAACGACAGGAGAATCATGTTTGCGGATGGCCTGAAGCCTCTGGCGTATCAGGCCCGGCGCACTTTTTCATTGTGGACCGGCCTTCAGTTGTCGGCGGATGAGTTTATTTCGGCCTTAAGTCCCTGATAATTTTGAGTCGGCGGTTAAGGGACCTGCAAGCCCATTACCCTTGCAGATCTGAATTTGAGATATTCAAATGTCTCTCGGTATCGGTCAGAAGAAGGATAAGATATACTACTTGTTGACAGGCAGAAGTACCGTGAAAACACTCCCCCGACCTGCCTCGCTTTCCACCTCGATAAACCCGCCCAAAGACTGCACCAGTTCCTTGACGATGGGAAGCCCCAAGCCGGTGCCGGTGATATAACGGGTTTTCTCGTTTTTTATCCTGTAAAATCTTTCGAAAATCTTTTTCTGGTTTTTGTCATCGATACCGAATCCGTTATCGATGACCCTGACGCGGACATTGCCGCCTACCGTATCCGCAACCACCCTTATATTGCCGCCATTCTGGGTATAGTTGATGGCATTGGTAATCAAATTGCCGAAGATGCTTTCAAGTGCCAGCGGATCGGCCTGAATTTCCGTAAGACCCCCTTCCTGTATTTCGAGGGTCAGGGATTGATTCTTGGCTTCGGCTTTTGCGCCCAGAAATTTGATGATCTCCTTCAACTGGGTATCAATTTGAACCGGTACGGGTTCCTGGCAGATCAAACCTTCTTCAATGCGTGAAAGATCCAGAAGATCGCTGATGAGAGATATGAGCCCGTGGGTTTTTTCCTTGGCACGGCTGAGAATCTGCTGGTCGCTTTGAGGGGCAGTATCTATAATGTCACTCAGCACTATGGCCAGTTGTTCATGAATGGTGGCAAGCGGAGATCTGAGTTCATGGGAGACTTTGGCCACAAATTCCGATTTCATGCGGTCAAAGACTTTCATGGCCGTGATATCGACAAGGTTGACCACCGCACCGAGACATTCCCGCTTTTCTCCCAGCACCGGCTGCCCCTTGGCCATGAGGTACTTATTTTCAGACAGGGCAAATTCGTAAGCCGGGATATCTTCATAGTCTATGTACCTGCCCATCGATATTTTAAGAATCAGGTCGCACAATCCCGGGACCGGCAGGTATTGATCAATGGTTTCTCCAATGCCTTTGGCCGGGTCGATTTCGATAAGCTGTTTGAAAGCCGGATTCATCAAAACGACCTGGCCGTTCTTATTGGTAACCAGCAGACCATTGGGAAGGGAATCGATGATTGTACGGATGCGGCTTTGTTCGGTACTCAAATCAAAAAGGGTTTTTTTACGCGCCGCCGCCAGTCTTTCCGCTTCCATTTTCAATTGAATTTTTTCAGAAGCGCGATTGACGATGATTCGAAGTTGGTCCGGCTCAAAGGGTTTGGAAATAAAATCATATGCGCCCTGCTTCATGGCCTCAATGGCGGTTTCCAGAGTAGCGTAGCCGGTGATCACGATAACAAGAGCCGCTTCATCCATTTGCCGAACCTGTTTGAGTACATCCATACCATCCATGCCCGGCATTTTTAAATCGAGAAAAATGATGGAGTGGCCTTCCTGTTTAAACAATGAAATGGCCTCATCGCCGCGGGAGGCCTTGGAAACCTTAAATCCCATGCGTGTTAGTATTCGTTCAGAAGCATCTCGAATATTCTGCTCATCATCCACGACGAGTACGTGCAAGCCCTCAGATTTATTCACCACCCTTTTCTCCTTCCTCGTATTTTTGATTTAGCGGCAGGTCGATAATAAATGTTGCACCATGGTCGGGATTGTTTTCTGCTGAAATTTGCCCGCCATGACTTTCAATGATGTTATAGGCAAGGCTGAGTCCCAGGCCGGTTCCTTTGCCTTCCTCCTTGGTAGTATAAAACGGCTCGAAAATATGGGGCAGCACATTCTGGGGAATGCCCGGTCCTGAATCGGAAATCTGGATGCGGACACATTCTTTGTTTTCCAATAACATTGTGCTGATCGTCAGTGTTCCTTTGCTATCCATTGCCTGGGCTGCATTGAGGATAATGTTCATAAATAGATGATTCAACTGCTGGGCGTCCGAAACCACCAACGGCAGATCATTCAAAAAATTTTTATGAATGGCGATATTTTGAAAAAGTACCTGATTTTCCAATAAAAAAAGAGTTCTTGTCAACAATTTATTCAAGTCGTTAGGCTTCATGAGATGGCGGGTTTGCCGGGTAAACTCCAGCAGTTCCTTGACTGTATCACGACATCTTTCCGCATCTTTGAGGATACGATTCAGGTCGCTTTGTGCGTTTTCAGGCAAATTGTATTCTTCTATCATGAGCTTGGCAAAAAGCGTAATACCGCCCAAAGGATTGTTGAGCTGATGAGCTACTCCGGCTGCCAGCTTGCCGAGGGATGCCATTTTTTCCGCCTGCAGAAGTTGAACTTGTGCAATGTCCAGATCCTTTTGCATCCTGATCTTTTCTCTTCGGTCATGAAAAAAACCGATGGTGGCGATTTCCCGATCATTTTCATATATGATAGATGCATTCAGCCCGATGGGAATAAGATTGCCGTTTTTGTCCACCACATCCACCGGGTATCCTTCAAGCCGTCCCTTTCCACCGTATTCGTTGCTCCTGAGTCTCTTCATGATCTCGTAGGCAACGCCTTCGGGATAAATATTCCTTACATTCAAGATTCTTAAGGCTTCTTCCTTGCTGTAACCGAAAACCTGCACTGCCGAGTGATTGAAAAGAAATATTTCACCCAACATATCAGCGGCCACCACACAATCGACTGCGTTGAGCAGGAGGCTCTCCATAAGCACGTAAGATCGGTTCAATTTCTCTTCCAGCATTCCAATGGCGGGCATGTCGAAATCCATGCTGACGAATGCTTCTATTTCGTTGCCGTTGTATATGGGATAGGCATAATAGCAGGGAAGATGTCCATTCAGCAACGCAAGCTCCGGCTTTGGACAGAGCGATGGTTTCTGTTCTCCGAGCGCTACTTTTACCGCGCAGTTGTCGCAGGGTTCGGATCTGTTATAGTAGACCTGATGGCAAAACTTCCCAAGGATATCCTTTTCAGGAGCTCCGGATTGGGAGTTGCTGGCGGCGAGAATCCGAAAATTTTTCGAAACCACGATCAGGCGATTTTTGAAGGATTCGATGGCTTTTAGAGAATATTCTTCAGCTGTTTTTGTCTTCATGACTTTTTTATGATGCGTTAACTGGGTTCTAGTTGTATCAAACCGGCTAAAACAGATTCATTCATAACGATAGCAAAGTTCATATATATATATTTTAGCACTTTTTTTAAGATTTGTGTAAAAATTCTCTTTACTTTCCTTAAGCCGCCAGAAAGAAATAAATGGCTGGTGGGTCACAAGATTATAAAAAGAAGGTTCTTCTCCCAATTATTGGGAGAAAGGGGTTCAGGATTCAAGGATTACCCGAAGTCAGCATCGGAGTCATAAGCTGACTGAACTGTATCTTATTGTCTTATGAATCTTCGGGGAATAGTCATATCTATCACTTATGCCACAACTTCGGCCACCAAGATAAACGCTTCCAGCTTTTCCATAATAAATTGTTTGGAAGGGCAGAGATGATTTCTTCTGAAGAAGCACCGGGATCGTATGCAACCTTATTCTCTTTCAAATCAAAAACCATTGTCCCGTAAAACGATTTGACCTTTCCAGACAAAGACAAGCTCGGCCTTATGCTATAAGGAGTAACCACACAGAACCGCTCCCCAATCCATTGAATGGTTGTATCGGCAGAATTAGAAACAAGACAAGTCAATCCGCGGGGACGAAGCAAAATCTTTGGAGAATTCTTTGGTTCTTCGAGCAGAGCAAAAATTCCTACTTCTTTGTAAATACCTATTTCACCGCACGAATAAAGAACCGCGACGTATCTGCCGTAAGGGCTTTCCTGAATAATGTCCCGTAATCCAGGCCACTTCTTGCGGTTGGGACCCGGCCAGGAATCAATGTCTAAGCACCATTCTTTCATTCTGTTTTTGTTCTCTTATCCTCCCTGCTTCACTACGGCATCAACGATATTTTCGGCTATCTCTAAAAATTTTTTTAGTTCTGTTTCTTTGCTTGTATTGGAAAGTTCCCCATCGATTCTTATCACTACCGATTTACCATCAATATCTATAAACGGTTTCTTGAATTCATCTAGACGCATTATTATATTTGCAATGTTGGAATTAAGCAGTTTTTCAGCCAATATTTTATCTGAACCCGACATTGTAAACTTATTGCTGAAATCGCTCTCCGGTAGTGGAATGTTGTTTTTGTCGGATCGGGCGAAAACCTTGTTGATTATATTCTTTCTAGTAATTGACAGCCATCCGCCGGAATGCCTCGTAATCGCTTCCAGGCTTGTGGTGCCTCCCCCATCATCACTGCCTTGCCAAAAAACAACTTTTGCAATCCATCTCTCTCGGGCATAGAACAGCGTGGGAGATTTCCCGGATATAAATATAAAAGCTCCAGGGGTAAGATCGGCAATTCGTTTCAAGTAAGAACACATTTTAACCTGTTTATTATATCCCCATAAAGAGACTAAAATAATGAAAAGCAAAAGAAAGATAGATACAAAGATAATAACTGCTGTTAAAGAAACAGGCCAATGGGCTTGATTGTATTTATAGCCGTAATAGCACCAGTAGCTTATTGCTGTAATAAGAATAATATAAAACGGTAATAGTGGTATATTAATCTGGGGCATGGGCTCGCTTTTTTGTTCCATTCTTTGACGGAACGATTCCGGCCTCTGGAATTCTCCGGGTAGCTCTGCCTCATACAATCCTCTCTTAACTTTTTTCGGCTTGTTTTTCTCCTCCATCCAGATATTTTGTAATTGCTGAGTATTTGCTTGCATTTTTTCACTATCCAAAGGTATACCCATTTTGTCTGCAACCCTTTTTACTTCCAGGAAGGTCGCGCCTCCTCTACCTGCTCGCCACTTCGCTTCTTTTTTATATGCTTCTTCAAAAGTTGAAGCAAAATCTTCTTTTGTTACCGTTTTCCGCCCCTTGTTATTTCTCTCGGCCAGGACTTTTGCCATAAGTTCATCCAGAGAACTTCCTTTCAAATATATTTTTGTTGATTGCGGCATGTGATCCATTTCTTGTCCTGCTGGAGCATTTGAAACGGTGAGGTTTTCTTCATCGTTATACTCAACACAAATATCAATCCATATTCCGGCTATAGGGTGATCATAAATTACTCCGAGCAATTGTTCAGATGGCTTTACAAAACCAGATATAATGAGTCCTGACATTTCCCAGCATTCATAATATCCGGCCAGATCAAAACGATTTCTTTTAAAAGCATCAATTAACTCCCCGATTTTTTTCTTGTCGGACCATCTCGGATTATCAATCGGCACAAGACTTACTTCCAGAACCGGCTTTCGGGAAACCTTTAAAAAATACCGGAAAAGAAAAAAGACTGCTATGGTTACAGTCACGATTATAACAATAATTATAAGCAATGTATTTGTCATACAAATCCCTGCAATGACTGTTAAAGGTTCTAACCCGCCCTACATACCCGTACCATATTTCAAGTTAGCGTTCAGCAGTTATTTGATCATTACCGATTGAAGATTGTATGAAATGGGGAAATAAAAAAAGCAACATTTACAGGAAGGATCTCTCAGAATTTGCATCCTTAAATTATTTCAGACTGCTTTCACTGCCAAAACTGCCACTTTGCACCTATTAACTGTTCAGAAACGAAAATTTATATAGAAAATTAAAAGTTAAAAAGCCGGAGTTTAAGGGATCCTGACAAGGCGAAGCCCCAGGGTTCCTGAACTGAAGTTCAGGCCGACGCTGGAGCGCTTAGCCGAACGGCAATGCACTGCAATATTGCGCCAGCTGCAACTCCGCGCCAACCGTTTTTCGCCTTGGGAAGGTCCGTCAGGATCCGAAACACCACTTGATGGATAAGTCCCATACCAGTCCTGACACCACTCCCCGACATTACCTATCATATCATATAAACCAAAATTGTTTGGTTTATAATTTTTTACCGGTGCTGTTTTAGCATAGCCGTCATCGCATTTGTGGGCTTCCCAGTCAAGCCAATTGCTGCTGTTAGCAACATTACCATATCCGCAAGCTTCATTGGAATTATTTCCCCAATAGTTGACAGCAGCTGTTCCAGCTCTTGCTGCATATTCCCACTCAGCTTCTGTGGGAAGGCGATTGATGTTACCATCTCTGCGATTGAGCCATTTGATAAATTCCTGAACATCATTCCAGGATACACATGTTACAGGATGATTGTCCGATTGAGGGAAACCCGGGTTGTCCCAATAGGTTCCTTCTTTCTGCTCCCACTTTCCCGTTGTCCAGACACGTGCACCTCCGCCGGTTTCAGCCTCGGTCCTATATCCAGAATCCCGCGCAAAGGCCCTCCACTGACCAACCGTAACCTCGGTCTCCCCCATATAATATCCTCTGGTCAACGTCACCTGGTGCTGTGTTTCATCGCTGTTTCTTCCCTGTTCACTTGGAGGCGAGCCCATCATGAATGTTCCGGGCTTGATATAAACATATTGCATGCCGATTGAATTGGTGATTTTCGGCTCCGGTACAGCTGGCTTGGGTATGGTCAAAGTTGCTGAGGTTGCTACAGGCTGCTCAACCTTTTCACCGAGGAGCTTTTTCGCAAGCATCTTAGTTGAGCTAAGAAGCTCGTCTGTTTCGCATCTGCACACATCCTCCGCTGAAAGTTCAACCTTCCCGGTCTTAACATCAATCAACTGAAGCATAAGATAATAGGTCTTTCCCACCATACCAATCGAACCGTTTACTATTTTTCCGACTCCAAGTATCTGGCCAGCTTCGACCCTGCACTCCTGCGCAACGCAGCCCGACATCTGGAATTTCTGCTCATCAAGTATCTTGTTCATATTGCCACGATCTATGACTTCGTACTTATCGGACTCGGAAAAGACGTGAATAACCCTGTCTGCAAGAGGACGGGAAATACCCTTGTCGCCGGTTGTGACTTCAAAGTCAAAAACGGCTATGTAATTGTCAACCGTTTTTATTTCGGCGGCCAAAGCGCCGGATACGGCAAGGATCAGAAATAGTAACGCAAATAGAGCTTTAATTGATGTCTTCATGCATCATAACCTCAATGAAAGAAAGTTGCAGAAATTACATTATAAAATCGGAACAGTCCCGATTTGAACCGAAACAGCGAGCGCATTCCCCGCTGCTTGCGGCGGGGAGCTTCACTATAATTATTATAAAAAATGACATAACTCTGGCTTACTTATGGGACAAGTATCGAGGGACAGGTCGTTTTTTAGCAATGCCGCCTTCTTTCGGCTTCCGGCCTTCACGTGGCTTTTCTACTGGATCCTTCAGCCTCTCGAAGTTATATGAAGAGATAGCGACAGCAACGCCAATCTTTTGTCCGCTCTCATCGACCCTGACTATCTCTCCACGGCATTTCACGCGCACAGGTCGGTCCGGATCAACGTTTTCCAGCACAATCGTGAAATCTATGGAGTGGCCTTGAGTAAAGGATTTATCAGTTTCGAAAAAAATCCCTGTGCTGCTGAAATCGCGAGTGACGCCCCTGCCGTCTTTAAGCTCCAAGGGTGTCGCACCCCGGTGACGAGCCGCCCGATATTTTTCGTATTTTTTCACCAACCTTATCCTTCCTACAGTTTTTAACAGCAATAAAAAAACAACAAGGAGAAACATAATAGACCAAGGACAACTTGCTGTTCTACAGTCCGACCATTTTATTGATAGGAACTTCCTTTTGGGTGGATGATGTATAAAAAAACCGGCTTCATATGTCAAGAAATATTGGACACATAAACGGTGCTCATGAAGTCAGCACTTGACATCTTCCTTAGAGAAGAGAAATCTATGTTTCAACCGGATGAACCGTTATTTATTGGCCTTTCTCCAGTTCTGACAGGTAAGGGAATATAGAAAATATATCTATAGATTACCTGCCGTTGAAAGAACATTGTTATTTAAGGCAACACTGTATTTCTCGTTGATAAGATCATGAGGCCCGGTTCTGAAAGGGATGTAAACAAGATGAAAACTTTCAGGAATTACAGGGGCATTGATAAGTGAAGGGAAGAGATCTTTTTTCGATTTTATAAAGCCGGACATGACTATTTTAATGCTTTCAATCGCTTCTGTGACAGGCAGTGTGACAGAATGTGTTTTTCCGTCAGGCGCTTTTTCGGTGATCTCATCAAGGGGCCGAACAAATGTCATCTGTTGCGCAATACGAAGAAAATGCTGGGCGCGAATCTTGAATGCAGGAATCCAGAATATAAATTTTTCTTCAATACGGAACTCCTTAAACGCTGACGGAAGAACGGTTGATTCCATCAAATCGGTGTATTGTTCAGGGTCAATTCCGGAAAAACCGGTTTTTATCATCCAGAAGGGAAGAAACATCTGATTATCACTTTCCCCCGGAATATATCCCATATCGATTTTTTCCAGACGCTTGTTCCGGTGATGCCATGCCGAGTCGCAGTTTCTGCATAACAACGCCAGAGAATCCCTTTCTCCGGCCAGATCCCATCCGCAGGCAGGACATAGCGCCGGGATGAAAGTTATCGGCCAGTCGGGTTTTTCCGCAGGATAACCGCTTATATCGAAATCATCGGGAAGCCTGGATAATACAGGCATGTCAAGTATGGAATCGTAAAGCCTGTCGTTTATAACGTGAAATGGAGCATATATGATGCTTGTCGTTTCTCCGATGAATGACTGAATCTCTTTATTGCCACTCATTTGTGATGAAAAAAGTTTTCTTATGCCATGAATCATATCCGGCTGCGAGAGAACCGGCCTTAAAAAGGTTCCTTCGGTTTCAGGGAGTGCGAATTGAAGCTTTAAAGCCTGGCTTCTTATCCCGAGTGATGCCGGGAAATATTCTGATAACAATGCCTGGCGGCTTAAGTCTATGAATTTGTGTTCAGTCCCCGACGGACCGCATGAATAGAGAATCCCTTTGAATCGCCAGTACGGAAAATATACGGGAGGGCCCTTTGGATTATCAGGGTACGGGAACATGTACCGGAAATAATCATGTTCCAGGAGAAATGACTTCACGCGGCAAAAAGGGCATGTGAAAAGGCGGTCTGTCTCTTCAAGTATCGCAGGTGCGCCGCACCTGGGACATTTATGCTCTATATGGAAATTAAAGCTTTTCACCGCACATATTGCAGAATATTGATTCCGATAGGTTGCTGCCGCCGCATTTTTTACAGATATTTGACTTTTCCTTTTCTTCCGCGGCATGACCGCAGCGCGGGCAGAAATTCGCATTCGGGGTAAGGTTTTTTCCGCATTTTCTGCATTGGCTGAAAACAAGCTGCTGGTGTCCGCAATACGGGCAGAATTTCGAATCGACAGGAATTGACTTGCCGCATTCATGGCATCCGGTTGCTTCTTTTGCGCCGTCTTCCCTGGCCTGTTTTTCATCCGTGCTGAAATATCTCGCGAACATTGCCGGAAGCATGACCCCCAGTCCTGCGCCCATGCCCGTTGAAGCGCCTTCTGATTCCGAAGCCTTTTCCATTGCCATGGCGGCTTTCATCTGCATGAGCTTGTTCATGTCGTCAAAAACGCCCAGGCGGCTCTTGTCATCTATAGCCTGCTGCACCTCAGGAGGCGGTGTAATTGAGTTGATGTAGAGATTTGCGAGCCCGAGTCCCAAATGGCTGAAATCGGTTTTGAGGCGCTTTGCCAGGCCTTCGGCAATATTTTCATATTTTGCAGGCAGGTTAAGTATTGAATCGAGAGTTTCTCCCATGTAGTCATTGAATCTGGATACTATTACCTTATTAAGATACTCTTCAATTTCCGATGTAGTGAATATTCCCTGTGTGCCGACAATCCTGTTTATGAAAAGAACAGGCTGCACAACCTGCATGTTGAACATTCCAAAAGCCCTGAGCCTTATGAGACCAAGCTGTGAGTCCCTGAATGCGACAGGATCCCTTGTGCCCCATTTAAGGTCTATAAAAACCTTGAGATTGACAAAATAGACTTCGGCTCTGAGCGGACTGGTCATACCCCACGGAATGCTGACTATTTTTGTGAGCACGGGGATATTGGCGGTTTTAAGGGTATGCCGCCCGGGACCGAATGCATCTATCGCCTTCCCCTTATAGAAAAAAACTCCGGCCTGGCTTTGCCGTACAGTCATTTGCGCGCCGTATTTAATCTCTCCGGAGCCTTTTTCAGGAATGCGGTGAACAAGCTCTTTCCCTGTTTCATCGAACCATTCCAGATTTTCCAGGAAAAAAACATTATCAGTTCCCATTTTTCATATCTTCCTTTTCCATGTATTTTTCATGCAGTCTGCTTTCAACAAAAAGATCGTATATATCTGAATCGATGTGATTGTCTTTTTTCATAAAATCCATTATTTTGAGCGCATGAGAAACATGCATCGGTTTTCTGTATGGCCTGTCTCTTGCTGTCAATGCTTCAAAAATATCTGCGACAGCTATAATGCGCGACTGCAAGGGAAGATTTTTTGCTGTAAGCCCTTCGGGATACCCTGATCCGTTGAGCTTTTCATGATGCTCCGAAGCGTAAAGAGGGACATTTTGAAGCTTTTTTGGAAATGGAAGCTGGCTCAGCATTTTATATGCAACGGCGGAATGATTTTCAATGATTTTCCGTTCCTTTTCCGTAACGGAACCTTTTCTTACGGTCAGGTTCTCCATCTCTTCATCTGTAATATAAGGGTGCTCTCCATCTGAAAGAAGATAGGTTTTCGCTGCTATCTCTTTTATTCGATTTATCTTGTCATCTGACATAAATTCACCGGGAAAGTTTGAGGATTTTATAAATTCGAGGTCGCTTTCAAGAATTTTAAGATCTGCTTCGAGCTCTGAATCCAGACTATCAGTCTCTTTTTTGTCCGCGCCTTTCTGGAGCAGTTCCAATTTTCTGTTAAGATATTTATTTTCGATAAATTTTCTTACGAGATTGAATCTGGTTTCAACAAGAATTATGCGGTCGAAAATGGTCTGTAGCTTGGTGCTTTTGTCAACCACGTATTCAGGAGTTGTGATTTTGCCTATATCATGCATCCATGCCGAAATATGTAACTCTTCCATCTCGTAGTTATCGAATGAGACATCTTCAAAGGGCGGACTCTTTGTTTCATTGATTGTTTCGGCTATCATCATAGATAACTCGACAACTCTTTTGATATGACCGCCGGTGTAGGAGGACTTTTCATCGATTGCCATGGCAATGCTTTTGATAAAAGCATATAAGAGATCTTTTAAATCCTGAATCAGCTGCGTGTTGGTCAATGCCACGGCAGCCTGGGAAGCAAGGGAAGCTATGTCATCCACATATTCATTGGAGAATCCGGTGACTTCTCCTGTTTCGGGATTTTTCACATTGAGAAGTTGAAGCACGCCGATTATGTCGTTTTCGTGGTTTGTCAACGGGATAACCAGCATTGATTTTGAACGATAACCGGTTTTTGCATCATATTTTTTAGGACCGGTGAAATCAAAACCTTCAGCTTCATATACATCCGGAATATTTACAATCTCTCCTGATATTGCGACATGGGACGATACATTATCATGATTTGGTTTTCCATCCGGATAAAGAGGGATGCTGGGAAAGTTTATTTCAGTACCGCTGGTACCGCCCATCCTGAGATTCATGGTGTCGTTCTGCAGTATCTTGAAAATAAGATATTTGCTCTCCTTGTCTGTGATATACAGGGTGCCTGCATCAGCGTTCGACATGGCCCTTGCTTCAAGGACTATCATCTCAAGAAGCTTGTCGATGTTCTTTTCGGTCGAAAGAGCGAGTCCGATCTTTATGCTTTGATCTATATGCTTTAACTGATTTTCGGCATAATCTTTTACCGTTTTTAGAACAGACTTTAAAAGCTTGTCGAGTTTTTTATCAATGGAGAGACTTCCGTGGTCGGGAACAGAGGTGAGATCGATTTTTTCAAGTTCAGATGCAAGGTCCATGTCATATGCTCCATTTTAAATGTTCTTCAAAGGTCTCGTGATATCGATATTTTAACTCATCTATATACTATGAATAACTGATTCATAATATTTGATAATATATTCAGATATAACCGCAATAGTCAAGAATATTCGACTGAAAATAAAGCGATTCTTTTTGAAAAAATAGATGGCATTTGGAGATAAATATTGATTTGAAGGCTGAAAAGGAAATAAGGATATGAAATATTTTTATGAATAAGGTGCTTATAAAAAATCTGAACGTTACTTGGTATAGGGATATACTTTTTGAAATTTGAAGAAATATATGAAACTGTAAAGTTCAATTTTATTAAACTTCCGTTTATATACCTGTTGATTTTGATAGGATTTATTTTGGAATTTACCGTTGAGCTTCCTTATATTATCATGTGCACAATTGATACTATTTTCGGGAAAAGATCTCAATGAAATAGTGCTCTGTTTATCTGACCGGCCTGATTTACTCAGACCTCGCTTCTTACGGCTGGGTGTTTCGCTTTATTATCCATATCAGGATCGGCAGGAATAATGTAGCTCCAATGATAATAATCCCGGGCAATGACAAGTATGGTTTATGCCAGGTTTCTTTCCTTAAGGCGCTTTTTTTTATTTCAGATTGGAGCCACCTTCCAAGGTAAGTCGCGGCTGTAAAAACAGCAACAAGCTTTATGAAAGTAACAATTCCCTGCACGAATTCTCCTTTTAAGTATGTATAAACAAAATCCGCTTAATTCGGATTGAAATATTTTGAAATTATGATAGAGTGTTATTTAAAGGAAAAGGATGGCGCGCCTGGCACGATTCGAACGTGCGACCTACGGATTAGAAGTCCGTTGCTCTATCCAGCTGAGCTACAGGCGCGGGATTTCCCTGATATCATAACGTTTCATGCATGTCCATAAAAAAGTTGGGGATGAAGGAATGAATGAGTTATCTTTAGGAGTACGAATTAAAAACCGACTATCCTTCATGCCGATGCGGTCACAACGAAACCCATCCGTCGCTTGTTACGGTGAGATTCCAGGAATAAGGTGCTGTTTTAATGGCAGTTAAAAATAATAAAATGAATCAGGTTTCTGAGAAGTCTCTCGTAAAGTACGATCCCTTTCAGCGGTATCTGATGGAAATAAGCAAACATAAGCTGCTTTCAAGGGATAGAGAGCATGAGCTTGCCGTAAAGATATTCGAACATGATGACAGGGATGCGGCGTACGAAATGGTTACTTCAAACCTCAGGCTTGTTGTAAAAATAGCCCTTGAATTCCAGAGGATGTGGATGCAAAACCTTCTTGATCTTATTCAGGAGGGGAACATAGGCCTGATGCAGGCGGTTCGTAAATTCGATCCGTATAAAAATGTAAAGTTTTCATATTATGCGTCATTCTGGATCAAGGCTTATATATTAAAATTTATTATGGATAACTGGCGTCTTGTTAAAATAGGGACTACACAGGGCCAGAGGAAACTGTTTTTCAAACTGAAGAAGGAAAAACAGAATTTAATTGACCAGGGCTTTGATCCGAAACCCAAGCTTTTATCTGAAAGACTGGGGGTGACCGAAAAGGAAGTCGTTGATATGGATCAAAGGCTTGACGGATGGGATGTTTCTCTTGATGCTCCTTTGACGGATGATTCGGATTCGGAAAAAATTGAATTTATAAGTTACGATTCTGAATCCGCTGAAGAGAAGATGGCTAAAAAGGAGATGGATAACCTTATTCACAGCAAGATTGAGATATTCCGGAAACGTATGTCGAAAAGGGAGAATGAGATATTCGACCTCCGTATATTTTCAGACGATCCTGCAACGTTGCAGGAAATCGGCGACCGCTACGGTATATCAAGAGAGCGTGTGCGCCAGGTTGAAAAAAATATAATTACCAAGATGAGAGAGTTTGTAAAAGAAGAGATGCCCGACTTTGTATCATATATCGACAATGTGGTGACGAAATAATGAAATTCAAATCAGCCGGATTAATCATAATCATTTTTCTTACATTGCTTCTGGGAGGATGCGCCTCTTTGGGGAAATATCTTGCCACCGACAGGAGCAAAACCGATGACTCTTTTCCTGAAAACAGATATTTCTATTTCACTGAATCCCAGATTTTAAAAAACAGGGGAAATACCGGACCGGCAATAGAGCTAATGAAACGCGCTGTTGATCTTGATCCCGACTCTCTCTTTCTCAAGGGAGAACTTGTCAACATGTACCTCCAGGAGAAAGAGAACGAAAAAGCCCTGGCGATTGTCGAAGAGATAATCAAAAAAGATCCTGAAAACGTAGGCGCTCTTATTATGTTCGGGAGGATAAAGCACTCCTTAAGGCAGACCGATGATGCCAAGATAGCCTACGAAAAGATTATTGCGGAGAGTCCTAAACAGCAAAACATATATCTCCTGCTTGGGAGCCTTTACATAGAAGAGGGAAATCTGGATAAGGCGATTGCTGTTTTTGAGAAGCTTATAACCAATTTCCCCGATTTGTATCTTGGCTATTTGTATCTTGGCAAAATTCAAGGGCAAAAGAGGAATTATGCAGATGCTGAAAAATATTTCCATAAATCGATAGAATTAAAGCCGGATTTGGATGAGTCGCGGTATGAACTTGTAAATCTGTATAAAATCCAGGGTAAAAAGGAGAAAATAATACAGGTATTAAATGAACTGCTCGAAAAGAATCCGGATAACATAAGGGCGGCTCTTGAGCTTGGGTATTATTACAAAACAAACGGCATCCATCACGAGGCCGGGAAGATTCTTCATAATCTCGGCAAAAAGAGTCTCTCCAACTTCGACATTATTATCAATATAATTCAGTTTTTCCTTGATAAACGGGATTATATCGGCACGATAACGATTGCAGAAGAGATGTTAAAAGGCGCTCCTGAAAGTTCCGAGTTGCACCATATAGCAGGGCTTGCCTTTTTTTCAGTAAAACAGGAAGAGACGGCACTCAAACATTTCCTGAAAGTAAAGAATGATTCAAGATTTTATTCCGATGCCGCAGTCCATGTTTCTCTCATTTACCAAAGCAGAGGACTGCTGAATGATGCGGTTACCTACATAAAGAATGTGATTGAAAAAGATCCCGATAACCCGGAATATCAGTTCTATCTCGGCTTGTTCCATGAAGAGCTGGAAGAGTTTGATAATGCCGAGGAGGCGCTCTTAAAGGCAATAGAGATGAATCCCGATGATCCAAGGTTCCATTTCCGGCTGGGAGTTGTCTATGACAAGGATGGGGATAAAGAAAAAAGTATTGAGCAGATGAAAACGGTTATCAGGATTGATCCCAAAAACTCGAATGCGCTTAATTTTCTTGGTTATACTTATGCCGATAGAGGTGAGAATCTTGATGAGGCGGAGAGACTGATTACAGAAGCATTGAAATATAAGCCGGACGACGGGTATATCACGGATAGCCTGGGATGGGTATACTTCAAAAAAGGACTTTATGCGAAAGCCGTTGAGTTTTTGAAAAAAGCGATTGCCATCGTTGCTGATGATCCAATAATACTTGAGCACATGGGGGACGCATACCTGAAATTGAATGACCGGGAAAACGCCCTTGAATCATATAATCGAGCGCTCAAGTATAAAAAAGAGGAGAGGGTTATTCTGATAAACAAAATCAAGGAAATTATCAAATAACGAAACATGAGAATACAGAAGCCAAGAGTCAAGAGCCAGAATAATCATGTCATTGTTTTTATTCTATATTCTGTATTCTTATTCTTGTATTCTCATATAAAGGGCATGAAAAATAACTTCCGCCTCTATCTTATTATGTGTGCTCTTCTGTTCCTTCCGGCCTGTGCAGGCATATTAGAAAAAATACCCCTAAATATTTCAGGCGATCTTCAAACGCGTGATTCCGTTGAGCCGGTGATCCGGCATACTATTGAGATTTTACAGAGCAAAAACAGGGATATAAAAACATTTAAGGGTACGGGGCGGGTAAATTATTCGGTAAAAAACAGAGAAACCGTTTCCTCAAACATGGCATGGATAGCCGGGGATGAGAATAAACTTCTGATATTATTGCGCGGCCTCCTGGGAGAGCCCCTGGCAAGGATTGCGACCGACGGGGAATGGTTATATTTCTTTTCACATGCCGATAACAGCTATTATAAGAAACGTTCTGCAAATGCCAGTATGGAAAGCTTCATATCTATTCCGGTGAAATCAAAAGATATTATTTTGCTTTTGTCGGGAAGGATTCCGGTTGTAGAATTTGATTCGGCGGTAATAGTTGGCCATGATACCGGGCCTGCTGTTATGGTATTAAAGAAAAGATGGCTGGGTGTTGTAGAGAAAATATATCTGGACGAGTCGCGGGAAGAGGCTGTAAAAGTGGAACTGTTCGATTCAATGGGTGAAATAATTTACCGTGCATCATTTGACGGAGAAAATAACGTTAATGAATATCGTTTTCCTTCAAGGCTTCTTGTCTCAAACGACAGAGGAGATTCTTTCACAATTGATTTGGAGAGATGCTGGACAGACATCCCTGTATCTCCTTCCATATTCGTTTTGAATCCTCCGGAGTAGTCGGAATAAAGAAAGCTCATGTTTCTGATTTCTGGTTAAAAGCTAATTTTATGCCGTGAACGGCACCTTATAAGCAACGAAATCAAAAATATTCCCTCTCCCCTTGCGGGAGAGGGCTAGGGTGAGGGGGAAAAAGGACTGACAAAGATGCCTGTTATTGCCCTTGAATCGAGGCTGAAAAACTGCCGTAATGTAATAACGCTCGGGGTAAAGCCCAACTTTTCAGATTATTCTCCGCATGAAGCGGCTATGATAAGAAGCGCCGAGAAGATATATTACCCCTCCACTTATTATTCCGATCTCTTCTCTTCCATGAATAAAAAAACATTTCCAAGCTGCCATACCTATAAGTATGTTCAGGACAAAATCAAGCAGACGGCGCTTTTCCAGCTGATCGGGATACCACATCCGAAAACAAGAACTTTTTTCGGAACAAGGCAGAAAAAAAGCATTTTGAACCATTTTAATTTTCCTTTTGTCTGCAAGATACCGAGGGGTTCCGCAATGGGAAGAGGAGTTTATCTCATTAGGAATCAGGAAGAGCTAAAATCGTACTGCGGAATTACGAAAACAGCATATGTCCAGGAATATCTGCCTGCTGACCGCGACCTGCGCGTGATTGTCGTAGGCCGTAAAGTGATTCACGCGTATTGGCGTATTGCACGGGATGGAGAGTTCAGGAGCAATATTGCCGCGGGAGGGAAAGTTAGCCTCGATTTCATTCCACGGCAGGCGACAGATCTTGCTCTTCATACAGCTGTTTCATGCTGCTGGGATGACGTCGGGATCGATATATGCAGACATGATGGGAATCTTTATGTTATTGAGGCCAACATGAAATACGGAAAAGAGGGTTTCAAAGCCGCCGGGATAGATTATATAAAACTTATGGAGAAGATGATAGAAAATGGAGATATTTGATCAGAGTCCGCTCGATATGATAAAGACGGTCCTGAACAGGAGAGAAGAAGAGAATCTTTCCCCTGTTGCAGTTTTAAGCTCAACATGCTTGCGCCGTGAATACGAGGAACCGAGAGACCTTGGCTACCGGCAGGAATTTTCCCTTGATGTTGACCGCATACTTCATTCCATGGCTTACACGAGATACATCGACAAGACCCAGGTTTTTTATCTGATCAGGAATGATCATATAACACACAGGGTCCTTCATGTTCAGCTGGTTTCCAAGGTGGCAAGAACGATAGGGCGTTTCCTTGGCCTGAACGAGGATCTGATTGAAGCCGTTTCTCTCGGCCATGATATAGGCCACACTCCATTCGGGCATGACGGTGAGAAGTTCCTGTCGGAACTCTGTGAGTCCGCTGGGATAGGAAGCTTCTCTCATAATGTTCAGAGTGTTCAGTTTCTTGACAAGGTTGAACGAAAGGGGAAGGGATGGAACCTCTCTTTGCAGACGCTCGACGGAATCTTGTGCCATGACGGGGAAATCCATAATGATCGGCTTAAGCCGGAAAGGGCTAAAAATTTCAGAACGCTTGAAGATGAAATGGGAATGAAAAAAAAGGATCCGTCCATTCAACTTATTCCAATGACACTTGAAGGCTGTGTTGTGCGAATGGCGGACACCATAAGCTACATAGGACGCGATATTGAAGACGCCATAAGACTTGGAGTTATCAACAGAAAAGATCTTCCCGGAGATAGCGTCAGAGTGCTCGGGAACACCAATGGAACAATTGTATACAATCTTGTTACCGATATCATTAAAACCAGTTTCCGGAATATTTATGTGGCCTTCAGCCCCGAAGTGTCGGAGTCCTTAAAACGTCTTAAAGCATTTAACCTTGAACGGATTTATATGAATGAAAAAATCAAAAAGCACACAAACCGTATCAGGGACCTGTTCAAATTGCTTTTTGAAAGATATCTCGATGATCTGGAAAAAGAAAAAACCGGGTCCGCCATTTTTAAAAATTTTTTAAAAGACATTTCCGAAGATTACATGACGAATCACAAGAAAGAAGAGATTGTAAGGGATTTTATTGCCGGTATGACGGATCAGTATTTCTTAAGGCAGTGTCCTGAAAGTTTGCGCCCTGTCCCGGAATCGGGTTGAAGGTATAATTTATGGGTAATACAGCGCATCAGGAGAGAACGTACCGCAACCTTGTTGGAATAGAGAGCCTTGTTTCTTTCAATGTTGTTGTGCAGGAAACAGATCTTTTAATTCACGCCTCAAGGGCTCTTGAAAATATTGCGAGAGATATGGTTCTGAAGCAGAGGGGATTTATTGAAAATTACATGGGAATATATCCGGAATTCAGAACGACTCTCGTCCCATGGCATATTGACAAGCCTGCTCCGGTTGTAGTCAACGAAATGGCAGCTGCCGGGCAAAAAGCAGGTGTCGGGCCGATGGCTGCGGTAGCAGGCGCCATTGCCGAACAGGTGGGTAAGGCACTGTTGTCATATTCCGATGAAGTGGTTGTTGAAAACGGCGGAGATGTATTTATCAAAACCGGGAAACAGCTTAAAGTCGGTATCTTTGCTGCCGGTTCACCCTTAAGCCTGAAGATGGGACTGCTGATCGATTCGAGTAAAAAACCCGCGGCTGTCTGCACCTCTTCCGGAACGGTCGGGCATTCTTTTAGTTTCGGGAAGGCAGATGCAGTGTGTATTGTTTCAGACTCATGTTCTCTTGCGGATGCCGCTGCAACGGCGGTTGGAAACTGTGTAAAAGATAAAAAGGATATCGGGAATGCCATAGAGTTTGGAAAAAGTATTGAAGGTGTGACAGGGATCGTAATAATAATCGGAGACGCTGCTGGATTCTGGGGAGATATTGAAGTCGTTTCTCTCTGAAGAAAAAACAGTTGAGTTTTGGGTGTTAAAGGGATAAAATTTTATTCAAAGCAGGACAGGATCTGTATGAAAACGATTTGGGCGCCATGGCGTATTGAGTATATTCTGGAAAATAAGAACGAAGGCTGTATTTTCTGCGACGCACTTTCCGGAAATGATGGCCTGACACTTTTTAAAGGGAATTCAACCATGGTTGTGATGAACAAGTTCCCGTATATTAACGGCCACCTTCTGGTATCCCCTGTGCGGCACGTTGCAACACTCACAGAGCTTGACAGGAACGAAATGGCTGATCTGCTTGTCCTTGTTGAGAAATCCATAGGAATATTAAAACTTGTTATGAAACCTGACGGATTCAATGTGGGGTTAAATTTAGGAAAGGTTGCCGGTGCGGGTATCGAGGAGCACCTCCATTTTCATATTGTGCCAAGATGGTTCGGTGATACAAACGCGCTTGCAGTTTTCGCGGATGTCCGGGTTATACCGGAACACTTAACGGCGACATATAATAATCTGAAGCCGCATTTTACAAATTTAATGCTTTCCGCCTAATAAAACCGGAGTAATAAAAATGAACATAATCAAATCTGTCATTTTAGCAATCGTTTTTGTAATCATCGGACTTTTTATTTGGGATAACGGGGCGTTTCTTCTTACAAAAAACAGTATAAGTTTAAATCTTTTAATAAGGAAATACAGCACTCCTGAATTACCCACGGGCATTATATTACTTATAAGTTTTTTTGCGGGTCTTCTTGTTTCATATGTCATTGCCCTTTTTGAACGCTTCAGGCTTAATGCAGAAATCAAGGGTTTGAAATATACCATAGATTCAAATCTGGAAAAAATGTCTGAACTTAAAAATGAAGTTATTTCGCTCAAAAACAAGTTCTCTTCCGAACAAAAAGTATAGATTTGAACCTTCATCCAAACACCACCCCCATGATGAAGCAGTACCTGTCGATAAAAAACAGGTACGCCGATGCAATTCTTTTGTACAGAATGGGAGATTTCTATGAAATGTTCTTTGAAGATGCTGTAACTGCGTCGAAGATTCTTGAAATAACCTTAACCTCCCGAAATAAAAATGACGAGTTCCCGATCCCCATGTGCGGGGTTCCGCACAGGGCTGTAAAGGGCTATATCGCAAAACTGATTAATAACGGATTTAAGGTCGCGATTTGCGATCAAAAGGAAAACCCCGCCGAAGCAAAGGGCATTGTTAAAAGAGATGTGGTACGTGTTATAACTCCTGGAATGATTTTAGAAGATGAATTGCTTGATGAAAAAACAAATAATTATATACTTTCAATAGTCCATGATTCAAATACCGCTGGCCTTTCCTATCTGGATATTTCCACGGGTCTGTTTCGCATGACAGAGACAAAAGACCTGCCATTGCTGAAAGAAGAGCTTCTCAGAGTTTCCCCCAGCGAGATTCTGCTGCCCGAATCTTCCAGAAATGATTCTTTCCTGTCCGGATTGACTGATGCCTTAAATGGAAAAGCTGTAACATATCTTGAAGACATTAAATTTGATCATAAAAGGTGCCGTGAAAGGCTTCTCGCGCTGTTCAAAACCATGTCTCTCGAAGGTTTCGGATGCGAGGATATGAAATATGGAGTCAGTGCTGCAGGGGCTCTTGTCCATTATCTGCGTGAAACTCAGAAGCAGGATGTAGGGCACATTTCGTCAATTGAAACATACTCACTTGAAAAATACATGCTTGTTGATGAAACAAGCTGCCAGAACCTCGAGATTCTGAAAAATTTAAGAACCGGTTCGAGGCACGGCACTCTTCTCGGAATTCTCGACCGAACGGTTACCTCCATGGGAGGCAGGCTCTTAAGGAGATGGTTGAGATATCCCCTTCAGGAGAGCAATGATATTATTTCCCGGCTCGATGCGGTTGAAGAGACTTATAATGACATACGGGCCAGAAGAAGCATAAGAGAAGGCCTGAAATCTGTTTATGATATGGAGCGCCTTGGCAGCAAAATAGTAATGGGACATTCGAATGCGAGGGATCTTGTTGCGCTGAAAAATTCACTTTATGCTCTTCCCTCCATAAAAACCGCTCTTTTTGATTTAAAGGCGGGCTATCTGAAATGGGATGCCAGCATTGATGATCTTCTGATTCTTGCGGATCTTATAGACAAGGCAATAAGAGAGGATGCTCCTCCTTTTATAAACGAGGGAGGATTAATTAAAGCCGGGTATAACGAGGAGCTTGATAATCTGGTTAAAACCGGGAGCGATGGGAAAAACTGGCTTGCGAGGCTTGAAGCGAGGGAGAGGGCGGAAACAGGAATTAATTCCCTGAAAGTGAGGTATAACAAGGTTTTCGGGTATTACATAGAGGTTTCAAAAGCCAATGTAAAAGCGGTTCCGGACAAATATGTCAGGAAGCAGACTCTTGTTAATGCGGAACGATATATTACCGAAGAGCTTAAGCAATATGAAAGGGATGTTTTTAACTCCGAGGAAAGAAGAAACGCTCTTGAATACGAACTTTTCATGAATATAAGGGAAGAGGTAGCGAAATATAACCCTGATGTTCAGAGAGCCGCAAAGTTTCTGGCCGGTCTCGATTGTATCGCATGCCTTGCTGAAACAGCCCACGAGTATAATTACTCACGTCCGGCAATGAACAATGATGGTTTCATATTGATTGAAGACGGGCGCCATCCCGTTGTTGAAAGGATGATAACAGGTGAGCGTTTTGTGCCTAATTCAATCAGAATGGATGATGATGAAAACCAGGTCCTGATAATAACCGGACCCAACATGGCCGGCAAATCAACCATTCTCCGGCAGGTTGCCCTGATAGTTCTCATGGCGCATATGGGGTCATTCGTGCCGGCAGCAAAAGCATCCATTAATATTACCGACAGGATTTTTACCCGGGTTGGAGCTCTTGACAACCTTTCTTCCGGTCAGAGCACATTCATGGTAGAGATGCAGGAGACCGCAAATATTCTGAACAATTCAACTTCGAGAAGCCTTATCATCATGGATGAAATTGGAAGGGGCACCAGTACGTTTGACGGTTTAAGTATTGCCTGGGCAGTTGCCGAATATCTTCATGATCTTAAAGGCAAGGGTGTTAAAACCCTTTTTGCCACTCATTATCATGAGCTGACGGAGCTTTCAGCTACAAAGCCGCGTGTAAAAAATTTTAATATACTGGTGAAAGAGTGGAATGATGAAATAATTTTTTTAAGAAAACTGGCCGAAGGGGGAACAAACCGGAGCTACGGTATTCAGGTCGCAAGACTGGCTGGAATTCCTGAAAAAATAATTGTGCGCGCAAAAAAAATTCTTTATAAAATAGAAAATGAACACGGGACAAACGGTTCTCCCGTATTTGCCGGGGATGATGCCGTATCTAAAAAAGGTCATTTGCAGCTGAATATGTTTTCCAGACCGGAACATTTTCTTGTTGAACGGTTAAACAAAATTGATATATCTAAAATAACTCCTTTGGATGCATTATATTTTCTGAATGAGATGCAGGAAAAAATAAAAAAAACTGATTCATGACATATTCGGACAGGGTGAGCCGGTTAATGAAAAAAGAAACAGGCAGGCAGAATAATGGGACTATGAACAGATACCATTTAAAGCGGACAATAAATATGTTTTGTCTGGCGGCCTTTATTTTTGCATTCTTTTTTCAGCCCTGTCCGGGGTTTGCAGGAAACGCAAAAGGTAAATATTTAAAGGCCGATAACTGTTATAATTCTCTTCTCAATAATCCCGCCAGGCAGAAATACAGACAATACTGGCTTGAGTGCATTAAAAAGTCTGATGAGGTGTTCAAGGAAGATCCTTCAGGTCCCTGGGCTCCTGCCGGTCTTTATCTGTCGGGAACCCTCTATTATGAACTTTATAAGCGTTCCCAAAAAGCTGCAGACAAAAATGAGGCTATCGACTGTTTTGAAAGAATCATTAAAAGATTTCCAAACAGCAAATACCGTTCAAAAGCTATAAAAATAATTGATCAGATTCCAGGCGCAAATACCATCAAAGGGCTGAGTGAAAGCAATGGTCATGGTGCAAAAGGTAAAAAAGAGACATCGGCAAATATTAGTCTGAAAAAGCCAGAGCCTCCCTATACTCAACCCGAAAAGAAAGAAATTTATAAGGAAGCTGTTATTGTCGATAAAAAGGAAGAGATAGAAGAGCCTGCAGACGGAATAAAGGCAATAATTGCCGCCGGTGAAGAGAAGGCAAAGAGCAGAGAGGAAGCTCTATCCACGGCAGGAGGCGGTGCAGTTACTGTTTCCGATTTAAGATACTGGTCAAATCCGAACTATACCAGGATTGTCATAAATGCTGACGGCGAAACAAGCTATAGTCACAGGCTTTTAAAACAGGACCCGGCTTTGAATAAGCCGCAGCGTTTATACGTGGATTTGAGCAACAGCAGACTTGGGGGCGACATTAAAAGAGTAATCCCGATAAATGACGACCTGTTGAGTGATGCGCGTGCCGGACAGTACGAGCCGGGTGTTGTTAGGGTTGTGGTAGATATAAAGTCTTATAAAACCTACAAGATATTTTCTCTTAAGAACCCTTTCAGAATAATAATAGATGTGTGGGGAATCCGGGAGGAAGAAGTAAAAGAGGAAGCGCCTGAAGATAAATATGTGGAGAAAGGCGATAAAATGTCTGCCGGTGCTCTGGCAAAGCAGTTTGCTCTGGGTGTAAAAAAGGTAACCGTCGATATGGGTCACGGGGGAGATGACTACGGCGCTCCGGGTTATATGAAAGGGGTTCATGAAAAAGATATTGTCCTTATACTGGGCAAAAAGCTTGCGAACAAACTCAGGAATGAGCTTGGTTGTGAAGTGATAATGACCAGGAACAGTGATAAATATCTTACCCTCGAGGAGCGGACAGCTATTGCCAACACAAAAAACTCGGATATTTTCATATCCCTGCATACCAATGCTGCAAGGAATAAAAATGCATACGGCATAGAAACTTATTATTTGAACCTTGCGACAGACGATGAATCTATTCTTGTGGCAGCTCGGGAAAATGCGACATCAACAAAAAACATCAGCGACCTGCAATCAATACTGAACGACCTTATGCAAAACGCCAAAATAAACGAATCGAGCCG
Source organism: Desulfobacteraceae bacterium (assembly GCA_011391695.1). Taxonomy (GTDB): domain Bacteria; phylum Desulfobacterota; class Desulfobacteria; order Desulfobacterales; family RPRI01; genus RPRI01. Next base: position 11,716 of record JAABQB010000023.1, on the reverse strand, counting down.
CCTGGCAGGGCATGTTCAGGATGCTTTATTCAAAAAACTGAGTTCCAACTATGATAATGTAAAGAACAAGGGTGTCAAAAAGGCGCCTTTCTATGTTCTTCTGGGAGCACAGATGCCGGCAATATTAATTGAGACTTCATTTATCAGCAATAAAAGGGAATGCATGCGTCTTCTCGATCCCGATTATCAGGAACTTTTGTGCGATGCAATAATTAACGGCGTGCGCAATTATATGAAGGAGATAAATCCCAACGCATTAATCGGTCCACCAATAAAGAGCGGCAAGGGAGGTTAAAGGGTATTCAGATTAAGACCGAACCTTCTGTAAACCACTATATAGCTCTTGGAATTAGCGTTGCGGCTGTTTCAACCGGAGCTGTTTTCGCACGGCTTGCCGAAGCTCCTGCTATAGTTATTGCAGCATACAGAGTCGGCATTGCATCCCTGATTATAGCTCCTGTTGCGTGGATATGGGCAAAAGATGAAATAATAAACCTGTCAAGGCAGGAGGTTCTTCTTTCCGCATTGTCAGGACTTTTTCTTGCGTTTCATTTTGCCGCCTGGATTTCATCTTTAAGCTATACTTCCATAGCAAACAGCGTTGTACTTGTTAATATGAACCCTTTGTGGGTCGGGCTTCTTTCATCATTTATCACAGGGGAACGCCTTAAAACCGCTTCTGTTGCCGGGATAATAATAAGCGTTACAGGCGCTGCAATAATTGGAGCAGGCGATTATGCAGCAGGCGAAGAAGCCTTGTTCGGTGATTTTCTTGCTCTTATCGGGGGCATATGCGCTGCTTTTTATCTTTTGATCGGACGAAACTTACGCAGGAAACTTACCCTTACAGCATATATAATGGTTTGTTACGGTAGTGCCGCCGTTTTCCTCTGGGTTGCAGTTTTATCGATGGGTATGCAGATCACGGGTTACGGCACAGCGACAGTCGCATCATTTTTCGGGCTGGCAATAGTAAGTCAGCTTATCGGCCACACCTGTTTTAACTGGGCTTTGAGATGGTTTACCCCCGGCCTTGTTGCCGTTACGCTTCTTGGTGAGCCGATAGGGAGCACCATACTTGCGTATCTTATTTTCAACGAGAAACTGACATTATTAAAATTGGCCGGAGGAAGTTTAATCCTTGCTGCAATATATATTTCGGCATCGGCTGAAAACAGTAAAACAGTTCAGCCATAGCCTCTCTGGGTTTTGGATTTGACAATACCATGTGTTGATGTTTTAAGATTGATGATCTTGTAAAAAGTCAGGATCTCACACCAAGCCACAAAGATCACAAAGTTAACCTGTTAATATTAAATTGTTTTTTTCTTCGTGTTCTTAGTGCCTTTGTGAGAAAATATGGTTTTTATGAGTCCATCAACTTTCCATTTAACAACAAAAGTTTTTTCACGGAGGGAAAAAAGAGAATGGAATACAGTAACATTATTTTGAAAATTGAAGAAGGGATTGCAACTATTACATTTAACAGACCCAAGGCGCTTAACGCGTTGAACTCGGAACTGATTGGAGAATTTTCCCATGTGCTGGATGAAATTTCGGGCAACGAAGACATCAGAGTCCTGATACTTACCGGAGCCGGTGAAAAATCATTTGTTGCAGGGGCCGATATTACTGAGCTATCAAAATTCAATTCTCTTGAGGGTAAAATCTTTGCAAAAAAAGGGCAGAGCGTAATCAGTAAACTCCAGGAATTGACCATACCGGTAATAGCAGCTGTAAATGGTTTTGCTCTTGGAGGCGGGAGTGAAATTGCGCTTGCCTCTGATTTTATCTATGCCTCTGAAAAAGCGATGTTCGGCCTGCCTGAAATCAACCTTGGAATTATTCCCGGATTCGGAGGCACTCAAAGGCTTCCGAGACTGATAGGAATAAACATGGCAAAAGAGATGATATTTACAGGCAAAATGATTTCAGCTTCTGAAGCGCTTGAAATAGGAATGGTAAACAGGGTTTTTGCAGCTGAAGCCCTTATGGATGAAACATTAAAAACAGCCAGGATTATAGCACAAAAAGGAAAAACCTCTCTCCGTGCCGCAAAGCAGGCAATAAACAATGGCTTGAATATTGATATCTTTACCGGTTGCAGTATAGAAGTCGACTCATTCGCATTATGCATGTCAAGCATTGATGCCAAAGAGGGGACAAGCGCTTTTCTTGAAAAAAGAAAGGCTGCTTTTAAGGGAACACTTAAGAATTGACGGATTTGTAAAAAGTCCATCATTGTTAACCGTTTGACATTTTATGATTAATTAGCTACTATACCCACGTATCCCGATATGGCGATAGATTAGAGGTTACAAAATGGTCTTTATATTGGGCCGGGAAAATTATATGGAAAAAAACAGAGAAATATTTCAGTTTGTCTGGGGTATTATTCTTGTTCTTGCCGGAATCGGCGTGTTCTACAGGATACCCCAGGTTATGCCTCAGATAGAAAAAATAGGGCAATTTTCTTCGGCAATGTTTTTTATTCGATTCTGTTTTTATCTTTTAGGTATTTTGCTCATCGGCGGGGGTCTTAAAAAAGTATATCATAACTACGGCAAATCGGAAGTCAAAAAGCCGAATAGTTAATTTTTTGCCCAGGCACAGGTAAAATTAAAAAACGGCGGTAAAAAGTATGCTAACAAGTAATAATAATTTCAATATAAATAGCTCCGGCGCTAATGATTTAAAATCCGAAGTCGAGTACAGAACAAAACTGCAGGATATTGGCAACAAGATATATGCCGCTTCAAATCTCGATGAGATACTGGTAAATCTGAAAAATGAAATCACTTCACTTTTCGATGCCGAAAGAATAACGGTTTACGTTGTAGACGGGAAAACGAGAGAACTGGTTTCAAGATTCAAATCCGGAACAGAGATATCCGAGATAAGGATTCCCGTGTCAATAAGCAGCATTGCCGGCTATGCGGCTTTTAAGCAAAGACTGCTTAATGTAAAAAATGTTTATGATGACAGCGAGCTTGCTTCGATAGACAGGGAATTAAAGTTTGACAAACGCTGGGACAAAAAAACCGGGTATGTTACAAAGCAGATTCTGGCTTTTCCGATAATATATAAAAAATACCTGCTTGGAGTTATCCAGCTTATCAACCGCAAAGACGGTTCTTCATTTAAAAATATAGATGAACAGGCCGTGGAGGAGCTTTCCAAGATACTCGGTATAGCCCTTTATAATCAGAAACGCATGGCTAAATCGAGAACCACCAAGTTCGATTATCTCCTTGAAAACCATATACTCACACAGAAGGAGCTTGAAAAAGCAATCGGTGATGCAAGACAGAGAAAAGAGCCTGTAGAGAATATTCTTGTTTCAGACTTGAAAATTCCCAAGAAGGAGGTCGGGAAATCTCTCAGCGAATTTTATAAGGTTCCTTATGCGGAATATAACCCCACTTTCCCGATACCGGGCGATCTTCTGATCGGCCTGAGAGTCCCTTTCATGCGCAATAATCTTTGGGTGCCTATCCGGAGAGAAGAAGAAAATATTATGATAGCTATCGACAATCCTCATGATATTCAGAGGATCGACGATATCAAAACTCTCTTTGCCGGTAAAAGTCTGGTTTTTTCAGTAGCATTAAAGCAGGATATTCTCGATTTCATCAAACTGTTTACACAGGATGAAAAAGAACTTTCAGGAATCGATGACATCCTTTCAAAACTTCAGGAAGAATCCGAGGAAGTAATGGAGGCTGAATCCGGAGTGGGAGAGGAGGACAGCGCGGTAGTCCAGCTCGTCAATAAAATTATTCTTGATGCTTATGCCAGAAGGGCTTCGGATATACATATCGAACCTTATCCCGGCAAGGAGAATACCCATGTCAGAATAAGAATAGACGGCCACTGCACACTCTATCAGACAATCCCTTTCAGCTATAAGAATGCAGTAGTATCACGCATCAAGATAATGGCCGATCTTGATATTGCCGAAAGGCGCAAGCCGCAGGATGGAAAGATCAAGTTCAAGAAGTACGGCGGCAAGGATATTGAGCTCCGTGTCGCAACTGTGCCGACTCAGGGCGGGCTTGAAGATATTGTAATGCGTATCCTTGCAGCCGGTGAGCCTCTTCCTCTCAACAAGATGGGTTTTTCGGAGAAAAATTTTGAGAATTTTGTCAGTGCTATAAGCAAGCCTTACGGTATTATGTTTGTGTGCGGCCCCACAGGTTCAGGGAAAACCACAACGCTTCATTCCGCGCTGGGATACATAAATAAGCCCGAAACAAAAATCTGGACTGCCGAGGATCCGGTTGAAATAACCCAGAAGGGATTAAGACAGGTTCAGGTAAAATCAAAAATAGGTTTTGATTTTGCCGCAGCAATGAGAGCCTTTTTGCGTGCCGACCCAGATGTTATAATGGTTGGGGAGATGCGCGATAAAGAGACTACTCATATAGGCATTGAAGCTTCACTTACCGGCCACCTTGTACTTTCAACTCTTCATACAAACAGCGCTCCCGAAAGCATAACGCGTCTTCTTGACATGGGTATGGATCCTTTCAATTTCGCCGATGCCATTTTATGCATTCTTGCCCAGCGCCTTGTTCGAACTCTTTGCAAAGATTGCAAACAGCCCTATACTCCTTCAAGACATGAATACGAAGAAATTGTAAGAGAGTATGGTAATGAGGCTTTTGAAAAAAATTTAAATATTCCTTATTCGGAGAATATCGTTTTTTATAGGCCGGAAGGCTGCGAAGCCTGCAACAGAACAGGCTACAGGGGGCGTATGGGTATTCATGAGCTTCTGATGGGTACCGATGAAATGAAGAGACTGATCCAGAACATGGCCAAGATGGAACAACTCCGAGGTCAGGCTATAAGCGACGGAATGACCACACTTAAACAGGATGGAATTGAAAAAGTATTCGGAGGCTACACCGATTTCATACAGGTCAGGAAAGTCTGCATAAAGTAAAAGAAGGGTTCGATGGGTCAAGGGGTCGAGTGGCCGGTAGGGAAACAGTTATCAGTGTTCAGTTATCAGTAATCATTTGGCGGTAAGGAATTTATTCAGCTGTTTTTCGTAATAGGATTTGTCTGAACCTGCAAGTAAAAGAGCCTTTTTCGCCGCTTCAACCGCCTCTTTATATTCCCCTGCAGCATAATAACTTTCTGCAAGCGTATCATAAAAATGTGGTTTTTCCTCAATCCTGACAGTCCGTTTGGCAAGAGTAACGGCCATCGCGGCATTCCGGATGCTTTCATCTTCGCATGTCGCGTATAGCCACGCCAGATTATTTAAAACCCTTGGATTATCAGGATCAATGGAAAGTGCATCTTCATACGCTTTTTTCACTTTATGAAGGTCCTTTATGCTGTAGTAAAAGTCTCCGAGCATTCCATGGAGATCCGGATTATCGGGATTATTTTGTATTTCCCCGAGTAGAATCTTTTCAATGAAATACTCGTTTATTCTTTTCCCCTTTTCACCGAAATTCAAATTGTAGCCGACCGTCCCGATTATTAACAATCCTGCAAGGTATACCGCCATGCTTTTTTTAATTTTGATATTGTGGCGCTTGATCCAGGTCTTGTCAGCATCGCACCTTTTAAGGTATTCAATCCTGTCTTTGATGCTGAAATGGTGCCAGTTCGGTTTGTCGGCAGGCTGTCCGCTTGCATACGCAATTTTTTCGAGGGTTGATATGAGCGGTTTTGCGCTGTCGAAAAATGAGTAAACGTATATATCAGCCTGACGTTCGAAGTTGCGCATGAAATATCCGAAAATGAACCGGAAATATACAAGGAACAAAATTGTGATGGTGATACCGAAGGATATTGAGATGACCGTAGCCTGCTTAACCCCGTAGTCTGTTAGAAAGCGGTAGAGAGGTTTTGCATAAATCACCAGATAGATAATCATATCGAAGGTGGCGAGGGAAAAGAGCATATATCCTAAAAAAAATACCATGTAGAACAAGAAATGTCTCAGTTTAATATGTCCTATTTCATGGGCCATGACTGATTCAATCTCTTCAGGCTCAAGAAGGCTGAGAAGGGCTTTCGTGACGAGAAGGTAGCGGAATCTGCTTACGAGTCCCATTACACCGGCCGTTATCATTCTTGTTCCGAATACAGGCCAGTAAAGGATATCGGAAATTTTTACACCGGCTCTTTTGCAGACCGCCTCTATCATTTCCCTGTTATTTCCCTCCTCAACTGGCGTGCATCTCCAGAATGTTTGAATTAAAACAGGACCGAAAATGGCGATAACAAAGAGAAAAAAGGTAAAAAAGATAAGCTCGCCCCCGGTTGTTGAAAGAAACCGTTTCGGGCTTTCAAACGGCAGGAGATTAATGATGTCTGCTGCAAAAGAAAGGAGCAGCCAAGGCATCACAACCGGTACGGAAAAGGAAATATTGGAAGTTACGTAAGAGCGCCTTGATAAATCATCAGCGCAATAAAGTTTTTTATATGCCCCGAATGCCAAGGCCCATATTATGGACAGATAAAGCAGAAAGAGGCACAGAAAAAAAAGAGCCTCAACAGCCGGAACCGATTTGAAGAGAGGTATTTCGCGGGTATAGGAGGGGAGGTTGATGCCATAAATATTTACGGCAAAAAGGAGTATGGCAATTATGGAACCGGTGTTTAATAAAGAATCGAATTTATTATAATATAAAAACCGATTTTCATATGAGATGCTTTTTTCAAGCTTTCTGAAACCGCTGAAAATGAAATAAATAAAGATGATGGAAAGGCAGATAAAAATAAAAAGAGCTTCCGGAAGAGAGGCATCATTTGCCGAACCTGAATACTGATAGGTAGAGTAGATGAGTATTGCAATTATGAAATATATGAAGTTGGTAAACATCTACGCAGTCAAATATCTTTCTTTTTCACTGTATATGCATCCGCAGTATTTCTGCCTGTACAGCTCAAGCCGCTTCGATTCAGTTACTCCCTCTTTCCATCCGGGCCGAAAATCACTGTAGCAAAAGTGAATTCCAGCCGACTTCCCGGCCGATTCTCCGATCTCCTTAATCATATCGTGCTTCTGATATATGCTGTAAAGAAGTGTGGTGGTAAAAGAATCATAACCGGCCTCCCTTGCGTATAAAGCTGTAACATTCAGGCGCTCATGGTAACAGAAAGCGCAGCGGTTTGCCTCTCTGAATATCATTGACCGGAGAAAACCCTCAAGGTCATAATCGTCTCTGAAAATTATTTCAAGATCAGCAAATTTTGCATATTGAACCAGCGCGTCCCTTCTTTTGATATACTCGGTATATGGATGGATGTTATTGTTATAGAAAAAACCGGTTACGTCGATTCCATCTGCGCGCATGGTTTTAACGGGATATATGGAACAGGGGGCGCAGCATATGTGCAAGAGTGTTTTCATTTTCTTTCTCCAAACACAGCAGTTCCAATTCTGACAAGCGTCGAGCCTTCTTCTATTGCAACCTCAAAATCCCCGCTCATTCCCATGGAAAGCTCATCTACCGAAATGCTCCGCATGGCATCTGAAACAAACGAATTTTTGATTTTGCCCTGCAGTATGCGCAGTGACGAAAAATAGGGCCGCACAATTTCAGGGTCGTCAAAAAAAGGAGGGATTACCATGAGACCTTTAACTGCAATGTTTTGAAACCGGGCAGATTCCTTTATGAAGTCCTGTACATCTTCTTCATTTATCCCTGATTTTGTCTCTTCCCTGCCTATGTTGATCTGGATAAGGATGTTTTGCACCTTGTTGATTTTTTTTGCCTGGATATCAAGCTCTTCTGCAAGTTTGACTGAATCAACCGAGTGAATAAGATCAAACATTTTTACGGCGTATTTTGCCTTGTTTGTCTGAAGGTGGCCTATAAAGTGCCATGAGACAGGGGTGCCGGAAAGGAGGTCATATTTGTTTCTTGCCTCCTGGATGTAGCTTTCACCTATGACAGATATTCCCGAAGCAACAGCTTCCCTGATTCTTTCCGCAGGCACTGTTTTGGTAACAGCAACAATGCTTACGCTTTCAGGTTCACGGTTGCAGGAGGAGGCAGCTTTATTTATACGGTTTAAAATTTCTTTTATTCTTTCTTTCAAAACTGCTCCCGAAAGAAATTATTGATCCTGTGATTTGATTCAAAACTCATGACACCTTCTTTTATCAGTATTTCCAGGACTTCGCATACAGGCAGTCCGACCACGTTGGTGTATGATCCGTTTACGCTTTTTACGAGAAAAGTTCCGAGTCCCTGTATTGCATATGCACCCGCCTTGTCAAAAGGCTCCTTTGTATGGATATACCATTCAACTTCTTCATCGGTAAGATTCTTGAAAAGGACTTCTGTTTTGATTGTTTCAGAAAAAAAACGGTTTTTAACCTTGCAGCAGATGCAGTAGCCGGTCAGAACCAGATGCGTCTGTCCGCTCAAGCTCTTGAGCATTTCCCTTGCATCTGAAAGGGATGATGGTTTTCCAAGGATTTGTCCGCCGATAACAACAACCGTATCAGCTCCGATTACCCAACTTTCCGGATACTTGTTTGATATGTCCATTGCCTTTGATTCGGCTAAGACTTTGACATAGTTATCAGGATGAGTTGCCGGAACCGAGTTTTCATCAAAATCACTTGGTATTACGGAAAACGAAAGACCAGCCTGCTTTAATAAGTACCTTCGCCTGGGAGACTTGGAGGCAAGTATCAGAAACGGCTTTTCATTGTTTTTCTCTTTGGTATCCATGCGTCTGATTTTTACCAGAAGATATGATTATTTACAATACCGATGGTTCAAAAATGTTAGAAGCAAGTAAACTGTCCGGGTTTATAGCACATGATCTGTCCGGTTTGATATAGTCACCGATGGAGGTGACAAATGAGACGGACAGAGTTATCGCAGGAGATTCGGAAGATGAGATTTGAAGAAGCTTATGGAGATTGGACAGAGGGCAGATTAAGTCAGGGAAAGCGGCGCGATTACGGGTGTAAGTGACGCCTTTTTAAATAAAATTTATTGACTTTAAAAATATAAATATATAACAGACATAATCGTTCAGGTGCTTGTATTTAAAAAATAAAAGGGAACCCCGTTAAAATCGGGGACGGGCCCGCCGCTGTAATCGGGGACGAAAACCGCATTAAACCACTGGATAATTATAGTCCGAGACCTTTGAAGAACGTCCAATTTTGTCCAAGTTCGAGGAAGGCGATAATTTTAACCGCAGGAATACATTGTAGTATTTCGAGGATTAAAATTTGAGTCTGACGAAGAAATCGGGCAAAAGGGGGCGTTATACAAAGGTCTCAGTCCGGGAAGGTGCGGCATTAGAATGATCCGTAAGTCAGAAGACCTGCCTGAATAAGAAAAGAGATTTTTGGGTGTTATGCAAAGATCTCGAAAATACCATTCGAGGACCGAGGTATTTAGTAAGATCAGAGGATAAAAAATGGGAAATCCCCGGATCGATTCATTTCGGTCCGGGTTTTTTTATGCCCGGACCCAGATTAACTTTATTAATTTGGGAAAGGAGAAAGTGTTATGTTCAAATGTTTGAAATTTATTATTATTTGTATTCCTCTTATGTTTGCAGGAGTTTGCCGGGCTGAAACGGCGACAAAAGAAGAAAAAAGTATGGCCACGCTTCCTGAGGTTGTGGTCACCGCCACCCGAACCGCGAGTGAAATCGAAAGAGTTCCGGCCGGAATAACCGTTATTACCCATGAAGATATAAAAAATTCGAATGCAGGTTCAATATCCGATCTATTGAGTTCAGGAGAGGGTATTGTTGTCAGAAATCTTCAAGGAAACGGAAAAAATACACAGGTTGATTTGCGAGGCTATGGCGAAACAGGGCCATATAACACTCTGGTTCTCGTAGACGGCCGCAGAGTTAACGGTATTGATCTTAGCGGAGTGGACTGGACACAGATCCCGATCGATCAGGTTGAACGGATTGAAATTGTAAGGGGAACAGGAACTGTTCTTTATGGAGATAATGCGACGGGAGGCGTGATCAATATAATCACAAAAACACCATCCGACAAATTCACGACAAAAGGCGGCATTACTTTGGGAAGTTATGATCGCAAACGCATGGAGGCCTCCGTCAGCGGGGGATATGACATGATAGCCGCATCCATTAATGCAAGCCATGATGAGACTGATGGGTACAGAAAGAATAACAAATACAAAGCTGAAGATATCGGAGGAAAGATTGTTTTTGATGCAAGCGAATCATTAAGTCTGAAAATAATCGGTTCATATCATGAAGATGAATACGGTCTTCCGGGTCCGTTGACGGAAACGCAGCTGAAATCAGATAGAAGAGATAGTACCAATCCTCTGGATGAAGGAAACAGTAAAGATTCTTATATAAAAGCCGGGATAGATCTAATGGTTGGAAATTACGGAACGATGGTAGCTGACTTATCTTACAGGAATCGTTCAAGCGAAGCTGTCTTTCCGGATTCAACAAGTCCGCTGGCAACCGATTCCAATTCGGAGACATGGGGTGTTACTCCCCGGTATATTTGGAACGGAGACATTTTTAACCACAAGAACAGATTGGTTGCCGGTGCAGATTTTTACTGGTCTGAACAGGATATAGATTCGTATGGCGGTTTTTTCATACCGTTAACGACCAAAACCAGCATTTCAAATATTAAAAGAGATTCCGCAGGATTATATTTAAACAACGAATACGCCGTTAAAGAGAATATCCTTCTATCTCTGGGAGCGCGTCATGAAAAAGTACAGTATGACCTTTTACAAAAAGATATGACAGGTTTTCTCGGGCCTCTTGACGAACAGACAAGTGATTCTGAAAATGCTTACAATGCAGGGCTGACATTCATATATGCTAAAAAATCTTCAGTATTTGTCAGGGCTAACCGGAGCTTTCGGTTTCCGCTCACAGATGAACTGGTTTACATTGACTGGAGCACATTAACGTATAAAGCCAATACCGGGCTTAAACCCCAGACAGGGATCCATTATGAAGCCGGAATCAGGCATTCTTTCACGGAGAGAATTTCAGGAAGCGTAACTCTCTTCAGGGCTGAGATAGAGAATGAACTTTTCTATAATCCATCAACATTCGGCAACGAAAATCATCCCGAAACGCTTCATCAGGGTATTGAAATCGGATACAAGGCGAAACCGATTGATAAACTTACCCTTTTCGGAAATTTCACCTATGAAGAGGCAAACTTTGAAAAAGCGCCATACAAAGGAAATGAGATTCCCGCAGTGCCCGGTTACAAGGGGAATCTCGGGTTCCGGATCGACGATGTTGCTGTTACCGGTCTTGTTTTTTCGGCGGCATATAATTACATTGGTTCAAGTCATGTAATCAGCGATCAGGCAAATAACTTCGATAAGCTTGATTCGTATTATACGATTGATGCAAAGCTTGCGTACAAATACAAGATGATCAAGGCATTTATAGGAGTCAATAATCTGACCGACAGGAAATACTCGGAGTATGGTGTTATGGATACTTTCCTGACGAAGCGGAATTTCTACCCAGCACCCGAAAGAAATTTTTTTGCTGGAATCCAGTTTGAATTCTAGCTTTATTTTCTCTTTTTCGTCATTCCCGCGGAAGCGGGGATCCAGTCTTTTCACCTAATTCTGGACTCCCGTTTTCACGGGAGTGACAGGATCTAAGATATTTTACGGAACCAGCAAAAATGTATCATTAAATCAGGAGGCATTTATGCGTTTTGATAAATTTACGATAAAATCGC
>JAABQB010000022.1 GCA_011391695.1 Desulfobacteraceae bacterium | reverse complement strand
AACGCTTAAAGTCCATTATAAGTGAACACTGTTTTGAGCTCTATTGTATGATTTAACTAATTATAATTTAAAGCTATATCCCGTTTTTCCGTTTTATCTGATTTGAAGCAGAAGCAGGCAATGATAACAGGAAAAGGCAGGTCATGTTTTTCCTGTATATGTCAACAATCAACAAGTAAGGAGGATTCGACAGATGGCTTATGATGCGGTAAAAATGGCTGACTGGCAGATTTCCGAAGCAGCAGAAGTAAATATGCCGTCACCGGAGCAGTGGAGAGAGAAACTGGGACTTATGCCCGATGAAGTCCTTCCAATGGGCAGGCTCGCAAAACTGGATTTTCTTAAAATTATGAACCGCCTTGAGAAGAAACCGGATGGCAAGTATATTGAGGTTACTGCCATTACCCCGACACCTCTTGGTGAGGGAAAAAGCACGACCTCGGTCGGTCTCATGGAAGGTCTCGGAAAACGAGGCAAAAACGTCGGTGGCGCATTGAGGCAGCCTTCCGGCGGGCCTACAATGAATGTAAAGGGAACTGCGGCAGGCGGAGGCAATGCTCTTATTATTCCGATGACCGAGTTTTCACTGGGGCTCACGGGCGATATCAATGACATAATGAACGCCCACAACCTTGCGATGGTTGCTATGACCTCCCGCATGCAGCATGAAAGAAATTACAATGACGAGCAGCTTGCGAGACTCACCAAGATGCGCCGTCTTGATATCGATCCTACACGCGTTGAAATGGGATGGATCATGGATTTCTGTGCCCAGTCATTGAGGAATATCATAATCGGAATCGGCGGAAGAACGGACGGATATATGATGCAGTCCAAGTTTGGAATTGCCGTAGGTTCGGAGTGTATGGCAATCCTTTCAATAGTAAGGGACCTTGCCGATCTTAAAAAACGTCTTAATGAAATCACTGTTGCTTTCGACAAGAGCGGAAAACCCGTCACGACTGGCGACCTTGAAGTCGGCAACGCTATGGCTGCCTTTATGCGAAATACAATTAATCCGACTCTGTTAAGCACTGCCGAGTATCAGCCCTGTATGATCCATGCCGGACCATTTGCCAACATCGCTGTAGGGCAGTCATCGATCATTTCAGACCGTATGGGTCTCAAGATGTTTGATTATCAGGTAACAGAAAGCGGTTTCGCGGCAGATATCGGTTTTGAGAAATTCTGGAACGTAAAATGCCGTAACAGCGGTCTCAAGCCCCATGTATCCGTACTGACCTCAACCATCCGTGCGCTCAAGATGCACGGCGGCGGTCCCAAGGTGGTTGCAGGGAAAGCCCTTGATGATGCGTACACAAAGGAGAACCTAGGGCTGGTGGAAAAGGGTGTCGAGAATATGGTTCACATGATAGGCGTCATCCGCAAGGCCGGTATCAACCCGGTTGTCTGCGTGAACAGATTCTATACCGATACCGATGCAGAAGTAGCCGTTGTTAAAAAGGCTGCTGAAGCAGCAGGTGCCCGCTGTGCCGAATCGAAGCACTGGGAAAAAGGCGGCGACGGAGCTCTTGAACTGGCTGATGCGGTTGTTGAAGCCTGCAATGAAAAGAATGAATTCAAATTCCTCTATCCGCTTGAAATGAAGCTCCGCGACAGGGTTGCGCTTATAGCGAAAGAAGTTTACGGGGCTGATGGCGTATCATGGACTGCTGAAGCAGAAGCAAAGGCAAAAATGCTTGAGAGTGATCCCAAGTATGCCGATTTTTCGACCATGATGGTTAAGACTCATTTGAGCCTGACGCATGATCCGGTATTAAAAGGCGTTCCCAAAGGCTGGACTCTTCCGATCCGCGATGTTCTGATCTATTCAGGCGCCAAGTTCCTCTGCCCGTGTGCAGGAACCATAAGCCTGATGCCCGGAACAAGCTCCAACCCGGCTTTTAGAAGAATCGATGTTGATGTAAATACAGGCAAAGTCAGCGGTCTTTTCTAGGATTATTTGTTTATTACTTCAGGGGATCCGGATTTTTCGGATCCCCTTTTTTCTTTTATTGAGCTATGTATGCGTTTTCTGATTATCAATCCATACTATTCCATTTCAGAAACACCTTCTCCTCCTCTCGGGCTTGCTTATATTGCGGCAGCCCTCGAACGCGAAGGAGTAGAGGTGAAGATCCTTGACCTTGTCGTATTCCCGTACAGCAGGAAGCTTCTTGAGTCGATTATAAAGGAATTTGCGCCCCGGATTGCAGGAACAACAGCGGTAACAATGACTTTTGACAATGCGATGGATGTAATAAAAGATGTAAAAAGCATCGATACGTCCATAGTTACCGTCATGGGCGGTCCCCACGTGACATTTTGCGCAGAAGAAACAATGGAGCTTTATCCAGAGATCGATTTTGTAGTTCCGGGCGAGGGAGAAGAGACAGTTGTCGAACTTGCAAGAGCCATAGAGTCCGGATCGGATACTTCAGGAATAGAAGGCCTTGTTTTTCACGGAAAGTCCGGCATCATGAATACAGGATTAAGGAAATCTCGTGTTGATGTTGACTTGCTGCCTGTTCCTGCAAGGCATCTTCTCCCCCTCGGGAGATACAGGGCGCTTGGAATGCCTGTGAGCATGACAACCAGCCGCGGGTGTCCTTTCAAATGCATATTCTGTGTTGGCAGAAAGATGGTGGGAGCCAAAGTCAGATACAGAAATCCACAAAAGGTTGTAAACGAGATGGAGCATCTTGCGACCTTCGGCTTCCGGCAGATAAATATTGCGGACGATCTATTCACCTCAAATAAGAACCACTGTCTTAAGGTATGCGATGAAATAATAAAAAGAGGACTTGTGATAAAATGGACCTCTTTTGCCAGGGTCGATACGGTTTCTGTAAAGGTTTTGAAACGGATGAGAGAAGCAGGATGCCATACCGTAAGCTTTGGCGTTGAATCCGGAAACAGGGAGATCCTGAAAAGAATAAAAAAAGGAATTACTCTCGAGCAGGTGACCGATGCCGTTAAAATGTGCAATGAAGCCGGGGTAAGCCCGCATGCTTCCTTTATACTGGGCCTTCCGGGTGAAACTCCCGAAACCCTGAAAGAGACCGTGGATTTCGGGGAGAAGCTGAAAAATATGGGAGTAAGCCACGGATTTCATCTTCTGGCGCCTTTTCCGGGAACTGAAGTCAGGGAAGAAAAAGAGAAATTTGATATCAGGTTTCTTTCTGATGACTGGCGCGATTATCATGCAAACAGGGCGATAGTCGAGACATCTTCGGTTACAAGAAAGATGCTGGATGAAATCGTTATCGAGTGGGAAAATAAGTTTAACGGATGGCTCGGATATATCAAGGATCGTATTAAAAACGGAGAGGCATCTGAAGAAGAGGCCTGGCCGCTTGTAAATCTTGAACGCGTTGTTCTTGTTTATGATTTGATGATGGGAAGGATTGTTGAGGAGAAGGGTTTCCTTGAAGGTAGAACTGTTGCTTCAAAGTCAGAAGTCCTGGGCATGCTTGCTGAAAAGATGACCGGCTCGGTTAAGTATTCCAGCGATGAGATACTGTCTGTTTTGAATTACGAAGTCGGCCAGGGTAATTTGAAATTGACGGATGATAACGGGAATTATAGCCTTGAATGGGTTGATTATTTATGATGACTTTTTACTTTGCCGTCACTTATAGACAGTGAACAAATATCTTGGTGGCAATCTTTGCGGCGGTATATTCTGAAACCTGGGAGCCCTCTATCTTTGCCAGCTCAGTAATGTCGGCTGCGATCACCTTTTTTTCTTTTCCCACGGCTTTTATCAACTTGATAAGCTGCCTGTATGATAGGCCTCCAGGCTCGGGAGTCCCGGTTCCCGGAAGAGCCGACGGGTCGAGACCGTCAAGATCGATGGTAATATAAACTTTTTCCGGAAGGGAATGAACAACTTTTCTTCTCCAGTAATCATCCGAAGGGTCAATGGTGTGGGCGTAAAAAGGCTTTAATTTTTTTATCTTGACATAGTCCGCCTCTTCGGGTGAGAAGGACCTTATTCCAACCTGCGCAACCGGAAGATTCAAATCTTCGACAACCCTGCGCATGACACAGGCGTGGTTATATCTGCTTCCGTTCCATGTATTCCGTAAATCAAGATGAGCATCAATTTGAAGCACTCCCAAGTCAGGATAAATTTCGGCCGCTGCCATTATGGGCCCTATTGAAATGGCGTGATCTCCTCCGAGGGATAAAAGGAACTTGTTTTTTTTAAGGACAGCCGCAGCCGACCTTTTCATTTCATTAACAGCTTTCCCGGGGTCATCGGACGGGACAAGAGGCGTGAGTGTGTGTATGCCTGCCTCTCCCCAGTTGGTTAATGTCTCCTCATCAATGCTCTCGAGCTGGGTAGATGCCGTCAGAATGTGGAGCGGTCCTTCCTTACTCCCCGTGCCATAAGAAGGGGCATTTTCATAACAAATAGGCAATATGACTATCTTGGCATTTTTGAGGCCGGGTGTGGGAATTTCGCTGTCGCCGAAACGCATTATTTTTCTCTTTTGTCAATCCAGCTAAAGCGGGATTTCAAACCATTTCTGTAGTCATTATTTTACGAAGATAGCCGCCGCAAGAACAGTTGTCCAAAGGCTTCCTTCTGCTCCGAGAGCCCCCTGGCTTGTATGCTGAGATTCGACTATCTTCTCACTCATCTTGTAAACTTCACGCCGTGCGTCATAGTCCTTGTTCGGGTCAAATTCTATGCCGAGTGTGTTCGCAAGCATCGATGCCGCAAGGTCTTCCGCGTATTCACCTGCTTCAAGTTCAGTCTGGCCAAAACCATGGTGTTCCGAAAGGTAACCGTACCGTCCGGGTTCGGCAGGCAGGGCAAGGCCGATGCTTGCGACAATTCTTCGTCCCGGCTCATTTATCTGTTCACGTGCCATAACGCAATGGGTTATTTCACCCGGTTCAAGCCTGGCAAGCCCGGCTTCGATATCTATTATTTTGCAGTGCGGCGGGAATATGGATGAAACGGTAACAATGTTTAAGTGTGCAATGCGCGCCTCACGGAGAGCATTCTCAAAGGAAGACAGTTTTTCCTTGTTTACTCCAACTCCCTTGGTAAAAAACATATATCTCGGCACATACATGTTTTGTCCCCCCTTTTTATTAAATTGTATTGAACTAAATCATAAGAAGCGGCTCTTTTATATGTTTGTCAATTCATAATCAAGAAAAAAAGCACCTCCCGTATAATAAAAATTGAAGTTTCTAAATATACTCAAACACGCCGGTTTTCAATATAAATAATCACAAAATTATTTTGTGATTATTTAATATGATGAACTCGCAAAAAGTCAAAATTCAGACGGCAAAGTAAAAAGCTCATTATGCAAGGCGCGCGAATCTTGAGGAATGAAGCGTACTTTATGTACGCTGCAATGACGAAAGATGAAGCGCAACAAAGCAGAATGACTTTTTAAGAAGCCGTCATTTTTATGATAATTCTAAAAAGGCTTCTTTTACAAGCTTTCCTATTTCAATTTTCTGCGGACACATCTGCTCAGCAAAGGAAAAATCGAGATTCAGAATTCTCTCTCTTTCCATGACAGGTATTTTATTAAAAAGCTCTCTTGCCCATCCGGGTTCATTGTAATTCCTGGAGTACATGAGACAGCGCATGAGATCGCCGACAGGAGCGGCTCCCGCAACGGCCGATTCGCATATGCGTGTGCATCCTATGCAGTAAGCTCCCGCTGTTTCACCCGCGTAACGCCTGAGAAGGTCGATCTCGACAGATGAAAGCCTGGTCTTGTCCATGGCGGCGGAGGCATTCGACATGAGAATATTGATGCTCGGCATTTGTGAACAAATAGTTGCTATATACGGGTTTTCCCAGACAGCCTTGAGTTTTGCCTGCTTGTCGGTGTATCCCGCTTTTAAAAATCTTCCGGCCATCTGAAGATCCTTCCCGGAGCCTGTCTTGACCTGTCCGCCGCCCTGGGTTTTCATTGCTGTTAAACCAATTCCTGCCTTCTGGCAGGCTTCGACCGCTTTTTCCATGTCGTCCGTATGCATAAGCCTGAAATTATAGGTCATCATTATGCCGTCAATCCACCCAAGCCTGGCGGCGCCTGTCAGGCACTCTTCCATGTTGCTGTGAGTGCTGAAACCGAAAAAGCGTATCTTATTATTTGCCTTTGCTTTTTCCACCCAGCTTCTTGTTTTTTTATCAATTTCATCTATGCTTCTTATTCCATGGACAAAATAGAGATCGATATAAGAAGTTTTCATTCTTTCAAGAGAACGGCTCAAAAGGCTTGTCATGCCATCCGGGTCCCTTGCGTCAGATTTCGTCACAAGAAAAATCTTTTTCCTTTCTTCAGGGAGTTTCTCAAAAAACATTCCTATTCCTTTTTCGCTGTTTCCCCCTTCGTAGCAATCGGCTGTATCCCAGTAGGTTACACCAAGCTTTACGGCCTGTCTCATAAGAAGCTGGTTTGACGGTATATCGAACATGCCGCCGAGCCCCAGAATCGAGACATTTTCTCCGGTTTTGCCGAAAGCTCTTTTTGGCACAAGCTCGTCGCCTGTGCTTTGAGCGAATTGTCCTGATTTTTTTGCAAGGGAATCAACCGGCAAAAACATGGAACCTATTCCGGCAGCTCCCGCTGTTTTCAAAAAATCTCTTCTTGAAAAGCCCGGCTTTTCTTTGCTCATATCTCCACTCCTTCATTACAGACACTATTTAAGGTTATTTATCCTGCCCCCCGATATCAACTGTCTGGGTCCGGCTGTCAGTAGTCAGAAAAAACATTTTTTACACTGATCCCCGATCCCTGACCCCCGATCCCTGACCCCTGACCCCTCGAACCCTTCTTTATATTATCATCCCCGCCTTTTTATTTCTTGATTCATTATCGGATGTAACCCGGATTGCCCGTTGTGATCTTACGGGGCATTCATGTTCACAAATTCCGCATCCGGTGCACATTGCCGGATCGACGAAAGGTTGTTGCAATCGGATATAAATTTCAATCATACTTCCGGGTGATGGAGGCGGCTTCCATGGAAGCGCGGGCGATACCTCAAGTGATTTTTTCGAATTTCTTATTATAAGCCGCATCTTTTCATCACTGCCGGACACCCTGCAAAAATAGTCTCCTGTTGCAAGGGAATCGGGTATAAATTGAGCTTTTTCAATTTCTATGCCTGATGACTCGGAACTATTTATAACCGCCCGCTTACCCTTAAGACTGAATGTCTCTTTGGTCAGGATAGCCTTGGGGCTGACAGGACAATTTTCCTGGCAAACTATGCAAGGTTTATCCATTGCCCAGGGCAGACACCGACCATGATCGACAAAAGCGGTTCCGATCCGTATCGGGCCGGTTGAAGCAAATTTGTTTTTTCCTGTCTTTTCATCAAGAATCAATGGCCGTATGGCCGATGTCGGGCAAATGTGCCCGCAGGCTATGCAATTGAGCTGGCAGCCGCTCGTTCCGATTCGAAAGTCAAGAACAGGGCTCCATATTCCCTCTATGCCTGCCTCGGAAAATGCCGGCTGAATTACGTTCGTCGGGCAGATTTTCATGCACTGTCCGCATTTTATGCAGCGGGAAAGAAAACCCGACTCATCAAGAGCCCCAGGAGGCCTTATAAGCCGGGGATTATTAACTTGATTTGTGCTTCCGTTTAAACGGATCATGGGAACGGCAATAATGCCGGACAGTAAAGATGCCGCCAGTTTCCTTTTTGACAGATCAGGAGATCTTCTTTCACCTGAAGCCGAAACGGCCGTTTCGTAACCTATGAGATCGTGCGGACATGTATGCAGACAGTTCATGCAAAGAACGCATTCGCTTACCCGTATTTTTGCTGAAGGACTGCACGCGCCTTCGCAGTCCTTTTCGCACATCAGGCAGTTTGAGCATTTCTCTTCAGATTTTCCGATCCGCCAGATTGCAAAACGGCCAAGCAATCCGAACAAGGCTCCAAGAGGGCATATAAACCTGCAATAAAATCGCGGAATGTATAAATTCAATAATACTGCGGAGAGAAAAACAGCTCCTATCAGAAAGGTTCCCCCATAGAACCGCGGAGCTGGAGAGAGGCTGAAAAAGGTTCCATCCAAAAGCGGGATAATTATAAGATTGACCGAGCGATAAAAAAGAGGAATCGGATCAAGCAGGCCGGTCTGAAGAGATGAGAATAAAAGACGGCTCGTTTGAGGCAGCATTGATAGCAGTGCGATAAAAATAGATGCGAGAAGAAACGTAATAATAATATATTTTGGTTTCTTGAATATTTCAAAGATGGAAAGCAGAATTAAAAGTATGATGACAATCGCGGTAAAAACCCAGAAAATGACCGGTTTATCTTCAGAGAAACCGGAAATAAAAATCAGAAGGTCCGGCATGGCGGCGGTCAGAAGAAAAATCAGGAATATGTATTTGAGGTTCTGGGCGTTTTTATATCTGTTCTTTTCGGCTTTCAGTACCGGGGATTTTTTCCTGTTTGCAACATATCCCGTAAACTGGTGCAGTGTTCCGAAAGGGCATAACCAGCCGCAGAAAAACCTCCCGACGATGATGGTAAGAAGAATTGTAACGAGCCCCCATATGAGGCCGGAATATATTGAATGGGTTGAAAGGAGAGTTCCTAATCCGGCAAGAGGGTCGAGCTGTATTATCCAGTTTACCGGCCAGCCGCGAAGCTGCCACCATTCTGTTCCTGATGCGGTTGCGGCGCAGAACCAGACTGTGATAATGAAGAAAAAAGCCTGGCTGATTCGTCTTGCTGTAGTTATTTTCATGTAAAGTATCCGCCTGATTAAGCAGTGCCGGGAAACTGTTTACACCGGAAGATCCTTCAACATCAATATCTTTTTAAAGTCTTTAAATTCACCAAGTATCGGCTTGACAAATCAAAATATGTTATGTACAATTGTACCTATGAAAATAATAGCTGACACAAATATATTCATAGCCGTTGCCTTAAATGAGCCCGAAAAAAATAAAATCATACAACTTACGGAAGGTCATAATTTAATTGCACCTGATGTTTTGCCATTTGAAATTGGGAATGCATTAACAGCGATGATGAAAAAAAATACCTTGAAAAAGAAAGAAGTCGAATCAGCATGGGAGATTGTTCAACAAATACCGGTTGACTTGAGGCATACCAACATCAAATCGGCATTAAGCATCGCAATTAAATATAACCTTTATGCATATGATGCTTATTTTTTAGAATGTGCTGAAAACCTCCGAAGCCCGCTGCTTACGCTTGATATTGGAATGCAAAAGGTAGCACGGGAGATTGGAATTGCAATTTTGGAGTAAAATATCATGAAAGTTTATACATATTCTGAAGCAAGGCAACGTTTTGCTGATGTTCTTAATATCGCAAGAAGTGAAGAGGTTATCATCAGAAGGCGAGGAGGCGAAACCTTCTCAATAATTTTTAAGAAAAGCAAAAAGTCACCATTTGACGTACCAGGAATCGAAACAAAAGCAACTACAAAAGACATTCTCGCTGCGGTTAGAGAATCCAGAGAACGATTGGCCGAACAAAAAGTCGAAGAAGGTACAACTTAGTACAAATTTCTCCACACCGGGAAAAAGCATTTCTGCGGCGCGAATCTTATTTCCGCAAGCTGCTTATTTTAGTCAGAATCGGGGATGGCTCGGTAATATTTTCATCATAGGGATGCGTGCTTCTCAGGTATAGTTTTTTCAGGCGCTTGACGTATTCACGCGTTTCCGGATAAGGCGGTATGCCAAGATAACGGTCCACCGCTTTTTCTCCAGCATTGTACGCGGCTGTCACAAGCTCTATGCTGCCGCGATAATAAGACAACAGCCATCTCAAATATTCGATTCCTCCCCTGATATTCTGAGAGGCATTGAAAGCATTCTTTACGTTAAAACGCTCGGCAGTGGAAGGAATAAGCTGCATCAACCCCATCGCGCTTTTGTGCGACCGTGCTTTTGGCTCAAATTCAGATTCAATGGTTATGATGGAAAGCACGAGCCTGGGATCGATTTCATACCAACTCGAAATTGTATTTGCCAGGTCTATTATCCACGATTTGCTGTCAGGCAGAGATTCAAGATAAAGGTCAATCGGCTCGGTATGATGTTCGACCGTTTCTAATACAGGAGGAGGTGGCTGCTTTTCAGGGAGTGTATCCGATATCACACACGGGGGCAGTTCCTGTGATTTAAAGTGAACGGTCTCCAGCATGTCGAAAGCTTTGGCATGTCCCTGCCGGCTGGCCAGTGAAAACAGCGACGCGGCGAATGCCCTGTTTTCAGGAACGCCTTTGCCGAAAGCGTACAGCATTCCGAGTCTATACTGCGCTTCGATGCTTCCCAATTTTGACGCTTCGCAGTATATGGCTGCCGCCTGCCAGTAGTTGTCATGGCTCTCGGATTTGGATTCGTAGTTTGCGGCTTTTATCATAAGCGCGTCTAACTTGGGACCGCCTTCGCCCATTACGAGTTGCTCCGAGACTGATAAGGCTGGAGAGGCCATGAAAAAAAACAATATTGACCAGCACGAAAGAATTACGATTGTCTTATGCAACATCTAACACCACCTTTTGAGACATATAACTTATAACGGTAAAAGTATACCTTACATCTAAAGTTTGCAATCTAAATATTTTATGATATCAGAGTGACATGCCAAGAAAAACATAGATTCGATGCACCGTTGGCAACCTTAGACGAGGCGGCTGACCAAAAAACCATTTCAGCGAAAAGAGAAAAACATGCATCAAGTAATGATACACCCTGCCGGTTATGATACGTGTCGAAAGGCTGTAGATATGGCCTTTGAGCTTTTTCCCATTCAGATTGCCCAGAAAAAAGTGTTGATAAAACCGAATGTGCTCCGGGCCTCCGAAGCGAAAGAGCATATCGTGACCAACCCAGCTTTATTGAGGGCGGTTGTGGAAAAAGTCGAAGAGATGAAACCTGCCGGGATAATTGTGGGGGACAACCCCGGCCTGTTCAGCTACGGCGATAACGAGAACAGCTTCCGGAAAACAGGATTGATGGAGGCGGCCAAGGGTTATTACTGTAATTTGGGCAATACGCCGCAAAACCTTGCCTTCAATCCCGATTTCATGCCGGAAGTGGGCGTCTCCAAGGAAATTCTTGACGCCGATATCGTTATAAGCCTTCCCAAGTTCAAGACCCATGGCCTGACCATCATGACCGGAGCAATTAAAAACAGCTACGGCATCCTGCCCGGCGCACAGAAAGCAAGGTTGCACCGTATTGCCGGAACACCCGAACGTTTCCACGAGGTGATTGTGGAGGTGTTTCGTCTGCGCGTGCCTGATCTTTTCATTGTGGACGCAGTGGTGGGTATGGAAGGAAATGGTCCGGCCTCTCCAGATCTGAGGGATATCGGCCTGATTCTGGCATCCGATAATGCGGTGGCTTTAGATGGAGTCATTGCGACAATGATGGGGCTTGATCCCGCCCGTTTACGCTTTCTTCAGAAAGCAAAAGCCATGGGTCTTGGGGATTATGATCCTGCAAAGATTGATATCCATGGAGAGCTGGTCATCCTTCCCGGTTTCAAGCTTCCACCGCTCGGCGGCGAGGCCATTGCAGGGAACACGGTGATCCAGGAATTCATAAAGGGCAAGGCCGGTGTCAAACCCCATGCCGACCCTGACCTGTGTAATGCCTGCGGTGCCTGCATCGAACAGTGCCCGGTGTCTGCTCTTTTAATGAAAGAGGATATCCCGGAGGCGGATCCGGATATCTGTATCACCTGCTTTTGCTGTCAGGAGATCTGCCCGGAAAAGGCGATGTCATTAAGATAAGGAATGACGGCTTTGTAAAAAGTCATTCTGCTGTGTTGCGCTTCATCTTTCGTCATTGCAGCGTAACAGTAAGTACTCTTCATTCCTCAAGATTCGCGCGCCTTGCATAATGAACTTTTTGCTTTGCCGTCTGAATTTTGACTTTTTGCGAGAGCAACAAGTAATATTGGCAAGAAAAACAGAGGAGACGTTATGATAGTCCGAAACCTGCAGGACAGGGAAGTTCTTGAAACTACATATCTGGCACACGGCGGGGCTATCGCCCAGATGGTTCTCGACCGCCGAGTGCTCAAGGAGCTCGGTTTTCTGGCAGTCGCGCGGCTGGCGCCCGGGAAGGAAATTGAGCGTCATATAGATCCGATGGAAGAAATATATTTTGTGTTGAGCGGCACCGGCTTGATGCAGGTTGATAATGAATCGAGACAGGTCGAGCCAGGAGACGCCACATGGATACCGACTGGCTCCGGTCACGCCCTGTTGAACAACGGCAGGGAGGATTGTGTTATACTTGTTGTAGCTTCATCCGGTTGGATGTAAAGGATCTTCCTATAACATATTCAGTATTTCAGGTTTAAGCTGGCGGTAATCCATATTGCCGGCTCCTGCAGCATGCGCTTTTTCAATATATGTAAGTTCCCCCGCGCTTTTTCCAAGAAGTGATGATCCGAAGGCATCAACTGCTACCTGGTCGGTGCCGACTATCATTGTGCCTGTCTGTTTCAAATCGGAAAGAGAGCCTCCCGTCGGCCCGTTTGTCATCATGCTTACAGTTCCGTCAAGAATGACAAGAGTGGGCTTAACCATCACGGCAAGCTCTTTTATTATGTTGTGTATATCCTGATGAAATATATTTCTTCTTCCGCCGAGGAACCCGTACCAGTTTTTCATGGTCATGGATGCTCCGCTGCGATGGTGATCCTTTACAGGCGCTATTCCTATCAACTTGTCGGCGTTATAGATCGGTTTATACAGAACAGGCCAGTTTCTTATCAGCGAACCTCCTTCAACTGATAAAGGCATAAATAAGCCTTCTTCAGGAAGTATGATTTTTGCCCCGGCGCGTTTTGCCGCATTTTCTATTCCAGTAAGAGCAAAGCATGACGAAGGATCGTTGATCGGGTTATCCGTGACCGCAACAGACGATGCTCCGGCGGCATAGCAGAGCTTTACGACTTCTTCGATGAGCTGAGGGCTTGTGGTCGCGGAAAGGACAGGTGGAGATGCAAACGCCGCATTGACCTTTAAAAGAACTCTGTCCCCTTTTTTAATAAATGTTTCGATGCCGCCGATTGCTTTAAAAGCAAGATTGATCGTTTTTATCCGGTCATCTCCTTTTACGACTGCCATTTTACCGCCTGCCTCTTTAACTGAAAAATCGGGGATTTGGACGGTTTCGTTTTTGCTGCCGGCTGAAGAAAGAGAGCTGTTTCGGTTATAAAAAAAATAACCGGTCACACAGGATGACAAGATCAGCAGTCCTGCCTTTGAGGATCTTATCAAAAACTCCCTTCTATCCGTTTTTCTATCCGTCTCTTTATTTGACACCGGTATTTTCTCCGAGCTTTTTATTTAAAACCGACACTATCTTTTTTGCCCCGTTCAAATCTTCCGCCGAGTGAATTCCGGCAATAAAAGGGCCGTTTGAGAAGATAAGTTCATAGGCATCCATGATTTCAATTATTTCAATATTATCCGTTTTCGGTTCGGATTTAATCTGTTTGCCTCCAAGAGATATCAGAAAGTCCGAATAACTTTTTGCAAGCCCAGCCGCTTCCGCTTTGTTTTTACGGCGGGACAGAAAGGCTTTGATTTTCCCTTTCTCTGTTTTATAATCGGCCGCAAAAACCCTGTTCAGCCGATCAAAACCGAAGACATTGGATGGTAAAAGGACAATGCTGTTTAAATCAAGATTCTCTGGCGGGAAAAGCGCTATCTCAGTAATAGTTTTTTCCCGCACGGTTCGGTTTTTTATGAAATCACTTGAGAAAGAACGCATTGAATCCATAAGAGAATCGGAAACCGCTGAAGAGGTAATTTCTATGTAATAATTGCCGTGGACAAAAAAAACGGCGTTTTCAGTTTTATAAATGTAGCTGGTCAATTGAAGCGGTATTGAGCCTTCCCGCTTCTGGACACTGTAAACCGCGAAGGAGTTTTCTACATTTCCCATGTCATAAATAAATACTTCAAGCCATGAATCCGGATTACCCGGTTTGTTGAAACGCTGACATGTCAGGCTTTTAAATCCTGCGGAAAGGTACAGTTCGGCTTTGCCGTCAATTTTTTCCGAAAGATTCTCCCCGTTAAAGGTTTCAGGCGGCGTCATTGGAGTCATGTTTTTTAAAAAGAGAGCGACTTCCGGTTTTTCTTCAAGTTTTTGATTTGGTTTTTCATCCGGGAGTGGCTGACTCGAAGTGATGGATAACACCATGCCTGAAGGGAAAATGGACGGGTCATACCGGAACTGTTTCAGGAATATAAGCACTCCCGCTAGTACAAGAAGCAGAATAACTGCTATGCTTATAAAAGTTTCAATTCTGCTGTATGAATCTTTATGTCCGGTCATTCATCAATCTATCCCGAAAGTTATTCCCTGGGAGAGCGGAAGTTTATCCGACCAGTTCACAGTGCAGGTCTGACGGCGCATGTAGGCTTTCCATGCATCCGATCCGGATTCTCTGCCTCCTCCCGTATCTTTTTCCCCGCCGAATGCTCCACCTATTTCTGCCCCGGAAGTTCCAATATTGACATTTGCTATTCCGCAGTCGCTTCCCCTGTTGCTTAAGAAAAATTCAGCTTCCTTAATATCATTTGTAAATATACCGGATGACAGGCCCTGCGGAACCGCGTTATGATATAAAATAGCTTCTTCTATGGTACTATACCGTATAACATATAAAAGAGGGGCAAAGGTTTCTTCCTTAACCAGTGGAGTATCATGCTTAACTTCACAGATGCATGGTGTAACGTAGGTTCCTGTGTCATAAATACCTCCTGAAAGAACCTTGCCTCCGTAGAGAATTCGTCCCTTGTGCTCCTTGATTTTTTTGATGGCATTCTGCATTGAGTAAACTGCCTCACGGTCAATAAGCGGGCCCATGAGAATGTTTTTATCAAGAGGGTTTCCGATCCGGATTTTTTTGTATGCTTTTACGAGGGCGTCAGTCAGTTTTTTTGCGATATCATTGTGGACAATCAGGCGTCTTGTCGTGGTGCATCTTTGACCGGCGGTTCCGACAGCGCCAAAAAGAATCGCCCGGAGAGCTGTTCCAAGATCAGCCTTCGGTGTTACTATTACGCCATTATTTCCTCCAAGTTCGAGGATAGAACGGCCGAGGCGTTCCGCGACGGTTTTCGCGATATGCCGTCCCATTTCCACGCTTCCTGTTGCGGAGATAAGCGGGATACGGCGGTCTCTCAAGAGGTTTTCTCCTACATCTTTCCTGTTTCCTATTATGAGATTCAAGACACCTTCCGGAACATCATTTTTCTTTAAAACATCCCAGGCAATTTTTGTTGCGGCTATGGCGGAGAGAGGAGCTTTTGAAGAAGGTTTCCATATCACGGTATTTCCTGCAATTAAAGCAATCATAGCGTTCCACGCCCAGACGGCCATCGGAAAATTAAATGCCGTAATCACTCCGACAGGTCCCAGGGGATGCCATTGTTCGTACATCCTGTGGTCCGGTCGTTCGCTGTGCATGCTCAATCCGTAAAGCATCCTGGACTGACCGGTTGCAAAATCAGCCATGTCGATCATCTCCTGGACTTCACCTTCCCCTTCGGCCCGTATCTTCCCGACTTCCATGCTGATGAGTTCGCCCAGGTCTTTCTTGTATTCTCTGAAAGCATCACCGATCTGCCTGACTATATCTCCTCTTTTCGGAGCAGGAACAAGGCTCCATGACTTAAAAGCCCTGTGCGCTTTTTCGGTTATCTTTTCATAATCTTTCTTTCCGGCGCTTCTGATCGTTCCAATTACCGTGCCATTTACCGGGGAGATTGAATTGATAACCGGTCCGGCGCACTTTATGAAACGGCCTGATCCCGCACCGTCAATCGTCTTTGAAATTCCCAGTCTTTCTGATAATGAGCTCATTCTTTCAAAACCTCCTGCAAAATGTTTTTTTGGCTCTTCTCCCAATTAGTTGGTTTCCATTCGGAAATGGCCCTTTTTTGCGATCGATCTCGGCGTAATATGGACACTAGTTGGGAGAAAGGGATCCAGTTATTTTTTAATCATAACTTCGAAGCGCCTGAATGCTATCTGAATTTATCGAGACGGTCAATAATTATCGGGTATTTATAAGAGATATGGACGGGGGAACCGAAACAGCGAGCGCATTCCCCGTCCGCTCTGTGGCGGGGTTAGCGAGCGAATCAAAAATGGATAATATTCCTTACGGTCGAAGATTCCCCGCCCACTCTGCGGCGGGGAGCTTCAAATAAAACAGCCCGCGGCATATTCAACTTAATGCGTCGCGGGCTGTATCGGTTCAGCAATATCTGCTGTAAAAATTATTTCTTATCGTCTTTTACTTCTTCAAAGTCGGCGTCAACAACATCGTCGTCGGCTTTTGAGCGCTTCTCCTGCGAAGCTCCGGAGTCGCTGCCTCCTGGCTGCTGTTCTCCTGCCTGCCCGGCCTGCTGGGAGGCCTGCTTATACATGGCTTCCGCAAGCTTATGTGATTCCTGGGTCAGTTCCTCGGTCAGTTTTATTATTTCGGAAGCGCTGTCTCCTTCCATCGCCTTTTTAAGACGGTTGATGGCTTCGTCGACCTTGCTCTTTGTAGCCGCATCGACCTTTTCACCCAAATCCTTTATGGACTTTTCGGTGGAATAGATCATGGCGTCACCGGTATTACGCGCATCAACAAGCTCCCTTTTCTTTTTGTCGTCTTCCGCATGAAGCTCCGCATCCTTAATCAGCTTGTCAATCTCTTCTTTTGACAATCCGCTTGAAGCCGTGATTTGGATAGACTGCTCCTTGCTTGTAGCCATATCCTTTGCGGATACGTTTACAATTCCGTTTGCGTCAATATCGAATGTTACCTCAATCTGTGGCACGCCCCTCGGAGCAGGAGGTATTCCCACGAGTTCGAAACGGCCGAGGGTTTTATTTCCGGCGGCCATCTCTCTTTCACCCTGCAGAACATGTATGGATACCGCAGGCTGACTGTCTGCGGCGGTCGAAAATGTCTGGCTCTTTTTTGTAGGAATGGTTGTATTCTTCTCAATGAGCCTTGTCATAACGCCGCCCAGCGTTTCAATTCCTAATGATAAAGGCGTTACGTCGAGAAGAAGAACATCCTTGACATCACCCTTAAGAACTCCGCCCTGGATGGCGGCGCCGATTGCTACGACTTCATCCGGGTTAACTCCCTTGTGAGGTTCTCTCCCGAACAGTCTTTTCACGCGCTCCTGAACAGCCGGCATACGTGTCATGCCGCCGACTAAGATGACTTCATCTATCTGGCTTGTCGAAAGTCCCGAATCTTTCATTGCGGTGCGGCATGGCCCTTCAAGCTTATCAAGAAGGTCTTCAACCAGACTTTCCAGTTTAGCCCTTGTTATTCTCAGGTTCAGATGTTTCGGCCCGCTTGCATCGGCCGTTATAAACGGAAGATTCACATCGGTTTCCATGGATGTTGAAAGCTCCATCTTCGCTTTTTCGGCGGCTTCCTTTAGCCTTTGCAGGGCCATCTTGTCGCTTCTTATATCTATACCGGATTCTCTTCTGAATTCGCTTGATATATAATCGATAAGCCTTAAATCGAAGTCCTCACCGCCAAGATGCGTGTCGCCGTTTGTCGCCTTGACTTCAAAAACGCCGTCTCCGATTTCCAGCACTGAAATATCGAATGTGCCGCCGCCCAGGTCGAAAACCGCGATCTTTTCATCTTTTTTCTTGTCAAGACCATATGCGAGAGAAGCAGCCGTAGGTTCGTTTATTATCCTCAATACATTAAGTCCAGCGATTTTCCCTGCGTCTTTTGTCGCCTGCCGCTGGCTGTCATTGAAATATGCCGGAACCGTGACAACCGCATCGGTAACTTTTTCACCGAGGTAATCTTCAGCTGTTTTCTTTATATTTGCGAGTATGAATGATGATATTTCAGCGGGGCTTAACTGCTTGTCCTGTATTTTAATCCTGATGTCCCCATTATCGGCCTGCTGAATTTTATACGGGAGTATCTTTAAATCATTCTGCACTTCGGGAGAACTGAACTTGCGGCCTATCAGCCTTTTGACCGCATAGACCGTATTCTCAGGATTTGTGATTGCCTGCCTTTTTGCTATCTGACCGACAAGCCTTTCACCGCTGTTCGAGACGGCAACTATGGATGGAGTAGTTCGCCCGCCTTCGGCGTTTGTTATAACTTTTGCCTCACCACCCTCCATTACTGCCACGCATGAATTGGTGGTTCCCAAATCTATACCGATTATTTTGCCCATTTTTTCCTCCTTGGCGTATTAATATATATATAATTTGATTATTTTTTTTTTGTAGTTTTTGATTTCGATACAACGACCATGGAAGGCCTCAGCAGCCTGTCATGAATCATGTATCCTTTCTGGAGTTCAGCTATAACCGTATTTTCGGGATGCTCTTCGCTCTCCTGCTGCATTACTGCCTGATGAAAATTAGGATCGAATGCCTTGCATAAAGATTCTATCGGTTTTACGCCGTAATTTTCAAAAACCTTTAAAATCTCTTTCAAGGTCATGCCGACCCCTTCAACCAGGCAGTTGTTTGCCGTGTCATTTCCGGATGATGAAATTATAGCCCTTTCCAGATTATCCACCACGTTGAGCATTTCACTTATCAGGCTTTCATTTGCATATTTTCTGAACTCGCTCATTTCACGCGACGAGCGTTTCTTATAGTTATCGAATTCGGCAGAAACCCTTAAGAAACGGTCGTATGTCTGTTTTGCTTCAAGCTCTGTGTTTTTAAGCTTTTCCTCCAGTTCTTTTAAAGGATCCGCTGCATTTACAACAGGTTCATTTTCCGATTCGCTTTTGTCCGGTGTTTTACCTTCCGAATGTTTGCTTTCGTCATTTTTTATGTCGATTATGGTTTTGCTTCGTCCGGTCATCATTAATATTTCACCTGTATATACGAGCAGTTATGTATCGCTATTCTCATTTTAAAAATTTAATCCGGAAGACAGTCAATATTAGTTCCGCATTGACAAGAAAAATAAGACTATATGGAACGATGTCAAGGAGTAGGTATTGATTTTGGGAAGTTAATCATTGACGGCTTTGTAGAAAGTAATTCCCACACAAAGGAAAATATGTGAAAAATTGACTTTTCAGGAAGGGATCATTCATTTCCTTAAATAACTGTTACTTGCCGGGATCAGCCACGACACAGACCGCATTTCTTATCGCTGCTTCCTTCCGGACCTGACGAGGTTCGTAACCGTCTGTTGCGCGGTGTCCGGCAAGTAACAGGTATTTAAGGAAAATTATTGAGAGGGAATTAAGTCTTTACCCTCTGCCTAGTACAACTGCCCTAAATATACTAATGAAGCTGCTTTTATCAAGGAGAAAGTTTTTTTATTTTGCAATTGGCCGAAGCGACTTCCCGTCATTTGCGGATGGAAACTAGTTGACTTGGAAATATCTCTGCAATATTCTGGATTTATGCATCCTTTTAAAAAAAAGAGCTCAAACAGCCTAATTCAAAAAACTGAAGAGACTGTCGTGGAATACAACATGCTTCGGGAAAGGGATTCTGTTCTTGTCGGAGTTTCCGGGGGAGCCGATTCAGTCGCTCTTGTCCATGTAATGAAAGAGATTGCCCCGATATTTTCGATAAAGCTGGGTGTTGTCCACCTCAACCATTCACTGCGCGGAGATGAATCTGATGCTGACGAGCACTTCGTTGTTTCTTTTTCCGAAAAAATGAATCTGCCGTGTTATACAGCGAAGGAGGATATAGTCGCATATAAAAAAAAGCACGGATTTTCACTTGAAGAAGCAGGAAGACGGGTCCGGTACGCTTTTTTTGAAAATATCGCTCAAAGAGAGGGTTTCAACAAGATTGCATTGGGGCATACAAGCGATGATAATGCAGAGCTTATCCTGATGTATTTGATTCGTGGAAGCGGTCCATTGGGTCTTTCCGGAATTCCTCCGGTTAGGGGCGTATATAATACCAACTTGCTGATTATAAGGCCTTTTATTAAGACAGCCCGTTTTGATGTAATGGAATATTTATCTGCAAATGGACTTTCCCATGTTACGGATGAATCGAACATGGATATGAAATATTTAAGAAACAGAATCCGTCATGATCTTATTCCGGAATTAATACGGAATTACAATCCGAAAATAGTTGAGACAATAAACAGACTTGCTTCGATCACGCGTTCAGAAGATGAATGGATGGAAAATGAGCTGGAGCCCATTTTGAATGGGAACACCCTCTTTGAAGAAAACAACAGAATTGTTCTTTCAGTATCCGGCATTAATGCCCTTCATCCTGCCGCAAAAAGAAGAATTACAAGAAGTGCGATTAAAAAGGTCAAGGGAGATTCAAGAAGATTAAGCTATATAAACATCGAGCTTATAACGGCTCAACTTGCTTCCGATTCGGATTCCTGGAGCCTTGATCTTCCCGACAGAATAAGGATTGCCCGAAACGGAAAAGAGCTTATTGTTTCAAAAGAGGAAAAAAACCTCCGGAACCTTTCATCAAAACGTTCTGTTAATAACAAGGCATTTTTCGAGTACTCAATTAGTAAACCAGGTGTCATAATTGCTGAAAGAGATGGCTTTAATATCAGTTTTTCTGAAATTACGAACATTAACCCGTCAAGTATGAATCATGCAGTCCGGGGAACAGCTTTTTTTGATATGGAGAAGATAAGTTTTCCTGTGATTATAAGAAATTATCTCCCGGGGGATCGCTTCACTCCCCTTGGAATGAAAGGTTCTCAAAAGATTGCCAAATATTTGATAAATAACAAGGTGCCGAAAGAAAATCGTATTAAAGTTCCTGTTGTTTTAAGCAATGGCAAAATAATCTGGCTGGCAGGTTTTGTTATTGATGATTCTGTTAAGGTAACCTCCGGCACCGGAAAAATACTTAAGGCAGAACTTTCTCTTGCCTAATATATAATTATGGTTATTATTAAAAAACGGCTTCGTAAAAAGCAAAATTCGGACGGCAAAGTAAAAAGTTCAAGTTCAAGGCGTCGCGAATCTTGAGGAATACTGCAAACGCGGGGCCCGAAGGGTGCGTACATAAAAGTACGCCGCAATGACGAAAGATGAAGCGCAACGAAGAAATCGGACTTTTTACGAAGCCGTCAATATTTATAGTTTGTCATATCGTATGACAAATATTTTTTTGGAGGTAAAATATATTGAATCCATTTTATAAGAACCTCTCTTTATGGATAGTCATAACCCTGATGATGGTCATGCTGTATAATCTTTTTAACCAGCAGCACGTAGCGGAAACCAGCCTTAGCTATTCAGAATTTATGACCATGGTTGACGCTGAGAAGGTGAGCGAAGTTGTTATCCAGGGGCAGGAATTGTTTGTTACGGATGTCAATAAAGCCCGTTTCAAGGTTTATGCCCCTCCCGACACCGATCTTATTAAAATCTTAAGAGGAAAAGGCGTATCGATAAAGGCTAAACCGCCCGCCGAATCCCCATGGTACATGTCCGTGCTTGTTTCATGGCTGCCCATGATTGTTCTTATCGGAGTCTGGATATTCTTTATGCGGCAAATGCAGTCAGGAGGCGGCAAGGCTATGTCTTTCGGCAAAAGCCGGGCAAAGCTGATGTCTGACCAGTCCGAAAAAGTAACCTTTGAAGATGTTGCAGGCATAGAAGAGGCAAAAGAAGAATTAAGTGAGATCGTTGAGTTTTTAAAAGAACCCAAAAAATATACGCGTCTTGGAGGCCGCATTCCCAAAGGTGTGCTTCTTATGGGACCCCCTGGAACCGGTAAAACACTCCTGGCCCGTGCCATCGCGGGAGAAGCAGGCGTGCCTTTTTTCAGCATAAGCGGCTCCGATTTTGTGGAAATGTTTGTGGGTGTCGGCGCGTCCAGGGTCAGAGATCTTTTTGTTCAGGGGAAAAAGAATGCCCCATGCATAATATTTATCGATGAGATAGATGCTGTCGGAAGGCATCGTGGAGCAGGCCTCGGAGGAGGCCACGATGAAAGAGAACAGACCTTGAATCAGCTTCTTGTTGAAATGGATGGCTTCGAGTCAAACGAAGGCGTTATACTGATTTCCGCCACAAACCGGCCAGATGTTCTTGACCCGGCATTATTACGCCCGGGCCGTTTCGACCGGCAGGTTGTTGTTTCTCTTCCCGATATAAAGGGTCGCGAGAAGATTCTCCAGGTCCACATGAAAAAATCACCTATAGGAGATGATGTTACACCTCTTATTCTTGCGAAGGGAACCCCGGGATTTTCCGGGGCCGACCTTGAAAATCTTGTTAATGAAGCTGCTCTGTATGCTGCGAAAAGAAATAAAGATAAGGTCGAAATGGCCGATTTTGAAGATGCCAAAGACAAAGTCTATATGGGGCTTGAGAGAAAATCTAAAGTTATAAAAGATGAAGACAGGAAGACCACGGCTTACCATGAAGGAGGTCATGCGCTTGTAGCGCGCTTTCTGCCGGATACCGATCCGATTAACAAGATAACGATTATACCCAGAGGAAGGGCGGCAGGTGCGACCTGGTTTTTGCCCGAAGAAAGGGATTTCAAATACAAGGACCAGCTTGAAAGCCAGCTTGCAATCGCATTCGGAGGGCGCGCCGCAGAGGAGATTGTGTTTAACCGGATCAGCACAGGCGCTTCAAACGATATCAAGCAGGCTACCGAGCTTGCCCAGCAGATGGTCCGCGCCTGGGGTATGAGCGACGCGCTTGGTCCTCTGTCGTACGCTAAAAACGAAGAGCAGATCTTCCTCGGTCGTGAAATTTCCCAGCACAGGGACTATTCGGAGGAGACAGCCAGAAAGATTGATGAAGAGATAGTCATTCTTATTAAAAAGTCACACGAGACCGCAAAAAAGATCCTTAATGAAAACCTGGATGTTCTGCACAAGCTGGCTGAATTGCTCCTTGAAAAAGAGACTGTTATGGGAAAGGAACTTGATGAGCTGATCATTTCATTAAAGCCGGATGCCGTGCTGTCGGCCAACAATGCCGGGGATGCGTAATGGTCTTTGTGTGAGAACAGCTTTTTACGAAGCCGTCAAAAGTATTTGTGATGAAATCATACAAGATAGAGTGGGGCCCATACAGCCTTGAACTGGGGAATAAAACCCGGATAATGGGCATAGTAAATGTAACGCCGGATTCGTTTTCAGATGGTGGCTTTTTTTTTGACCCTGATGCGGCAGCGGATCAGGGTCAAAAGCTGGCAGAGGACGGCGCGGACATCCTCGACATAGGCGGAGAATCCACCCGCCCGTTTTCCGAAGAAGTATCTGCAGAAGAAGAAATCAGACGTGTTGTTCCTGTCATAGAGAGGCTTTCCGAACGGGTTTCAATTCCTATCTCCATCGATACTACTAAAACTGTTGTCGCAAGGCATGCCATTGAAGCGGGTGCTTCTATAATTAATGACACAAGCGCCTTCCGGTTTGATAATGAACTGCCTGATGTTGCGGTCAAATACGGCGTTCCTGTTATTTTGATGCATATGAAAGGAACGCCAAAAAACATGCAGGTATCCCCGGAATACTATGATCTTTTCTCGGATATAAGAGAGTTCCTCCTTGATGCTGTCAACAGGGCTGTCGGAAGGGGAATAGAGAGGTCAAAAATCATAGTTGATCCCGGAATCGGATTCGGGAAAACCATTGAACATAACCTCCTCTTAATCAGGCACATCGATAAATTTACTGATCTTGATGTTCCGTTGCTTATAGGCCCTTCACGCAAAGCCTTTATAAGAAAAATCCTTAAAAGCAAAGCCGGAGACGAACCGAAACCCCGTGATCCTGCTGTTGAGACCGGAACCCAGGCGGCTGTTGCCGCTGCCGTCTTGGCCGGCGCGCATATAGTAAGGGTGCATGATGTCGCAAATACGGTTTCAACCTTAAAAATTATTGATGAGATAAGGAAGGCGTGATGCAAACATCAGGGGTCGGGGGGCAGGGATCAGGGGTCAGGGGCCAGGGTCAAAATGCTTTTCCTGACAACTGGCAGCTGTGCCCTGACAACTGATATCAGAGACCAGAGACCAGGAACCAGAAACCGAGGAATTAATAAATGCTTCTAGTTATTGACGTTGGAAATACTAACATTGTCATGGGAATCTACGACGGCAGTCACCTCGTCAGGGACTGGCGGATTCGTACCGAGCACAATACCACAGAAGATGAGTTTAATGTGCTTGCCCGAGGTCTTTTTGCGACCGGGAACATCAATCCGGAAAATATCGGCAAAACCATAATTTCATGTGTTGTTCCGTCTCTTGTGACAATCCTCGATTCCTTTTGCCGCAAGTACCTTGGGCACGCTCCCCACTGGGTGGATGCCAGATCTTACCCCGCCATGCCTATTCTTACCAGCAATCCATCAGAGATCGGCGCGGACAGAATAGTAAATTCCGTGGCGGCATTCGAAAAATATAAAACTAGCCTGATAGTTATCGATTTCGGGACAGCCACTACCTTTGACGCCATCTCCGAAAAGGGAGAATATCTCGGTGGCGCAATCAGCCCCGGAATAATGATAGCAGCGGAGGCACTTTCGATGAAAGCTTCCAAGCTGCCCCGTGTTGAGATTTTTAATGCCCCGAATAAGGTTATAGGCATGGATACGGCTCAGAGTATGAAATCCGGAATAATTTTCGGGTATGCCGGACTTGTGGACGGAATAGTTTTAAGGATGAAGGCGGAGATGGGCACAAATCCGAAGGTCATTGCAACCGGAGGCCTTTCACCCCTCATGTTTAAAGTAGCGAATACTATTGAAGCGATTGAGCCGGATTTGACCCTGGAGGGGCTTAGAATAATATCGGAAAATTAAAGGGTTCAAGGGGCCGGGGGCCAGGTGCCAGGAAAAGCCGAATATGGAATAGAGAATATCGAATTTCCTGACCCCTGAAACCTGACCACTGTCTCCCGATATTCTATAAAATGTATCCAACAAACCCCTTAATGCTGTTTAGAAGAAATATTTTTTCCCTCTCTTTTACACCTTCTTCCATTTCTGAAAAACCTGCAAGAAGATGATCTTTTGCCAGAAGAAGTCTTTTGCAGCGGGAAAATAAATCCTCTTTATTAGATTTGTCAGTTTCGTTCCTGATAATATCTTCCCATAAATATAGCTGGTCTTTGTGCTGTTTCAGCAGGTTAACCGCATTATCTTTTAACCCGAGATGGCCGTAACAGATTTTCCGCGGATTCATGGAAATTAATGAGTCAATACTTCTTGAAGCAGTCTCCATAAAAAATTTCGGAGGCGTGGCGGGGCGCATATATTCGCCTCCTGACGGGAGAGTATAACAGACTCCTCCCGCTTCACCTGCAAACAAGCAATCTTCAAATATGTAACTGACGTGGTGAAGCGAATGTCCTGGAGTGATTACAGGGATAACAGATGCTTCATTGAAAACCGATGCGTCCACGAGGCGCTCAGGGCGGACCGGT
This sequence comes from Desulfobacteraceae bacterium, assembly GCA_011391695.1. Lineage (GTDB taxonomy): Bacteria > Desulfobacterota > Desulfobacteria > Desulfobacterales > RPRI01 > RPRI01. The sequence continues at coordinate 19,580 of JAABQB010000022.1, read as the reverse complement.
TTAAGAGGGCCATAAGCTGTTGCAATGCTGCCAAGAGTCTTTTTTGTTCCTTCCCAAAGTTTTGACGGATCGATGAGATGTTGGATTGCATCTTTATGGCAGACTACCGGTGCGTCAGGAAAATGCTCTGAAATTTCACCGATTGCTCCGGCATGATCCATATGAATGTGAGTTAGGAAGATGTAATCGAGTTTTCTTGCTCCGGCTTCACGAATGGCTTCCAGCAGGGCATCCGATGTCGAGGATGTGCCGGTATCCACGATAAAAGTCTTTTCTCCCTTGTACAGCCAGACCCCGATAAAATCTTGGAAACCGGGGGCAACAGGGGGAAGGGTTATCAGAAAAATGTTATCGCTAAACCGCTTAATTTTATAGTTCAAGTTGTAAATCCTTTCTTCGGAAATTCCCGGCTAATATGAAATGCCTGTAATTTTTCCGGTGATCTGAACTATTTCCTTTCACAAGAGCCATAAAATCCTTGACTCCTTGATCCCTTTTATTACTTCACCAATTCTCCTCCGCAGCTCGAACCGCTTCCGGCCGTACACCCGAAACAATGATTCATGGTGGTAATCTTACGGTTTATGATACGATCATATGAAAAATCTCGGATATGCGGGGTCGGCATAATTTTCAAATCGAGCATCTGGTTGAAATCGCAGTCGTACAAATAGCCGTTATAGCTTACTGAAAGCTGATAACGGCACATGAGGCCATCAAGGGTGCAGGGGTTGAAAGCGGCTTTGAGCATATCCATATAAGGGGTCAGCTTGTCAAGATTCAGCAATGCCTGTAAAAAGCCATCTAAAGGCAGGTTGTTGAGACAGTAAAGATGATGGAACTCAACTCCGTGAGTCTGTTTAAGATGATGCTTGAATTCACATTCCAGTTGCTGCTGCGACGAAGAGAGATACATCCCGGAAGGATTATAGATCAGGTTCAGTGGGAGGGTTGTGCCATAACCCAGCCCATTCAGCTTTCGCAATGCGCGGACGGATTTGTCAAAGACCCCTGCGCCCCTCTGTCTGTCGGTATAACTTTTACGGAAATAGGGCAGTGAAGCCATGATTTCAACGCCCTGTTCCGCCATGAAAGCGGCAAAATGTTCATATCCCGGCTCTTCCAATATGGTCAGATTACACCGGTCAATGACATGTTTGCCCAGATTTTTGCAGGCTTTTACGAGATAGGAAAAGTTGTCATTCATCTCCGGCGCTCCGCCGGTAATGTCAACCGTTTTTATCTCATCAACTTCGGCAATTACCTTTAGGCAGGTATCCATAGTTTCCCGACTCATTGTTTCGGTGCGTAATGGCGAGGCGCCGACATGACAATGGCGGCAGGACTGATTGCAGCGCTTGCCGATGTTAAGCTGCAGGGTTGTCAGGGCACAGGGTGTAAGAGCATGCGGCTCAGGCAGATGGGGACTGATCGCTTCTTGAAAAGAATGCGGCAGAGCGGCTAAAATAGCTAACTGATCATTTGGTAGCATAAGTTGAAACGTTCCTTTTCAAATAATCGTATCATCAATTTTATTCATCATCTGAACTCCGTGCACAAGGGTAATTCCAGCCGCCATTCCCGCTGCCACATGAACCGCCTCATTCATCTGCTCCTCATCCGAGCCTTTTTCGATACAAATTCGGGTATAGGCATCAATACAATACGGACACCGCAGAGCATGGGCAACCGCCAGCGCAATGAGGGCTTTTTCGCGTTCGCTCAGTGCCCCTGCCTTCATAACACTGTTGTAATAGGAAAAATACTTATCCCCCAACGGCTTGTTAACACGAGTAATCGTTGAAAATTTCTGCAGATCGTCGGGTTCATAATAACTTTTCATGGGGTTCGTCCCTTTCTGTATATTTTGATATAATCAAGATATGAAATCGAGCGCTCTCCGGTATTATCCGAGTCGTTCAGAATCGCCAGGCTTGCAACAGCAGGAGGCTCTTCTCCGAAAGCCCTGCTATAATCTTCGACAATATTGGCCTGTTCAACCAGCCATCTGTTCAGTTTCTGCGTGCTCTGTTCAACCTGGATCATTTTCGCTTCATCGGCATACGAATTTGTCAGTATCTTCTCTGAACGAGATTTATTTGCCCATATATAATTCAATGTGCTGTGAGGCGGATACTGGCCGTATAGCGCTTTTGCAGTTTCGTATTTCAGTTTTTTCAGGATACCCGCCTTGGCGGGATCATATTTAAACATTACATAAAGGCGTATCGGATAATCATCGCCGCTTTTTTTCTTGGCATCCCCTTTAAGATAGATATTTTCTACCTTCCAGCGCCATTCCAGCATTGGATAATCATATACATTAAACTGCGTTTTGTAAATGAGAGCAGAAGCAGACGCTCTGCTTTCAGTTTTTAAAATATCGCCGTCTATGATCGTATAAGTGGAATGAGATTTAATCTCCGGAAAATAAAAAGGTTCCCAGTTATCAAGATTATGGAATTCTTCTGAAAGAAAGGTCTCCTCTCCGCCCGAAGATTGTGCGGTAAAAACACAAAGCAAAATGCCCAAACAAATCAAGTACAAACAATACCGTTTAGGAAAAATAATTTTCGGGTTCATATTGCAATCAGCTTTGCGAAAGGATTCAAGGATTCGAGGGTTCAATCCGCCGGAGGCGGAAAGTGTTTGTTTTTTAATGATTTTATCTGCCTCTATTTTCAGCATATTCTCAACCACCCCTATTTTTATTTTAAAGTCCTGGCAGGTTTTGCTTTCACTGGAACCCCTGAATCCTTGACCCCTTGAACCCTGTTACTTTTGCGTTCTGTAATATTTTGCCAGACGATTCGGGTCGGCGCCGCAGGAAAATAAAAATGCCAGCGCCCATGTGCGCAATACCGAATAGAAAATGCCTTCCTTTTCCCAGCGTCGCGGAGAAGTTGTAACCGCATCGTGCAGGATACGGATGTGTTCCCCGCGTTTCTTTATACGCCGCATCATTTCGAAATCCTCCATTATGGGTATTTCCGCAAATCCGCCGATCTCATGAAAGTATTCCCGGCGCATAAAAAAAGCCTGATCGCCGTACGGTAAGCGGGTCAGGCGGTAACGCCATGAGGCTGCTATTGCAATAAATCCAAAGATCGGCCTTTTGCTGTCAAAAAGCAGGGTGAATGCTCCGGCCTTATATTGCCTGTCGACCATCACCTTGCGGATAAGTGAGAGCGCATTATGGGGAAGTCGGGTATCGGCATGAAGAAAAATCAGGATATCACCTGTTGCCGCATTTGCGCCTGCATTCATCTGTTTTCCACGCCCCCGCATGGCACAAAGCGTGATCACCTTCGGATGAAAGATCTGACGGGTGGTAGTCCCTTCCATATCTCCATCCACGACAATGACTTCAAATGTCTCATCAGGAAATTGATTAAATAACGTTTCGAGGCACACATTTATGCCATGCGCTTCATAAAGAACCGGAATAATGATCGAAATAGTTGAAAAAGGGCGCATCTTCCCGCCTTTCTAATCCTCTCCGCAGGCTCTTCCGCGCAGGCTGAAGAAGAATTTCAACCCTCTTTTTACTTTTTCCGAGTAAATTTTTTCAGCGAAGAGATTTCCGATTATGCGCTTGTTGATCTCTCCGAGCGTAGGATAGGGATGCACGGCAGAAGCAATGGTTGAAAGCTTCGATTTGCCGTTAAAAATCGCCACCCATTCGCTTATCAGTTCTCCTGCATGAGGCCCCAGGATCTGTATTCCAACCGGCTTTTCCTTTTCATCAAGAACCATCTTGATGAACCCGTTCTCTTCTCCTTCAGCAAGACTGCGGTCATTGCGCAGGAACGGCTCCGTCCAGACCGAATACTTTATGCCGGCATCCTTTGCGCGGGTTTCATTCATTCCGATGCTTGCAAGCTCCGGGTCGGTATAAGTGCACCAGGGAATATTGGTATAATCCACTTTCGCGGGAAGATGAAAAATCGCGTTTCTGATTACGATTCCGCCCTCATAGCCTGCGGCATGAGTGAAGAGGTATTGTCCGGTAACGTCGCCGGCGCCGTAAATATGCTTTTGAGCCGTTCGGAGGCGGCCATCCAACTTGAGTCCCCTGCGGTCAAATTCAACGCCGATGTTCTCGAGTCCCAAGCCTTCAAGATTAAAGGCTCTTCCGATGGCGACAAGGATGGTCTCTCCTTTGAGGCTTAATTCGCTGTCCGCTGTTTTAATAACCACTTCCTTTTCTCTGCCTCTGTCCTTGACGCGCAGGATAGAAGCGTTTAAATAAAAGATCACGCCTTCAGAACTCATAACATTCATTACCTTATCTGCCAGATCTTTATCCTCTTTGCCCAGGATCTGATTCTCCCGCTGAATGACCGTAACTTTTGATCCGAGACGGCAAAAGGCTTGAGCCATCTCAATGCCTATGGGCCCGCCGCCGAGAACAATCATTGATTCAGGGAGATGGTCGAGGGAAAATATTTCGCGGTTGGTGATATATGGGGTACTATCCAACCCCTCTATCGGAGGAACGGCAGGCGAAGAACCTGTTGCAATTACCCAGTTTCTGGCTGAGTACGTCCTGCCCTCAATTTTGATACTCTTTTCGTCTCTGAAGCGGGGGCTTCCAAATTCAACCCGTGCGCCTAATTTGCAGAAGCGCTCCGGTGAATCATGTTTCTGGATTACTTCAATTACAGACTGAATGCGTCTTGCGACCGCTTTATAATCAACCTGCTTCAGGGACATTTCCGGCAATCCGAATTTTCCAGCCTGCTTAATCAGGTGGCATACACGCGCGGTTTTTATGAGCGTTTTACTGGGCACACATCCAAAATGGAGGCAATCTCCGCCAAGAGACTTTTCCTTTTCAACAAGAAGTGTCTTTGCGCCAAGCATTGCTGAACCGGCAGCAATAGTTAATCCGGCAGACCCTCCGCCTAATATTCCTATGTCGAAATCATATTTAGCCATGCCATCTCACAATTTTTGAAAAAAGTGTTCAAGGATTCGAGGATTCCCGCCACAATGATTGGCGGGCCTTCGGCAGGGTTCAAGGGATTGTTTTCAATTCTTAAATCCTGTTCTTTTTCACTTGAACCCTTGACTCCTCGGCCCCTCGAACCCTTATCTATAATGAGCCATTATTTTCTTTACGACTATCGGAAAGATCCCGAGAATTACAAAGGCAAGAATCAATCCGGGAGATAAAATTCCGGAGAGCGACTTAATCTGACCCAGTTCCCTTCCTGCGAATACAAAAACCATTGTTGCGGGCAACATCCCGATTTGCGAGACCCAATAGAATGTAGGCAATGGAATCAGGGTCAGCCCCATTGCCAGATTGACCAGCCAGAAAGGAAACACCGGAATCAATCGCATTGTAAAAAGATACAACACGCCCTCTTTTTCAACCCCATCATTTATAACTTTCAGCTTTCCGCCCACTTTTTCCTGCACCCAGTCTCTTAATAAAAATCGGGCGACAATGCAGGCTAAAGTTGCGCCGATGGTGCTGGCAAAAGAGACAACAATGGTTCCGACTAAGAATCCGAATAATGCTCCTCCAAGGAGGGTCATAACCGCAGCTCCGGGAAGAGACAGTGCCGACATGACAATATACGTTCCCATGTATGTGGCCATTACTGCCACCTTGTGCTCTTTGTACAGCAGGGCAAATTGTTCCTGGGAAGCCTTGATATAATTAAGCGAAAAATATTTACCTGCATCAAAGGAATAAAACAGAGCGATCAGGATAATGATCGCGCAGACAATGAGTATCTTCTGCACAAGCTTTTCTTTTTTCGGCCCCTTTTCATAAGATATATTATTGATATTATTGTTCTTTATCATTTTAAGTGGTTAGCTTGCCCTCCCTCTCTCTTGACGGAAGCCCCGCTTCTTACTCTCTTGCCCGGTGACTCTCTTTTGCTCTATCTCCCTTGATGGAGACTCTTTTTTTACTTCCCCTCCCTTGATGGGAGGGGATTAAGGGGAGGGTGATATACAATGCTTCCTTATTACCTCTAAAACCCCTTCCGTGTTAATTATTACCTGGATTTTGCACGTAAAACCCTTTTTGAGTCAATTGGGTTTACATCTTACATCTAACGATAGTTGCTCTTTACTACATCGATATCTCCACTGTCTACCACAAAAAAGTATTTCAAGAAGTATTCATGATTTTATCGCTTCGAATAAGTTTATGATTTTTCATCAGAATTTAATCGTACAAGAAAATTCTTGCTCAAGTTCAGCTCGCGAAAAGCTGGGGACAGATACTGCCCTGTCGCCAAAATCTCCACTTTGAGCGTGCTTGGTCCAAAAATTTCAGCACATGCAGCATCGTCGGCGTTCTGGCATCATGGATCGAGTACTTGACCTTATTCACATTCCCATCTTTGACCACTTTGGCTGCAAAAAAGAGCAGCTTCAAACGGGCAATGCGCATCGTATTTCCCACGATCCTTTTCAAAACATCTACTCGAAGCCTTTGGTAAATATCAAGTTGAATCTCAGTTTCTATAATTTCTTGCAAAATTATCTTCCAGCCCATGTTTGTTAAAATAGTTCACCAACTTTTCTATCACAAAAATCAGCCGTAAGGAGGTTAGCTTTTATAGCTCCTTCCATAAATGAAGCTCCCCGCAGCAGAGCTGCGAGGAATTCTTTTGATTAACTCCTTTTTTCATTAATAATTTCTCTATTGAGCAGGGTCGAATTTCCTATATTCTAATTTCCTTGACAGGCAAGCGTCTCCCCCTATATCTTGCATTGCTTTTTAGCAAGGTTTCCGCCCGACAAATAAAGTACAGACAATGGATCGCTTTTGAAACTTACAAATATTTTCCCACAAAATTCCATGGATTCATGCGGAAGTAATTCCGCTCTGTTCTCAAGCGGCAAGTTCTGCCCTGCTATTCATAGTGAGTCCACATACGGATGATTTTGACGATTTTTTCATCATCCATGACCTGATAAACTAATCTGTGCTGAATATTTATTCGCCGTGAATAAGTGCCTGTTAAATCACCAACGAGTTTCTCATAGGCGGGTAGAACTTGAAAAGGATTCTCACGCATAATTTGCAGTAATGTTTCGGCTTTAGCTTTGAGTCCAGACGCAGCTAATTTATTAGCATCTTTCTGAGCTTGCCTCGTGAAAACAAGCCGCCAACTCACCAATCGAGTTCCTCTTTACATTCCTCCAATGGTGCAGCTAAACCTTCACGTATAGACTCCCGCATTCCAGGAATATTAAGCAGATAGATGGTTTCCTGAATTGAACGCCAGTCATCCTCGGATATTAAAACGGCGTTTCCGCGTTTGCCCGTTATAACGATTGGCTCGTGTGATACCGATGTTTGATCGATAAGCCGGTACAGTTTAGTTCTTGCATCGGTGGCTGATAATGTTGCCATAGTGCACCTCTTTTTTGATAAAAAGTACGCCATTGCGTACGTATTGTCAAGGCAAATTTTAAGGCAGAACGCCTGAAAATCCTGATGGGTCTGTAATAATGTTCATTGTTCCCGGAGCGCTTCCACGATATTCATCCGCGAAGCCCTGAAGGCCGGAAGTATTCCGCCTATAAATCCCATTACAAGGGAGAACAGGAGCGACTTGTATATTATTTCAAACGTGATCTTGAAACTGAAGGCAAGCTCTGAAAAGGTCTGGAAATTGGTTGTTGAAACTGTAAAAAATTGCAAAAAAGACGCAAAAAAAAGCCCCGAGAATCCCCCGATAAAACCAAGAAGCAAAGATTCAAGAAGAAATGCCACGAGAATGCCTGACCGGTTGAATCCAAGAGCCCGCATTGTTCCGATTTCGCCGGTCCTGTTTGCGACAGCCGCATACATGGTAATCATGGCCCCGACAATGGCTCCTATTGAAAAAACGAGAGTAAGATACTGTCCCAGAATCCTCAGGAATTTGGCCATCATCTCTGACTGCTCTTTATAATATACTGTTTCACGCTTGGCTTCTATTGTAAGCCTTGGATCACTTTCAACCTTTTTTTTCAACGTATCAAAATCGGAAGATTTCCCGAGTTTAAAAAGAACAGACGAATAGACCGGCCTCCTGAAAGCCTGCATAAATTGATCGACATCCCCCCATATTTCAGAACCGTACCCGGTATTTCCGGCATCAAAAATACCCACAACCGTCCATCTCCGCATGGCAAAGAAAAGAGTATCACCAAGCCCCGCATTCTTGAATCTTCCTGCAATACTCCGGCCGGCAAGAATTTCCAGTGATCCTGGCCTCGGAAGACGCCCCTCCTTAAGTCTTACCTGAGGCCGCAACTCAAGCGAATTTTCCGAAATTCCCCTGATTACAACATTGGCTGGGCTGTCCGACTCCTTCTTCTCAAGAGTGATAAGCACAACAAGCTCCTTTGCAAGAAACCTGCGCCCGTTTGCGCCGACAGCCACCTCGGGCATCGTCTCAACAATTGAAGCCTGAATCCTTTCTACACCGCTCTGCACCTCTGAAACCGAAGAGCGCCGGATTACAACAACATTATCGTACGAGCCGGTATCAACCAGTGTCTTTTGCAGCCCTTCAGCAAGCATAACTATCGAGGCAAACACGAAAACGACAAGAGCCATTCCGGCCGCAGTAAGTGAAGTGGTAAGTCTTCTTGCAAGCAGGTTGCGAAAACTGTAAAAAAAGAGGAGGTTCATCTTCAGCCTGCCCTCCCCAGCCCGCTTGCGATAGGAACTGATATGGCTCGCCAGATCGGAAATATCGCTGCAACCACACCGACAATAAGGGCGGCAAGCATATCAAGATAAAGCGTCCGTAAGCTTATATTAAAAATGGGGAAAAAGTCTCCTACAGCCCGGGCAAAAGCATCTGCCGCCGGGAATGTGGCGATAATTCCTATTGCGCACCCTATGGCCGTTATTAACAGGGATTCACCCAGTATAAGGATAGAAAGATAAAAACCGCCGAAACCGAGCGTTTTGAATACCGCGTATTCGTTCATCCTCTCACGCACGGACATGGCCATCGTATTTGCCACAACAGCAAGGATAATGACTATAACCACCAGGGAAACAAGCTGGATTACCGTCAGGATAGTCTGGCTTAAAGCGATGAAACTCGTCTGGAACGCTTTTTCGGTCTCGGTCAGGGTTTCAGCGAAAGAATTTTTAAAAAGGCTGTCTACCGATTTACTGGTTGAGGCGGCAATATCCGGAGAAGACATGCCGATCATGTAAAAACCCACCTGGTCAGCCCTCCGGGGCAGTATCTTCTTCATTGTCTCGTTCAGATAATCCCAGTGAAAGAAAAACTGGCTTTCATCTATTGTCTTGTCTCTGCCCTTGTATATGGCACGAAGGATGAACTCCCATTTGCCGGGAAAGATGGTGCCCCTCAAGACAATCGTATCCCCCAGTTTCCATCCGAACCTATTTGCCAGTTTGCTTCCGACCACACAACCCTTCCTTTCCTTTAAGAAGGAGAGTTTCTGGTCGGGTGGAATTACAAATTCAGGATAGAGGTCAAGATATGTTTTGGAATCAACTGCAAAATTGGCAAAAAAATTCTTCTCCTCAATATATATTCCCCCGAACCAGTTTCCGAGAGAAACTATTTTAACCCCCTCAACACCTCGTATTTTATCCTTGTATGAAAGGGGAAGAGGAAAAATCAGAGAGATCGCGTTGCGGGTAACCAGACGGGTGGAAGAAGATGCGTCAACTCCGGCATACCAAGCGCTTACAACTGTCCTGAGAAGGCCGAAGGCAAGAATTGCAACGCATATGCCGCAGATGGTCAGACCGGCACGGAGCTTGTGTCTAAAGGCATTCCGAAAAAGAAGCTTCAGGAGCATTGGCAAGAACACCCTTTTCAAGATACTTCATATTGTTGGCTTTTTTTGCTGCCCGCGGGTCGTGAGTCACCATAATAATTGTTTTCCCGATGTCACTGCTCAGCCTCTCCATAAGCCGCAGCACCTCTTCAGCCGATGCCCTGTCGAGATCGCCGGTCGGCTCGTCAGCGACAATCATTGTTGGATCTGTGACAACAGCTCTTGCGATTGCAACCCGCTGCTGCTGGCCGCCTGAAAGCTGGCGCGGATAATGATCCACCCTGTCTTCAAGGTTAACAAGATTAAGCGCAGTGGTGACATGTTCTTTTCGCTCTTTTTTGGAAAGATTTGTCAAAATCAGGGGCAATTCAACATTCTCGAAGGCGGTTAATACCGGGACAAGATTATAGAACTGGAAAATAAATCCGACATTTTCAGATCTCCATTTTGCAAGCATCGATTCTGAAAGCAGGGAAATATCAATTCCTGCGACCTTTATACTTCCGCTGTCCGCCTTATCAAGACCTGCTATAAGGTTAAGCAGTGTGCTTTTGCCCGAACCTGAAGGCCCCATAAGGGCAAGAAAATCTCCATCTTCTATGCTCAGAGATATATTCTCCAGGACAATGATGGACTGATTTCCACGGCGGTATGATTTTGTAAGGTCTTTAATCTCCACTATAGGCGCCAATTCCTGTATTAATCCTCCAGAACCTTAACCTTTGTTCCGTTTTTGATTTTACCCGTGGGCTTTGCGACCATGATTTCGCCAATTCCTGCTCCGCTTAACAACTCCACCATGTTCCCGACCCGTCCTCCGGTTTTTATTTCCGTTTTATACGCACGATCTTCTTTGACCAGAAAAACAGACTCCTTACCCTCTACCGAAATTATTGCATCGGCCGGAATTGCCGTTATAGATTTTTCTTCCTCCGGTAGTACCTCCCGGGAAAGAAAGGCAACCTTGGCGCTCATTTCCGGCAGAATTCGCGGATCTTTGTCTGTAAACGCGATTTTCACCATGACTGATGCCTTCGTTCTATCGGCTGTCGGAACTATCATGTGGACCTTTCCCCTGAAACGGGAATCCTGCAATGCATCAAGCTGGATTTCGCATGGCTGTCCGTTTTTGACAATACCGATATTCGACTCGGAAACATCTACTTCAACCTGAAGAGATTCCATATCCGCAATGTCCACAACCGCCGCCTTCGCATTTGTGGCAGCACCAAGAGGAGTAATAATATCGCCAATGTCGGCGTTCTTTGTAAGCACTACCGCGTCAAAAGGCGCCCGGATAGTCGCGTATTCAAGCATTACTTCGATTTCCCTAAGCGCTGCTTCACTAGCCTTGATTAAAGACTCCTGGGACGATACGGTGGCTTTTGCCCTTTTCCATCTTGCTTCGGCAATATCATTCTCTGATCTTGCAACACTCCCTCTTGCGGAGAGTTTTAACATCCTGTCAAAGTTCAATGCAGCGTCATCAAACTCAGCCATAGCCTGATCCAGGGCGGACCTCGCGGCATTTACATTGGCCATGGCTCTGTTTCTTGCCGCAACGGCATCATCGTTTTCCAGCCTGGCAATTACCTGGCCTTTCTTGACCCTGTTTCCTTCTTCAACGCCTAAATAAACAAGCCGCCCCGTAATTTTTGACGCAACAGCGGCTTTCCGCTGGGCAACCACATAGCCACTTGCATTAAGAAGCGTGTATGTCTGTGACGGATATATATTTATTACCTTGGAAACCCGGACTTCAACAGGAGGCGTTAAAAATCCTTTTTTGTAAAAAATCCCGGTCGCAGCTAAAAGTAATATAACTATCATAACTACAATGATTTTTTTCTTTTTTCCGGACTCCGCAACAGTTTCAGTTTTTTTGATGCGGAGCTTTGATATGTCGTCGCCTGACATCGTTAACCCCTTCTATTTTTTCTCAAATCCTCAGCCATATCCTTTACGATTGAAAGAACGTTTTTCCCCCGTTCACGGGCAATACCGTGAGCTTCATCTACTATTTTTGCAGCCTGGCGCTTCAACTCAGAAATATCGGGCACAGGAAGATTCTTCTTCTGATATTTCGCAGTCAAAAGGCCTATTACCAGACGCTCCTCCTGATCCCTTATAAATCCCATAATCGTTTCTCTCCGTACTTCGAACACCGTACTTCGTACATCGCTTTCCACCCTTCGATATTCGACTTTTGCCTCGCGCCTTCCGCCTCACGCCTTCTGCCTCAAACCTTCCGCCTCTTGAACCCTTGACTCCTCGAATCCTCGAATCCTTTTTTTAACTATTCACTATTCACTACAGCTTTAACACCCTCATCATATTGGTAGTTCCCTCAACATATTCCGGATACCCTGATGTAATTACAACAAGATCCCCTTTTGAAACGTACCCTGAGGCGATGGCTGACAGGGCCGAACTGTCGGCCGCCCCGGACCCTCCTTTTACTTCGACAACAAGGCTGGGCAAACATCCCCAGTAGAGGGCAAGGCGCCTGACAGCGCTCTTTTCAGGAGAGAGCGCTATAATTTTTGTTTTTGGCCTGAACCTCGATATGTGTGCTGCTGTTGAACCCGAACGGGTTGTGGCAACTATTGCACTGGCATCAAGGTGGTCAGCCAGAACACAGCACGCATATGCAACAGATTCCGAAACATCCTTTTTGGGCATAAGCCTGAGATATTTTTCATGAGGAAAATTCTCTTCCGCTTTCTCAGCAATCCTTCTCATATACTTAACCGCCTCAACAGGATATTCCCCGCTCGCAGTCTCCTCGGAGAGCATTATGGCGTCGGTTCCATCGAGAACCGCGTTTGCTACATCGTTTGCTTCAGCTCTCGATGGACGCGGCGCACTCACCATCGAACGCAGCATCTGCGTGGCTATTATGACCGGTTTGCCCATTTTATTTGCCTTATTGACAAGCATCTTCTGTATATTCGGAACATTTTCAAGAGGAATCTCGACTCCAAGATCGCCCCTTGCGACCATAATCCCGTCCGTTGCTTCCATGATTCCATCTATGTCGTCAAGAGCTTCATGTTTTTCTATTTTGGCTATTACGGGAATATTTTTCTTCTCCCTTTTTATTATTTTTTTCAGTCCCATAATATCTTTTGCGCTCCTGACAAATGAAAGGGCAATGTAATCCACATCATTTTTCAAGCCAAAGAGAAGGTCCTTGTAATCTTTATCCGTTATTGCGTCAGCCTTGATTGTTCCCGTGGGAAGATTAATTCCCTTGTTTGAAGTAAGGAACCCCCCGGTAACAACTTTACAGAATATGTCGTTTTTGCTTGTCTTTACAACAACAAGCTCCATCATACCATCCGCCAGCAGTATCCTGTCTCCCTGTTTAACATCAGAAGGCAGGTTTTTATATGAAACTGAAACGCGTTCCTTGTCTCCCTCAACCTGTCTGCTGGTAAGAACATATGCCTGGCCGGGATCAAGACGCACGCCAGGCTCTTTCACTTTACCGACTCTTATCTTGGGGCCGCAAAGATCCTGGAGTATGGCGACATGGGCTCCAAGTTTATCTGAAATAGAGCGTATTGTATTTATCTTCTTAAGATGTTCACTGTGGGTTCCATGGGAAAAATTCAATCTTGCCACGTTCATTCCGTTTAAAATAAGCTCTTTTAATAATTCCGGCGACTCGCTTGAAGGGCCTATTGTGCATACAATTTTTGTTTTTGGCATAATCTTGTTATCCCCTTTCCGTAATTGATGAGTCCGTTGGAAGTCAATATTTCACAAGAAGGCACAAAGAAAGACCTGTTTATTTTTGCAGGCAAATTTGGAATATTACGTTTGCAAGTACAAGTTTAGGATCTCTGCCCGATGACTTAAGCTCCAAATCTGCTTTTTTCAGTTTTTCATAGCAGGAAAGAAGCTCTTCTTTTCTGAACTTTTCCGCCTTCTTAAATAACTGATATACAGGATAAGGGCTTCTGGCGTTTTTCGCAATAAAAAGATCTGAATATGTCTTGCTTTTCTTTTTTACCGGCTTCTTTTTTTTGTTTTCAGCTTTCTCCTCATTCTCCTCATCCCCAAAAAACCTGTCCCAGTCTTCAATACCATCAAGTAAATTCTTTTCATATTCGCCCATGGCCGGCATAGTGACAGAAGAAAAACGCGGATACGAAAAGCCCGGATCCCAGGCCTTTCCGTAAGAGCTTTCCGCGAATCCCTTTTGAAATATAAGTTTCCTGAACTGGTTTATTATAGCAGAAAGAACCTGAAGGGGATGGATTTCGGAGTAAAGAAGAGAATCCAGAAACATAAGTGAGTTTTCAAGATTCCTGTCGGATACTGCATTTGTAAACTCATATATAGGATCTGTTTTCGTCCGCTCCAATACATTTTCAACATCAACTGCGGTAATGTTTTTCCTTTTTCCGATATAAGCTATCAGCTTCTCTAAATTGTTAAAAAAGGTCCGCAGGTCAAATCCGGTCATTTCATACATGGCAAGATACGCATCCTTATCTATAGTCTTACCACTTTTTAACAGTACGTCGTTCATCCTTTCTGAAATAATATTTTCCTTGGCAACCCTGTCGCCTTTATAGTCTCCTTTTGAAACCTGGCAGTCAATAATGATGCCGTTTTTGTTAAAAGCCTTATACAGGTTAAGTCTTTTATCTGCCTGTTCAGCTATAATAATAAGATGGTTTCCTTTTGGAAATCCTTTCTCAATGGCTGTAAGCAAAAAGGTGGTGCTGTCTTCTCCGGCTGAAAAATCAACATTTTTTTCAATACAATAGGCAACAATATCGTCGATCCAGCTATTATCGGAAGTGCTCTCGTCAATTTTAAGTGACTCTTTTCTGTTTGCTTTACTCACATCATCAAAGGAAAGATTGAGCAATGACATAATGCCTGTAAAATATCTTGTTGCCTTTTTAATATCGCCCCTGGCGAATGTTTCTTTTGCCTTGGCCAGCAAATCTGCCTGACTATCTTTCGAATAGAATATTTTGGAATCAATAAAGGCAACAACTTTTCTGCCCGCAGAAAATGAAAAGGTATTAACCCGCTCAATGGCATCGAATATATTATCGTTCGTACCATCCACCGGTTCATAGTTCATTTCTCTTGATGATGCGTCGGGGAGCATCGCGTCGAGAAGCTCGTCAAGAGCGGTTTTGCACAGCATCTCTTCGCCGCAAAGAAGATAAAGAGGTGAGAATCCTTCTTTTGTTGCGCTTTTTATATGGCTTTTAAGGTCTTTGTATTGAATTTCAGGCATTTTGGTTCAAGATGTTTCTATTTGCTTAAAGCTCTTTTGCGAAATATAAAAAGCATTATCAGGGAAAGGACAGCCATCAACCCGCCAATAACCTGGGAAACCGACAGATTTCCAAAAATATAATCCCCCCTGAAATCGGCACGGAAGGTTTCAAGAACAAATCTTGTGATTCCATAGAGCAGAACATACATCCAGAATATCTGGCCGTCATATTTTTTTCGCTTCCGGAAAAACCAGAGAAGGCAAAAGATTATCAAATTGTTGAGAGCTTCATAGAGCTGGGTTGGATGAAGCGGTATCCCGGTCGGAGCAAGCGAATCAGGATGATTAAAGGTAAAAGCCCAGGGAAGATCACAATGTTTTCCATAACAACAGCCAGCAAAAAAACATCCGATTCTTCCAAAAAAGTGAGCAAGCGCTGCTGAAGGGGCCATAATATCGGCTGTTTTCCATACAGGAATATTTTTTACCTTAAGAAAAATAACCCCTGCAACCAGGGCGGCTATGAATCCCCCGTAAAAAACGAGGCCGCCGTTCCATATTTTCAATATTTCAACCGGATTCCTTAAAAACATCCCCGGGCTTGTGGCAACATAAAAAAGCCTGGAACCCAGTATTGCGGCAACCAGTATGTAAAAGCAGAGGTCCATTATCTTTTCATGATCTTCCCCCAGTCTTTTTGCTTCCTTTGTAGCAAGAAATATTCCTGCAAGAAAACCGATGGCAATAAAAAAACCGTAAGTAAATATTGATATTGGGCCAATTTTAAGAAGAACTGGAAACATTTATTCTCCGCAGCCCGTCATCCGGGCATTTTTCTGAATAAAAGATGAAAGACAAAGATTCCCATACCTATGGAAATCGAGCTGTCGGCTACATTAAAAGCAGGCCAGTGATGGCTCCCGATATATACATCAAGGAAATCGACAACGCTTCCAAAACGTATTCTGTCTATAAGATTTCCGGCGGCCCCGCCAAAAATAAGGGCAAAACCGGTTGAAAGTATCGGCTGGGTGCGTGGAGTGGTCTTATAAAAGTAGAATATAAGGCACATGGCAAGGGATGAGACAACAAGAAAAACCATCCTCCTGACATCAGGGTTCTGGTCTGCAAGGAAACCAAATGCCCCACCCGGATTATGAATATGTGTGATGCTGAAAAATCCCGGCAATACAGTAGTTGAATAATAAAGTGGCATGGTTTTTAAAATAACCGCCTTGGTTATCTGGTCCAGAAGAAGCACAATTCCAGTAATTATCGCAAGCCTTGTATATTTATTTTCAAACGACATCGATAATGGTCTCTGTTTTTATAGTCTGAAGGTTTTTAGACTGAGGGCTATTAGTAACTTCGGCCTTCTGCCTTCTAACTGATCACTGATTACTGATCACTGGTCCCTGGTTTCTGGTTCGAAAAGCCGTAGTTCGTACATCGAAGATCGTACATCGTACTTCGGTCACTGATTACTGATCACTGGTCCCTGGTTCCTGGTTACTGACAACTGATAACTATGCGTCTGATCCCGTCGAACCCTTGAATCCTTGAATCCTCGAACCCTTCTTTTAACTATTCACTGTTCACTATTCACTCTTCACGCCTTCCTGATCTCCCCAAGCGCATCATGGCATCTGCTGCAGACACCGGGCTCTTCGGAAGCGGCCCCGACCGAAAGATCGTATATCCAGCATCTTTCACACTTCTTGCCCGGCGCCGGCTCAACCGAAATATAAAGTCCTTTAATCTCCCTGCTCTCAACCGCACCAGGAAGGCTTTCGTTTTCCGACAATAAAACACGGGATGTTATGAATATGGTTTTCAATTCATCCGAATACCGGTCAAGGAGGGTAAAGAGCTCTTTGTCGGCGGATATTACAACCGAGGCATCAAGTGAATGCCCGATCAGCTTCTTTGTCCTTGCTTCCTCGAGAGCCTTTGTCACTTCTCCCCGCACTTCAAGAATCTTTTTCCACCTTCCGGCAAGCGCCTCGTCTTTCCACTCTTTTCTGGCTACAGGAAGGGATGCAATATGGATGCTTTCTTCCTTCCCCTGCGTCATGGGCATGAATTTCCAGATCTCTTCGGATGTGAAAGGAAGTATCGGGGCCATAATCCTGGCGATCGAATCGAGTATCGCATATATGACTGTTTGAGCGCTTCTCCTCTCAACAGATCCAGAGAAAGAGGTGTAAAGTCTGTCTTTCAATATATCCAGGTAAAAAGCCGAAAGATCCACGGTGCAGTAATTATATAGGCCGTGGTAAACTATGTGAAACTCATAAGTATCGTAAGCGGTGCGGCTCTTATCTGTCAGTTCGTAAAGTTTATGAAGAGCATATCTGTCAATTTCGGGCATCGATTCATATGAAACAGCATCTTTTGAAGGATCAAAATCATATAAATTCCCGAGCATGAACCGGCAGGTATTTCTTATTCTTCTGTATGCGTCACTTAATTGAAGCAGAATGTTATCTGAAATACGAACATCATCCCTGTAGTCGGAAGCTGAAACCCACAACCTCAATATCTCTGCTCCGTATTTGTCGATTACTTTCTTTGGAGCTATTACATTTCCGACAGATTTGGACATCTTTTTCCCGTCCGCATCCACCACAAATCCATGTGTCAAAACCGATTTGTACGGAGCCTTTCCCCTTGTTCCCACCGCAGTAAGGAGAGAGCTGTGAAACCAGCCTCTGTGCTGGTCGCTCCCTTCAAGATAAAGGTCTGCAGGCCATTTCAAATCATGACGTTCTTCAAGCACTGCGGCGTGGCTGACACCCGAATCAAACCAGACATCAAGAATGTCTGTCTCCTTTCTGAATGTCGTGTTTCCGCATTTATCGCAAACACTCCCCTTTAAGATTAGTTCGCTCGCGTCTTTTTCAAACCATACATCGGCCCCATGGGTTTTAAAAAGCTCAAATACGTGATCGACTATCTTCTGATTTATATGAAGGGTTTCGCATTTATCGCAGAAGAAAACAGCTATGGGAACTCCCCATGCGCGCTGCCTTGAAACACACCAGTCCGGCCTGTTTTCAATCATGCCGTAAATTCTTTCTCTTCCCCAGTGGGGAACCCACTTTACGTTGTCAATCGCTTCAAGCGCCTTCTTTCTCAGTCCGGTTTTATCCATTGAAATAAACCACTGCGGAGTCGCCCTGAAAATAACGGGCTGTTTACATCGCCAGCAATGAGGATAAGAATGTGTAATTGTCTCCTCCGCAACAAGTGAGCCTGATTCCTTCAGTTTCAGAATAATCTCTTTGTTGGCCTTGAAAACGAACTTTCCCTCAAAATACTCCACATCCTTTGTAAAACAGCCGTTGTCATCGACCGGCGAATATGTATCAAGACCGTACTGAAGGCCGACTTCATAATCCTCCCGGCCATGCCCCGGAGCAGTGTGGACACACCCGGTGCCGGCTTCAAGTGTCACATGGTTTCCGAGAATAATAACTGAATTCCTGCTGTAAAGCGGGTGCCTGCATCGCTTTTTTTCGAGTTTCCCGGCACTTATTTCCGCAATCGCCTTCCAATCCGAAAACCCGAAAAATTTCATGCAGCGTGCTGCAAGATCATCGGCAAGAATGAAAATCTCTCCATTGCCGTTATCAACAGCCGCATACTTGAAATCCGGATGAAGGGCTATGGCAAGGTTCGCAGGAATAGTCCATGGTGTTGTAGTCCATATGACAACGTATACTTTTTTGCCGGAGAGTTCCGGAAATTCAGTTGAAATGTCATCAACCAGGGGGAACTTGATAAAAACAGAGGGGGATTTATCGTCTTTGTATTCTATCTCCGCTTCAGCAAGCGCTGTTTTACAGCTACAGCACCAGTGTATCGGTTTTTTACTTCTATAAAGGCTTCCGTCCAGGGCAAATTTAGCGCATTCTCTGGCAATTATGGCTTCATACTCATAATTCATGGTCAGATAAGGATTATCCCATTCTCCCAGAACACCAAGTCTCTTGAATTCTTCGCGCTGAATATCAATATATTTTTCGGCATACCGGCGGCAAAGTTTTCTTATTTCTGCCTGTGAATATTTTTTGCTTTCTGAGCCGAGTTCCTTATCAACATTGTGTTCTATGGGAAGCCCATGGCAGTCCCATCCCGGAATATATACTGCATTATAACCCGACATTTGCCTGCTGCGTACAACGATATCCTTAAGGATTTTGTTCAGCGCAGTTCCGATATGAATATTCCCGTTTGCATAAGGGGGGCCGTCGTGGAGAATAAACAGTTCGCGTTTTTCCGAGGCTGCTCTGACCTTGTCATATAAGCGGATATCTTCCCATGAGCTTAACATCAATGGTTCCCTTACAGCCAGATTGGCTTTCATGGCAAATTCAGTAACCGGAAGATTAAGCGTTTTCTTGTAGTCCATTTAAGTCCTCCAAATAAAATCATCTATTTAGTTTCCATCCGGAAATGGCCCTTTTGTGCGATCTCTGTGTCAATCTGCGGGATTTCTTGTGCGACATACAAAGCGTATGTCTCCGCGCAATCCCTT
>JAABQB010000021.1 GCA_011391695.1 Desulfobacteraceae bacterium | reverse complement strand
TTTCGCCAGCTCACGATAGGATATTTCACTGCTCACAACTAGAGAAAGCAGGTCTCTTTCGTCATCCTCAAGCTGCTGCATAGCAGTCAACACTCGACGATACTCGTCACGCACCATGAAATAGTGCTCTTCTTTGCTTTCGACAGGTTGGTCATTATCCTCGAAAGCAGTTGGATTCCATTTCCTCCTGCGCAGCGAATCAAGCACAAGGTTCCTGCCGATCGTGTACAGCAACTGCGGTGTATAGTTTTCCGCAGTGTACTTTTCATAAAGACGAATAAAGCTCTCCTGCATGATGTCACAGGCCAATTGATAATCACCCGAGCGTCGAATGAGGTAAGTCAAAAATTTCCGCCGATGCCGGTTATAGAAATCTTTTAATGTGTTCACATGATATATTTAACGCAAAATGAGTTAAAAGGTTACATTCGATTCACAGGTTTTGATGGATGGAATCCCGCGCCTGATCCGAATCAATAATAAATTTCAGGGCGTTTAATATTATTCTAATGAACCAAAACATACTATCAAAACAAACAAAACCAATACTGAGCAAAACGAACAAAAGGTTTATTAAGTAATTTCCATCCGGAAATGGCCCTTTTGTGCGATCTCGGTGTCAATCTGCGGGATTTCTTGTGCGGCGTACATTGTGTACGCCTCCGCGCAATCCCTTGATTTCCTTTAGCTTGCCAAAAATTGGAAACCACAATGTGCCCAAAATTTGTTTCCGGATGGACACTAAGTAGTTTTGTGTTAAAGTTCTTGCCTGGTAAAGCAGATCAGAGTCTATTTAAAATATCGTGTGTCCCAACCTTACGAAGGACAGCCGTATCTCCAGCCTTCGTGTAAGTAATTCTATAGGTTTTTGAGACTCTGATTTCATAAATATCGTCATGGCCGGCCATTTTTTTATGACCCAACGACGGATGAGATGAATCCTTCTCAAGGAGCACCAATGCCTTTTTGACCTGATTCTTAATTTCTGGATCAAGCTTTTTATAAAGCTTTAAGAAGTTTTTAGTAGCCTCAAGATGCACTATTTGTCCATTTCCGTAAAGAGATCATCCAGACTTTTTGTTTTTGTTACACGCCCTTTTCTTATATCTTTTTCAGCATCCTGTTCATCGGCTTGCCATTCTTTGGTAAAAAAATAGGCCTGTTCTTTGGGAACTAAAACTTTAGGCTCGAGAATAATCCTATTGTTATCAATGGATATATCAAGATAGTCATCCATTTTAAGCCCCAAAACGGTTATAATTTCTTTTGGTATGGCAACCTGGTTGCTTTTTCCTAATTTTCTTAGCATTGAGCACCTCCTCTTAATTTCATATTTATATATATTCATATTTTATGAAAATGTCAAAATAAATTAAAGTTTCCAATTCGTAAAAAATTTATGATCATCGGGTCGTATTACTTGACAAAAAGGATGGTTCTGGATTAATCGGTAATAAATAATCGACTGATATGACTGTTTAATAACGGAGGAAACCGGGATGGAAAAAGACTGTATTTTCTGCAAGATTGTAAATGGAGAGATTCCGACCACATTCCTTTATAAGAATGACGACCTTGTCATTTTCAGGGACATAAATCCCCACGCGCCGGTTCACATTCTGATTGTTCCGACAAGACATATCAGGAGCGTAAACGATCTGACCGGGGAAGATTCAAAAATTGTATCGGATATGATAATGGCCGGTAAGATGATGGCCGAGAAAGAGGGTATTTCACAATCCGGCTATAAACTCCTTTTCAATGTTGAAAAAGGAGGCGGTCAGGTCATATTCCATCTTCATATGCACCTTATCGGCGGCTGGAAGAAGTAAGAAATAGTGAAGAGTGAATAGTAACGAGGCAGAAGGCTGAAGTTAATAATAGTCTTCGGGCTAAAAACCTTCAGGCTATCAAAACGAAACTCACGATAGAATTTTGGTTGCTTTTTTTAGTTTACTTACCTGTTTGCCAAGAATTTCATGTATGCTTGGATTGCCCTGGTTTTCTTCGATTATTCGCTCAAAGGCGCTTCCGATAACTATTCCGGCCGATCACTGGTTACTGATCACTGGTCACTGGTTACTATCCTTTATTCACTTCCTTATATTCTGCGAAACGATCCCGAGATCCTTGTCGCCTCTTCCGGAAAGGTTGACAATTATTATGTGCTCCTTCTTCATCCTTGAAGCCTGCTCCATAGCGTATGCTACTGCATGGGAACTCTCTAGAGCAGGTATTCTTCCAGCCGGGTGTTAATTCATTGACAAATCATGGGGGTTGTGATTTTTTGATCAGGCAATTTGACAGCCTAATCAAGATTTTCAAGCGTCCTGCCGGACGCTTTACATAAAATTCATAAGTGTATTATTCATAAATTACTTGCTAAACTAAAACAGCGAGCGCCAACCTCGCTGCTTGCAGCGGGGTTAGCGAGCGAATTAAAAACAGATGCTATTCCATGCAGTCGAAGATTCCCCGTAGCTTGCAGCGGGGAGCTTCAATTAAAGTATAAGCCAACAGAAGAAGAGAAATCCAGGGAAAATCCGTTTTGTAGTTGGCATGGCAATGTATTTCATATGGCCCCTGGCGGCGCATTGATGCTGAGCAGTGCGCTTTAATATAAACAGGAGATACTCAAATGGAAGATGAAATTGTAAAAAAGTATGGAGAGCGAGTTGGTTACACTGATGCTGAAATGGAAAAATTATATGAGGGTGGGCACAGGATACGACATTTAAAACGCCTTGCCGAATCAGCTCCGCTTTATACGATAGAAGCCCAGGTTGTCAGATCCCGCAATTGCAATTCCGGTCATGTTGAAGGCCAGAAGCTTTTCCTGGATGTCGATGGTAATTTACTGACCAAACTGTGTCCAAAGAAAATGTGTGTATACCTTGTTTTCCAGCTTATGATCCCAGTCGCACAGATTAACGAACGCTTAAGCGAAGGCCATGACCCGGATAATTTTCACTTCATGAGGTATGTAAGGTGTCCCGATGTCGGTGTGGAATGTCTGGGTTACGGGGATGTGATGCTGAGAGTGAGTGTTATTCCACGTTTTTCATGAACACGGGGGCAGGCTCTACGTGCAGGTTGCTTATCTTATCCCCGACAAAAAAACGCGGGAAAGAGAATTTGGGAATCTCCTTCAGATACCCGACAATTACCCGAAGTTTGTTGTTTCGATGTATAAAATTATGGAAGGCGGCGAAAAAGGCGTACAGCATCTGCACATCACCCGGTTTTTGACACAGAGTATCAACATATGAATATCATTAAATGGCTGGCTGATCGGTAAAATGGTGCAAAAGAACGCAATAAAAAAAGGAAATCAAAGTGATGGGATTTTCAAGATCGTCCAACTCCCGGAATCGCTGTCTACACCTACGAGTCAAGTATACAAGGCTTAAAGAGAATGTTGAGAATTACTATTTGAAAGCAACGGAAAGCTGTGCAGCGTTGCCCAAAGGTATTGCCAGGAAACCGATGGCGGTTCAGGTCGTTTGAAGTCGGGACCGACGGCGCAACCGGCCAGTACTCACTCGTAGAAGGCCAAGCAGGCCAGTTGAAGCCATGCGCCTGTGGGGCGTATGCGGCTATGTGTTTTCATGGACGGTTCCGTTCTCGTAAATTATTGACTTGGGCGATTCCTTTGATGATTCTCATCAAGTCGTCAACCTCCAGTTAGGGATGCTTTCATGGCACGCATCGCGACGATTGTCACGGCACCGAACACGATTGCGGCGATGGCCATCCAGTGCACTGTACGATCGGTCTTCATAAAATTCGCTCCTTTAACCCAATCCGCTTCAAAAATGAATGCATGGTTTTCATTCGAACGCCCGCCCTTCGCCGGCTTCTTCCTGGGTCTTGCCATCCCGGATGTGGTAGATGCGCTTGAAGGTCGGGATGATCTTTTCGTCGTGCGTCACGACGATGATGGCGGTCTCGTATTGGCGGGCCATTTGATTGAGGATGCGAATCACGGCCAATGCGCGCTCGCTGTCCAAGGGCGCCGTGGGCTCGTCGGCAAGGATCACCGGCGGCCGGTTGACCAGCGCCCGGGCGATGGAGACCCGCTGCTGTTCGCCGCCGGAGAGTTGCGACGGCATGGCTTTGGCGCGATGCGCCACGTCCAGCGCTTCAAGCAATTCCAGCGCGCGCTTCCGGGATTCCGCATTGGGGTGACCGGCCAGCATGGGCAGCAACGCCACGTTGTCGGTGACGTCGAGGAACGGGATCAGGTAAGGCGCCTGAAAGACGAAACCGATTTTGTCGCGGCGCAGGGCGCGCAGATCGGGTATCTTCCAGCCGTCGTCGTAGATCACCTCTTCCCCCAGCGTCATCCGGCCGGCGGTGGGCTCGATCACGGCGCCCAGGCATTTGAGCAGGGTGCTCTTGCCGGAGCCCGAGGGTCCGATCAGCCCGACGGTTTCACCGGGGGCGACCTGCATATCCACCCCCTTGAGCGCATCGAGGGCCGTGTCGCCTTTTCCGTAGCGTTTGCGCAATCCCTCAATGCGGATCCCTTTTTCGAGCATGTCAGCCACCGATTGCCTCCGCCGGATCCACTTTGAGGGCGGCGCGGATGGCCAGGACGCTCGCCAGGGCACAGATCACAAAAACGCCGGCGAAGCCGAGCAGCGCATCGCCCGGTTCGAGCAAAACATACTTGGGAAAAATCGGCGCCCAGAAGGTGGCGGCGATCTTTCCCACGACGAAGCCGATCAAACCCAAACCCAGCGCCTGCTGCATGATCATCCCGGCGATGGTGCGATTTCGGGTGCCGATCAGTTTGAGCACCGCGATCTCGCGGATCTTGCCGAGGGTCAGGGTATAGATGATGAAGGCGACGATGGCGGCGCTGACGATGGCGAGAATCACCAGGAACATGCCGATCTGTTTGGCCGCGGTGGCAATCAGCTTGCCGATCAGGATCTCTTCCATCTGTACGCGGGTATAAACCTGCAAGCGCTTCCAGCGCCGAATCGGTTCAGCAACCTCCTCCGGGATGAATCCGGGCTTGACCTGCACCAGCACGGCATTGATGTAAGGGTTGATGCTTTGTGAGGCAAGCACCGCATCGAGAAGACCCGGCGTCCCTGGACGATTGAAGGCCGGGTTCCCGGCAGTTCGGCGGCGTTGCTGGGCAATGGCATCGTTGTCTTTTAGGAACTGCGCTTCTTGCGCATCCTTGAGCGGTATGAACACCATCGGGTCGCCGCCGGAGGAGACCATGCGCCGGGTCAGGCCGACCACCGCGTAGTGGTTGCGGCGGATCTGGATGCGCTCGCCGAGTTTAAATCCGGTGGCGACATCGGCGACGGCCTCATAATGGCTGCGCGTGATTTGCCGACCGGCGATTAGATAGCCGGGCTGCCCGGGTTCGCCGGGGCCGCCGGGCACGACACCGACGATCATGGCGCGCACGTCGCGCTGGCCCTGGCGGACCTGCATAGTCAGATAGGTGATGTTGGCCGCCCGGTCAACGCCGGGCATTCCGCGAATGGTGCGATAAACGTCATCGTAGAGGCTGGACGGCTCGGCATAGGGGCCGAGGGTGTCCTGCTGTACCACCCAGAGGTCGGCGCCGCTGTTATCGAGCAACACTTTGGCGTCGTCCACCATACCGCGGTATACTCCGGCCATGGTTAGCGTAACGCCGATCAACAGCCCCAGCCCCACGCCAGTAAAGACAAACTTCCCCCAGGAGTGCATGATGTCGCGGCCCGCGAGACTGATCATGGCGAAACCCCTTCCAGGCGCTCAACAATCTTGACGCGGCTGCGGGGTCCAAGGGCGCGCTGGCTATAGACGACCACACGGTCGCCCGCCTTGATCCCTTCGAGGATCTGCACCCGTCCGTCGAGGTCGGTCGCGCCCACTTTGATCGGCGCGAAGCGCAGTTTGTCCTCTTCGATCAGCCAGACGCCAAGACGGCCAGTGACCCGCTGCACACTGGCATTGGGCAACACAGGCGTCTCCGGCAACGCGGACATCTCAACCGTGACCTCGGCCAGTTCACCGACGGGAGGCAGCCTTTTAGGCAATGCATCGAAAATCACCTTGGCCAGTGTTTCCTCGGTGACCGCATCGGCCATCGGCTCCAGGCGCAACACGCGCCCTGCAAATCGAATCCCCTCTTGCGAGCGCAGCACGATCTGAACCGGCAGCCCAGTGCGCAGGCCCGATACGCGCAGTTGATCGAAGCGAACATTGATCCACAGAGTCGCGGGGTCAATCACTTCCACCACCGACTGTCCGGCGACCACGGTGGTGCCGGGATCGGCGTTGCGCGTAGCCACCAGGCCACTGACTGGCGTAATCAAGCGCAGATTGGCGCGCTGTTGAATCAGGCCATCGAGGTCGGAGCGTATGCGCGCCATCTCTTGACGTGTGGCACCGAGGTTAGCACGGGCAGCGGCAAAACCAGCCTCGGTTACCTGGATCTCCTGACGCTTGCCCTCAACCGACTCTTCGCTCACTGAACGTGTCTTCAGCAATTGTTCATAGCGGCTTGCCTGCTTTTCGGCATAGGTCTTGCGTGCCAACGTTTCTCTCACCTGAGCTTCGGCGGCAACCACAGCAGACTCGCCGCGGTTAAGCGCTGCCTTCTGCGCAGCGATGCGGTCGTCAAAATCCACAGGGTCCATTTCACCAAGCAACTGCCCCGCCTGGACCCTGTCACCCACCTGCACCTCCACTCGTTTGATCCGACCGGCAACCGTTGGTCCGATCCGATAGGTGAAGCGGGCCTCGACCGTGCCGATGCCGAACAAGGCCGGTGCGATGGAATGGCTTTCCGCGGTGGTCACGGTCACGGGGATGGACGCAAGCGGTCCGGAGCGCAACGCCACGTAGATCAACAGGGCCAGTAGCGGCACGACGACCGCTAAGAGCGCCAACATCCGGCGGTTAATGGATAAGAATTTCATTGGTTCCTTGGCCTCCCCTAAGCAGAAATCGGTTTCCGATTTGTTATGACTGCGTCACAATTCGTTTCTCGTATCTTCGTATCTCATCAACAGAACGAAAAATCCTTGACTTAAGTCAAGGCGATGAAATCAACGACCCCGGAACCGCGTGGTCGGATTTCGCCGTCCGATGCGCGACATCGGAATGTTGCGTATCATCCCCTCGCTCCCATGGGTTAATGGTGAAGGAGGTTGCATTTTTGCATTTTTTACTTCAAAAGGTCCGATAGCTTCTTTCCGTATTCGACGCAGTTTGCGATGCTATCGGCGTCTGGGTTCCACAGGCACCGGAGACCATCGTCCACCACCTGGAATCCCGCCGCTTCAAGCTGCCCCCGAATCATCTTGACCGATTCGCCACTCCAGCCGTAACAGCCGAAGGCGGCCGCCTTCTTGTTTCTGAACTTCAGTCCTTTCATCTCTTCCAGAAGCGCTGCGATTGAGGTCAGAACGCCGCGGTTGATCGTCGGGGATCCGACCAGGATGGCCCGGGAGCGGAAGATCTCGGTCATTACATCGTTCCGGTCCGATTTGGCCAGGTTGTAGAGCTTCAGATTGACCTGGGGATCGTTCTGCTTGATCCCTTGGGCGATGTTTTCCGCCATGATGCGCGTTCCGTTCCACATCGTGTCGTAAACCAGCGTAATCTGGTTGTCCCTGTAGCTGTCCGCCCATTTCAGGTACTGCTGGACGATCCGGATGGGGTTGTCCCGCCAGATGACGCCGTGGCTTGTGCAGATGATGTCCACCGGCAGGTTGAAGGCGAGAACCTCCTGGATCTTCTTCGTTACCTGCTCGCTGAAGGGGGTCAGGATATTTGCGTAATACTTGATGCACTCCTCCATCAGCTCCGCCTGGTCCACCAGGTCGTTGAACATGTATTCCGACGCATAGTGCTGGCCGAAGGCGTCGTTGCTGAAGAGGATGTTGTCCCCGGTCAGGTAGCTGAACATGCTATCCGGCCAGTGGAGCATTGGCGCCTCGATGAAGACCAGTTCCTTCTTCCCCAGACTCAGTCTGTCGCCGGTCTTGACGGGATGGAAGTTCCAATCCTTGTGGTAATGGCCCTTGAGCGACTTGACGCCATTGGCCGTGCAATAGATTGGCGTGTCGGGAATGCGGCTCATCAGCTCGGGAAGCGCCCCGCTGTGGTCGATCTCCGCATGGTTGGCGATCACGTAGTCGATCTTTTTCAGATCGATCAGTTTTTCAAGATTATCGACATACTCCTTGGCGAAGGGCGCCCAGACAGTATCGATCACGGCGACCTTTTCCTCCTCGATCAGATAGGAGTTGTAGGTGGAGCCTCGGTGGGTCGAATACTCGTCGCCGTGGAATCTCCGGAGCTCCCAGTCGATCTTGCCGATCCATGAGACGTTGTTCTTGATGGGTCGTTTCATCGGTTTGTCCTCCATTCATTGCAGGGATGTCGTCATCGTAACCTACGCGCTATTTGCGCCAGGTCGTCAACACTTCGTAGAAGTGAGGCTCCGGCATTCCATCGATCAGCGTTTCCACCTTCTTGAAGAGCATCTGCCGTTCATCGCTCAGGTGCATCGCCATGAAGGTCTCCTTTGATTCGTGTTCGACTACGGCGGCATACTGCTCCGTTCCCTCTGTCGATTTCAGGAGCGTCCGGGAGATGAATCCCGGATGTTTGGCGAAAAGCTCGCTGGATCGCCCGAACCATTCCCGAAATTCTTTCTCCTTCCCGGGTTTCAACGCAGGAAATTTGATCAGGTTCACGAAACGTCCTTCCCTGTTTTTATCCTCAGACGAATCTGTTTGCGCGGCATCCGGATGGGGGGTCTTGATGACCAGAAAGACCAGGCGTTTTGGGGATTCATTTTGAATGCTCATGGGGGAATGCAGTGGAACGCGCAGGAGATTTCCCATCCCGGCTTTGACCTTTTCCTTGCCGATGAAGAACGTTCCTTCGCCGGAGACCACCTGAAGGGTCACATTGGAATTGGCCTGATGCTCCGGCACATTCTGCCCCGGTTCCAGACAGACCTGGTTTATGAGCAGATACGGTTCATCGACCACGTTGGCCATGCCCCGCCCTTCCTTTTTGAACACCTCTTTTTCCTTTAGATTGATCCGTTCCATTCTCACATCTCCTTTCCTGGCGCAAGATTTGCCCGTCATGACTGACTATTTCCCTGACATCCTGAAGGTTGATTGTCCTTGACTTAAATCAGCCCCAAGGATCTTTCTTGTCCGTTGTGATCTTCTGCAACCGTTGATACCGAATCACAACGATGTTCCGTTGAACATGGATCGGGATACCCACACCTGGATAGGGGAAGGCCGTTCGGCCTTCCTGCCTTCCTCTACATAAAAGCGGTGCGGGAGGTCACTAAAAACAGCCGAGTTGGCAGTCCCGTATTTTTAGCCCAAGAATATTTGCCGCTTCTGAAACCTTTATCGGGGTAGTCTTAAGGCGGCGGGCAAGTTCAAAAGTCGTCGGACATGTCAGGTCTCTAGCGGCATCCAGCTCACGCAGACCGGTTGTGATTTCCGATGACAGTTCCTGTGGCGCATTGCCCGGGTACGGGGTTTTGTCCACCTTGAAAAACCCGATTTGGCAGTCCGTAACGCGCGCGCCTAGTTTGTCCATGACCGACCCGATGGCAATTCGAGGGACATCGAGGTCTTTTGCTATCCTCCAAGCGACCAGGCAGGGCAGATAGCCGTCATGGAGAGACGCGGACACATCCGTTTCCAGTTGCCTCAAAGTCTCTTTCGGAAGATTGGCCGGATTCTGAGGCAATTGGATGCGTATTTTCTTCTTCTGCTTGTCTTGCTCATTGAAATCTCTCATCATAAGCTTTTCCTTTCCCATTGTTTTGGACCCTGAAGATGCACTTCTCCATGATGGGACTATACCACTATCACGTGGTCGCTATTCTCCCTTCATCATTGCCGCAATGTCATCCTGTACAGTTCCGATGGGTTTGATGGCGAATTTATCCACAAGGACTTTGGCCACAGCTGGAGACAGAAAAGCCGGCAGGGTTGGCCCGAGGCGAATGCCTTTCACACCGAGAAACAGCAAGGCCAGCAGCACGGCGACCGCCTTTTGCTCATACCAGGCAATGTCGTAGGAGATGGGTAGATCATTGATGTCTTTGAGTCCGAAGGCCTCCTTAAGCTTCAGGGCAATCACCGCCAGGGAGTACGAATCGTTGCACTGACCAGCATCCAGCACGCGGGGAATGCCGCCGATGTCGCCTAGGGCCAACTTGTTATACCGATACTTGGCGCAGCCGGCTGTGAGGATCACCGTATCTTTGGGTAAATTATTGGCCACCTCGGTGAAATAGCTGCGTGACTTCTGCCGTCCATCGCACCCAGCCATCACCACGAAACGCTTAATGGCACCGGACTTCACGGCCGCAATCACCTTGTCGGCCAGGGCCAGGACTTGGTTATGGGCAAATCCACCTACGATTTTGCCGGTCTCGATCCCTTCCGGCGACTTGCATGTTTTCGCTAACGCAACCAATGGAGAAAAATCCTTTGTCCCGCCTTCGGTACGGTTTACAATGTGTTTGGCGCCGGGATAACTGACCACCCCGGTGGTAAACAGCCTGTTTAAATAATTATTTTCTTTCTTTACGGGAATCAGGCAGTTGGTGGTCAAGATGATGGGGCCGTTGAATGATTCGAATTCCTGGTTCTGATGCCACCAGGACCCACCATAATTGCCCACTAAATGGCTATATTTCTTGAATGCAGGATAGTAGTTCGCCGGCAGCATCTCGCCGTGGGTATAGACATCCACGCCCGTTCCTTCGGTCTGCCTGAGCAGTTCTTCCATGTCTTTCAAGTCGTGGCCGGAGATCAAGATTCCGGGATTGTTTCGGACCCCGAGGTTGACTTCCGTAATTTCGGGATTGCCATAGGCCTTCGTATTGGCCGTATCCAGAAGGGCCATGGTGCTCACAGACATCTCTCCCGCCTTCATGACCAGGGCGATCATGTTGTCCACCGAAAGGTCCTTGGTGGTAGATGCCAGAGCCTCCATGATAAAGCCGTAGATCTCATCCTTTTCATGACCGAGAACCGCGGCATGATCGGCATAGGCGGCAATCCCCTTGACGCCGATGATGAGCAACTCCCTGAGGGAGCGCACGTCCTCATGTTTGGCGGCCGTGATGTGAATTTCATCGGACGTGGCCTTGGCCACGATGTCCGTCTTGTCCTTCGGCGTCCAGATGGCGCAATCCGGCAATGCGTCGGATAGGGCAGAACCGACCTTTTCTTTGACAGCGTCCCGAACCTTGAGGCCTTCCTTGATCTTCTCAATAATCACATCATCGTCCCAGGCCGCATTGGTAATGGTGACAAAAAGGGCCTCGCACACGAAACGGGTGGCCTGCTTGTCCACAATGCCCTTTTCCCTCAATTTTTCCCCATAGACCGAAATGCCCTTGCATACGTAAATGAGGAGATCCTGGAGATCTGCCGTTTCTCCGGGTTTGCCGCAGACACCCTTAACGGTACATCCTTGATTCTTGGCTGTTTCTTGACATTGAAAACAAAACATAATGTATTTTCCTTTTCTTCTTGTGTTAGTGTTGGTTATTTTAGATCATTCTTCCTATTCGTATGACAATCTCGCCGGCTGTTCCCTCCGCAAGGGGCATTAGTGAATCAAATTGGGAATCCGATTCCGCCGCTGGGGTAGTATCCCCATTTTTTAATTCGCACGCTAACCCCGCCGCAAGCAACGTGGAATGCGCTCGATGTTTCGGTTCAAACATGAATCCTTTGACCTAACCCCCTCACAGAGCTGAATGATTATATCACACTTATCAAGGAAATGACATCATTGATAATCGCTTGAAATTCAGCATTTTCGCTGAGGGTGACGTTTTGTGGATAACAGGAAGACATGCTGACCCATCCGAAGTAAAAAATCAGATGTCCTGCATTTCTATCTTACAACCAGTTATCAATAGGGCTGATCTAATTTAAATCTCAATATATCCGAGCGGTTGTGCACCTACAACTGTTCAGTGGTGAGCAGTTGTCAGGATTGAGGATTATGGATTGAAAGAGAGAAACGCCAAGTTCACCGGAGAGCGAAGCGAATCCGGTGAAACAACAGGTTGGGCTAACCTACAGATTGTCCTCAAGAATCATGACTATGCTTTGAACACACGGCACACATAATTTGTTAAGCAAATCATTCTCCTTGAAGTATTTTTGACCTTCTTCCGTCGTCAACTCACAACCATTTAGCAATTTACGACAAATAACCGTACCATACTTCTCAGAAAAACGGTCCATGAGCTCTCGCGTTTTTGCATAGGTCCGCTCCTGGGCAGACCGATCGTCTTTGCTACCCCTGCCATGCCGCATTCCCAAGACAAGGATGCCTCCTGTTACTGCACCGCAGACTTCCTCTTTTCGTGCCATCCCTGCGCCCAAACCACACGCGATCTTCAGGGCCGCTTCCTCTGACAAGTCGCCTTCTTCCCGGAAAGCGTAAAGAACCGACTGTGCTCAGTTGTATCCGCTCAAAAACTTTTCCGATGCGATATTAGCTCTGGTTGACATCATGCTTCTCCTTTCTATTAGCCCAACGACGAATTGAGGGGTGCGCGCTCGGTCTTACCTACGTAGACCGCAAGTTGTTCGCATCCCCTCGAATGAATTGTTATACACTATAGATAATCCTTTCTTGGTGGACTGAAGAAGTCCAGCACCTCCCCAGGCTCTATGATTTCAAAGCTATGCTCAACGTTGCGAGGAATAGTGTATGAATCACTCGGACCAATTTCGCGCCGGACATTATCAATGACAATTCTATATTTTCCGGAGATCACATACCCGCTCTGCTCATTCGGATGCTTGTGTAACGGAGGATTGTCTCCTTTCTTATAAAGCATTTTAGTTACCATTGATTCTGTGCCATGCGAGAGCAGTACAAAATCAACACCCAGGAAACTTCTTCTCTGTGCCTCATTCGATTTGACTATCATATGATCTCCTCGTATGGTGGGGTGTATAACGTTGAGTTCAACGGACCCGCGCAGTTGCGGGGTCCGCTGGAACGACTGGTTCGCTGATTATTTGATATTTTTCGTACTGGATCGACAAAAGATTACCATTTGTTTCGTATGTTGCAACCAAGCCAACTTGTTTGAAAATTTCTTTGTGGTCAGCCACAGTTCTAGAAATTAGCTTTCCGCTGTCTGCCAACGCTTGCAGGTATTTGTCCGCCAGACGATTGCTTTTTACCAGTGTCGTGAAATATATTTTGCCGTTCTCTGATATGATGTTTCTCAATTGTCTCAATAAGATACTTGTGTCATCAAGACAATGCAGCAGGTTCTCGGAAATAATTGTTGCGAATGCATTTTCTTGAAATGGGAGATTAAGAGCGTCTGAATGAAGAAAAACCAGATTGTCCGGCACCTTGCCGTTTTGTTTTATTAACCTTGATTTAGCCATTCTGAGCATTTTCAGCGATTGATCTGCTAAAACTACTGGCCGTTCAGCATATTGGCTATATGCCTTTGCTGTAAATGCAAGGGAACCGCAGCCGAGATCCAAAACATAACCATGGGGCGCAGACCGAAGTGCATCAGTCGCAATTTTTGGAAACATTTTGACCGAATACCCCCAAATAAACTTGTTATAGATCGGATTGCACGCGACCAAGTCGTATATAAAACCGAACTGAGTATCATACTCATTGCCAGATTCATTATCGTGGAGAACAGAGTAGATACCCGGCTCAACTGATCTGAGAATAGTGTTTTCCAGAAGCAAGGCCGACAAGTCATTTTCATTAAATGCTGGCATATCATTCTTCTCCGTCTTTTCCAGCGAACAATTATATATGTAATCTTTAATTTACCGGGTTGAAATCAAATATTATTGTTGAGTAATTTTTCGTATATATCAATAGTTATTTATAATCAAATAGTTATTGCTGAAGACTATATGTAAAATGTGCTTATTATCAGGAAAAACGTAATACGTATAATCATAAATATTGCAGAAAATGAATGGTTTGTAAGCAGTAAGAGTATATAACACAGGGGAGGCTGATGTTAAACATTACCCACTCCTATGATAACTAAGGTTGATAACACAGCATAAGAATCACTTGTTGTGACTCATACCTTACTCTCAAATATCATAAAGTCAATATTATTAAGTTGTTGATTGCGATTTGAAGTCCTGCCTTTTCATCGAGGTTGACGTTTTACTGATAACAGGAAGGAGCTCTTGGAATCAACCTCTTGAAATTATTTCAGCCTGCTTTCACCGTCAAAACCGCCACTTTGCACCTACATACAGGAACGGTGGATGAAATCTTTTGCTTGTTCACTTTTGAAATAACAAAATAAGCGGTACGCCGATAGTCGCATCAGTTTTGATTGCCATGTTAGCTCGTTCTCTCATGTTCTATAATATTTTTCTTGTTCCCTATGACCGAATGCCTTTTCAAAATAAGTTCCAGACTATTCCGGCTGCTCCGGAAACTGCAATGACCGGAATCATTCCGATTTTCAGCCATTGCATAGCTACAAATGATATTATCCCTAATATGATTGCAAACCAGTTGATTATGCCTTTCTGCGGAAACATCACATACATACCGAACCAAACCGCCAAATTCAGAACAACACCGACAACAGCAGCGGTAATGCCGGATAACACCGAAGAGAGCTTCTGATTATCACGGAATTTTTCTATGTAGGGCGCTCCTAAGAAAATAAACATGAAGCATGGAAGAAATGTGAAATATGTTGCTGTAAGCGAGCCAATCAAGGCACTGAAAACAGGACTTAAATTTCCATGATAATTCCAACCTGCCATAAACCCTACGAACTGCAACACCATAATCAGCGGACCCGGTGTTGTTTCGGCAAGTCCGAGTCCATCCATCATCTGAGGTCTTGTAAGCCAGGAATACTGTTCAACTGTCACTTGAGCAATATATGCCAGCACCGAATATGCGCCGCCGAATGTCAGAAATGCTGCTTTTGTAAAAAACAACGCCTCTGTAAAAAATATTTTAAAATCTGATATGCTGTATAAAATACCGACAGGAATTATCCACAACACTATAAATGAAATCAGAATACCTATGCTTTTTCCTGAAGAAGGATTGATATGACATTCATCCGTATTTTCACAAATAACAACATAGCCTTCATCCTCAAGTCCTTTAAGATTTTTCGATTTCGATGATTTAAATTTATCCGGGAATATGAAATGTCCTAAAATGCCCATAATTCCTGCAACAATAATAATGATTGGAAAGGGGATTTTCAGAAAAAAAATAGCTATAAAAGACAATGCGGCAATACAGGCGAGCACGGAATTTTTCAGTGATTTTTTTCCAATTTTTATAACTGCCGCAAAAACGACAGCCATGACTGAGGCTTTTAAACCGTTAAAAAAAGATTCCACCAGAAATACATTTCCGAATGCTGCATAAATATAACTCAGCGCAAATAAAATAAACATGGAAGGAATTACAAACAAAGAGCCTGCCACAATTCCTCCGGGAATTTTATGAAGCAGCCATCCGATGTAAACTGTAAGTTGTTGGGCTTCCGGACCGGGTAACAGCATGCAATAGTTGAGAGCGTTCAAGAAACGGTCATTGCTTATCCATTTCTTTTTTTCTACCACTTCCTGATGCATGATGGCAATTTGCCCCGCAGGACCTCCGAAACTGATAAAACCAAGTTTCAGCCAAAACTTAAACGCTTCCAAGAATGAGGGATGAACAATCATTTTGGTATCTTTCATTTCCATGATTATATGCTCTCGATTTTATGTGCTTAACGATGTTTAGATTGCTCCGCATAAAATGAAGAGTTTCAATTTTCAGTCTATATATCCTTCTATTGATTTCAATTTAAGATCAAGCATTTTGTCAGCATTTTCTTCAAGATTGCATAGTTACCGCTTTCATGAAGAAAATCATGAATATTTTCTGACTCTGTCGGTTTGTGGATTACAGCCAACAAATCCAAACGACTGTCTTTAATAGTCCTATATAATCAATACTTCCCCAGAGGTCTATAAAAAAGGAGGCAGGCAATGACAGTAAGAGACGCAATTCAAACTTTTCAAATCTCACAGAAGAATATTCACAGAAAAAGAACTAAGGACAGCTACCGTTACCTTCTTGAACATCTCGAGAATTATTTTGCAGATATTCACGTGGAAGCGATCACTCCTGACCACATTTACCAGTTTCTGGAATCTTTAACAGAACATTTGGCCAAGTCAACCAGGAGATTGAGATATGCTCAATTGAAAGCATTCTTCAATTTCCTGATTAATGAAAAAAGACATTCCATGAAGAACCCTTGCCAGGATTCAGTCATGATCAAAGCTTTCAAAAGCCCAAGAATGAAACAGAAGGACATCCTCAGCAGAGAAAGTGTTGATGAAATGATTTATCGGAGCAAAAAGATAAGAGACAGGCTAATTTTGGAACTTCAGGCAAGATGCGGCATGAGAATAGGAGAGGTCTTGAATCTCAGAGCATCGGATATTACGGACCGGAAGCTGATTATTCGGCAACCTAAATCGGGAAAGGATATAGAAGTTGCTTTTATGACCGAATCAATAGCAAAGAGGCTCGCTGAGTATGTCCGTGACTGTAAGCATGATCCGGAGAGCAGGATATTCCCGATATGTTATTCCTCCGCTTTATCCATGGTGAGGAAGCTTGGTGAAAAGATCGGAATCCAGATTCGACCCCATGATCTGCGTCGATATTCAGCAACCTATGCCAGCCGTAACGGTATCCCCCTGGAAGTGGTATCAAAGGTCCTTCTCAGGCACCAGGATATTAAAACCACGCAGATGTACTTGGGGAAAATCACCGATACAGAAGCAATAAAATGGATGGACGTGCTGCACGGATGATTAATGTGTCTTACCAACCTTTGGGGAATCATTTTTATTTTACAGGCCGGCTTTCATTCAGCATCAGGATTACAACCAGGTTATCAATAGGGCTGAGCTAATAAAGTGTCAATATATCCGAGCGGTTGTGCACCTACAAATCCGCAAGTTTAGATTGAGAATTGCGATGAAGATTACCAATAGAAACAAAGTAACATCCGGCATGTGGCGCGGCGGTTTTTTTGCCGTCGCTACAATGCCGTTGTTATAATATATTATCCGAATATGTTATACCTCTTACGAGCTTCGTTCCTATACATTTCGTTCAAATGCTATCACTCGTAACTTAAAGGGGTAAACACTACTCGATATTTTTAAGCTTACAATAATCCATATGCTCGCACACATGGTCGGCAAAACCAACACCCGCTTCTTCATATAAATTGTATACGGCATCAATCCCAGCATCTCTTAAAAGTTGCATTTCGTCCACATAGCGGACAGACGCTGTGATCTGACCTTTGTAACCTCTTTCCTTCATCTGCTGAATTGAAAAAACGCTTGTCCTGGCATCAGGCAGGGCGAGCATAACCAGACAGACCGAGCTTTTGGAAGGTTCGACGCGTTTCCAGAAATCACTGTCGCCGGCATCTCCGAAAAACACCCGTCTTCCTTTTTTCTGGTGTTCTTCCACTTTTTCCGTGTTAAAATCAACACCGATAACGATTTCACCATATCGACTCCTCATTTCATCATAGGCGCTCGTTCCGACGCCGCCCATACCGAGAATCGTAATTTCAGCGTCGCCCGGATCGATGGGCTCGTCTTCCGGCAGCCGGGTTGAAGTCTCGAAATATTTCAGGCGGCCTGAACCACGCGCATATATGCTGTGTGAAGCAGCATTCAGGGGTGCGGCCATGATAAAGGTCAACGAAAGTGCAATGGCAATTACCACCATCCATTCACTGCTGATCCAGCCGTTGGCAACGCCGATTGAGCCGACAATAAGACCAAACTCACTGTAATTCGACAAACTGAGAGAGGCAAGTAACGATGTGCGGGCACGCAGCCTGAAACGGGTAAGAAGG
The DNA here is from genome assembly GCA_011391695.1 of Desulfobacteraceae bacterium. Lineage (GTDB taxonomy): Bacteria > Desulfobacterota > Desulfobacteria > Desulfobacterales > RPRI01 > RPRI01. Next base: position 31,515 of record JAABQB010000021.1, on the reverse strand, counting down.
ATAAAAAACAATCCGGTCTTGAACGGCATGACCAGGGCCAGTAGTAGCGCTATTATGAACCCTGTGAGGGTTGGAGAGCCGGAAATGCCGATATTTAAAAAAAAGCCGATCAAAAACAAATCTTTGAATCCAAGCAATCTGTCGGCCAGTTCCGGCGCCTTGGGGTGAGCGGCGAAGAGCATTCCCACCACCAGCGCCCCAAGATCGCCTTTCAACCCGACAAGTTCAAATCCGCTGTAACCGACAACAGTCATCAGAATACCGAACAGCATCAGCAATTCGCCATGACCACACATCGCCATGACTCTTCCAAGAACAGGCCTTGTAATAAAAAGCGACGCCAAAAGAGGCACGGCCCATACGGAAGGAATTTTTCCTGTGGACGCCGCCAAAAAAACAACGGCAATAATATCCTGCATAATCAGGATGCCGATTGCGGCAACCGCATGCCGCGAGGCCATCTCCTTTTTTTCCTCTATCACTTTCACGGCAAAGACCGTGCTGGAAAAACTCATGGCGAACGCGATTAGCAGCGATGTCTGCCAAGTCAATTGGTCAAAGAGCGGTATCCCTGAAAACCCGAGCATCCGGATTAAAAAGCCGAAAAGAATGGCCGTGAAAATCATGTGAATGGATGTACCGGCCCAGACTTCGGGTTTTGCAAGGCTTTTAATCTTCAGCTTCAGTCCGATGGTAAACAGAAGAAGCGTAATACCGGCCTCAGCTAAAGTTTCCAGTAGTTCGCCGCCCGTAACACCGATACTGTTTAGCGCAAATCCGGCCAGCAAATATCCCACAAGGGGTGGCAAACCAATTCTGCTGATAACAGCACCAAATAGAAATGCCGCCAAAATCCATAATGGATTCATATTTTGAGCACCTTATATGAGAAGAATACGATCATCGATGAATACTTTTTCAGATGTATTATAACGATGCGCTTAACCGGGCGCGGTTTTTTGCGCTCCGAGTTGAAGCGCTTGTTAGGCGTCTCTGCGATGACGCTCTGCTAGTAGGGATGCTGCCACACCCGCTACCAGGATCGCAAGTATTACAGTCATCAAGTACAAGTTGAAGTGTTTCCCGAGGGCGAGCTTCAGCCATTCGGCAAGCAACATCTTGACGCCCACTACCATCAGGACCAATGCAAGCGAGAACTTCAGATATCGGAACTTCTCTACCATCCCGGCCAGCGCGAAGTAGAGCGATCGCAGACCGAGAATCGCGAACACGTTGCTACTGAACACCAAGAACGGGTCACTCGTGATGGCGAAGATGGCCGGGATCGAGTCGACAGCGAAGATGAGATCGGTCGTCTCGACCATGATTAGCGCTAGCGCCAGAGGCGTGAGGAGCAGGGTTCCCGGCTGAGCCCTGTCCACGACCTCATCCGGGACCATAGGCGCACCGGGGATCTCGCTCTCGTACGACGCGGGTGCACCGGCGCGAACGACGAAGTGTTCGCCGTGGAACCTGGCGGTCACCGGGAACAAGCGGCGCGTTAGCCGAACGACGATGTTCTTGTTCGGATCGGTGTGATCCGTCTTGAGGAAGAGCATCTTGATCGCCGTCAGGATCAAGAACACGGCGAAGATGTACAGAACCCAATGGAACTCGGCGATCAGCTTCGCCCCGATACCGATCATCGCACCTCGAAGGACCAGAGCGCCGAGGATGCCCCAGAACAGCACGCGGTGCTGGTAGAGCGGCTGCACCGCAAAGAAACCGAAGATCATCGCGATCACGAAGATGTTGTCGATGCTGAGGGACTTCTCGACGACGTAGCCGGTCAGGTACTTCTCCGTTGCCGTTGCACCTCCGTTCGTCAGCCCATCGACGGCGTCGGCGACGGTGCCAAGGCTGAACCACTGGCCGTCGTAGGCAAAGTACACGAACACGGAGAATGACAGCCCCATGGATAGCCACACGGCCGACCAAGCGAGAGCTTCCTTGACGCTGACTACATGAGCTTTGCGGTGAAAGACGCCCAGGTCCAGCGCCAACATCAGCAGGACAAACGCTATAAATGCTATCCAGATCCACATCACTAGTCGTGTGCCTCCGTCATGGCTTTGAGCAGCCTAACAATATATTGAATAGTTTCTGTTCAATACCGGGTAATTTTGTGACCATCAATACTTTAAAATAAATTATATTGGTATATCCATATGATATTATATGTATTATCTTACTCGTTCAACACCCATTTTACAATATTAAGTAGTTAACTATTCAATACAGAAGGTGCCTGACCCGATTCCTATTTTGCCGCAATTCTCGAAAAACGAACCTTTTGTCTAATAGGTTTCTTGCTGGCCAATCCATATTTCCCTCCAACATGGTTACACAGCATAGGGATCACTAACCAACCCTTTAGATACGGAATTTGTTATCATTATTTGCGTTAGAAATTTACTATTTTCATGAAACTGTTCGATCTACTGCTTTCAGGAAGGAGTGCATCCCCTACCGCCTGAAGGTAGTACCCTCAATAATTGCTGCTTTTAACCTGAACTCGGTGAATTTCCTCTTTCTGCCTTCGCGGCAATATTTTCAAATTGACTGATCTGAACGGATCCATCAGGAAATGTGGCAATGATCTCCAGGTCGCCTCCCATGGCCTTGATAAAATTTCTTAATGTGCTGATATACATATCTGTCCGTTTTTCAAGTTTTGATACAGCGGCTTGCTTGACAGACAACATTTGTGCCAGTTGTTCCTGGCTTAAATTCCTGGCATGACGCAATTCCTGCAAAGGCATTGAATTGAGCAGGGTCTTTGTCTTCTCCACCGCTTTTTTTCTTGCTGCTGGTTTCATTTTTTCTCTCAGTATTGAGTACGGTTTGCTCATAATGCCCCCCCTTGTTCATCTTTTAATGACTTTAAATGTTCATTATAAATTCTTTCAGCCAACGGGACGTATTGTTCGTACCAGCGCTTACCGCCGGTCTTCCTGCCGCCAATAAGCAGGATAGCTGCTCTACGGGGATCAAAGGCATAAAGAATTCTATACGGTTTGCCTTTATGCTGAATTCTCAACCCCCTTATTGCGCCGTACCTATCCCCTGACATCCGAACTGTATGGGTATGGCAGATGATGCCATTTTTCTTCCAACAAACCGACAGCCGCGTCAATATCGACCTGCTCTTCCTCGTTCAGACCAACCCACCATATTTCAAATTCGTCGGGATATTCAACATTCCATGCCATAGAAGGAATATAACCTCCATGGAATATCAAGTCAACGGTTTTTTACATTGATGAATGCCATTAGAAATCAAGCAGCTTCATCGAGGTTAACGTTTTGTGGAGGAAGTTATATGTATAGCAGAAAAAGTTCAATGTCCAAACTTTATAGTAAATAATAGTATTATATTGAGTATGTTACAATACCAGTATTTCACTGGCATTGTATCCCGTTATATACTGGCCCGTATGTCAGCACTCCGTCTTACCTTTATATTAATACAAGCATTCTCATTTTTTTATTTGTTCGGCTTTTTACAGCACTTTTCTTTGTACTTGGTGGTTTTCAATATTTTTTAGAATATAGTAGAGTGATAAAAATTTATATGCTAAAGCAGAATACCGGAATACGGATATGGTAATTCATCAGGGTTAAAATCTAGTTTGCCGAGTATTGAAGAGATAGAAGCTGAACTGAGCGGGGATTAAGGTAAATAATAGAATTAAGCGCTGCTTAATCACAGGCTCGATATTAAAAAACGAGACCTTTGCATAACGCCCTCTTTTGCCCGATTTCGGCGTCAGGCTCAAATTTCAATCCTCGAAATACTTCAATGTATTCCTGCGGTTAAAATTTTCGCCTTCCTTGAACCTGGACAAAATTGAACGTTCTTCAAAGGTCTCGAAACATAAAAAAATTAAAGGAATATATCATATGCCAAAAAAGAAAAACCAGTTGGAACAAATCGCGGATCTATCCTGGGATGAACTCAACAAATGGGCCGGGAGCAAAATTGTCTCTCGCGGCCGAAATTATCAGCATCAGGGCCGGGTATCAAGCCTGGCCGCAACCAGCGACGACGCTCTGATCGCGTGGGTGGACGGGTCGGAACAATATGCCGTTAGAGTCGCCATGGGAGACGGCGGCCTGCCGGATTCGGTTTGTACGTGTCCATATCAATTCGGCTGTAAGCATGCGGTAGCCGTGGTACTCGAATATATGGAACTGATTGAGAGCAATCAAAAAATTCCCAAAGCAAAACAGAAAGACGAGCGTCTTGAACTTTTAGAAAATGAGGAAGGCTGGGAAGAGGATGATGACGATGATGATTATGACGATGATGCTCCTGCCTTGCCTGAATCTGTTAAAAAAGATATCGATGCGTTTTTAAAGCAAAAGACAAAAAAACAGCTCGTTGAACTTTTTATTGAGATCGCCGTACAATATCCGGAAATCGGCGGAGAACTGTCTGCCCGTCGGCAGGTTAAAGCTGGAAACACATCTGTTCTTATTTCAAAAATTCGCAAGGAAATCGATGAAATCAGCTCAGAACCCGGCTGGCAAAATCACTGGAAGGGCCAGGGGTTCACGCCGGACTATTCCGGTATTCGCAAAAAAATGGAGACGCTGCTGACGGCCGGTTACGCGGATGATGTGCTTATCCTTGGGAAAGAATTAATGTCCGCAGGCATTCAACAGGTTGAGCAGAGCAATGATGAGGGTGAGACAGCCGATGAAATCAGCGCGTGTATGCCGGTTGTCGTTAAGGCACTGGATCAGTCGTCATGGCAGAATGTGGATAAGATGGCTTGGGCTTTGGAGGCCGTAATGGAAGACGACTATTGTCTTTTCGAAGCATTGGCGGAATATCTTCATCGAACGCATGCAAAGCCGGACTGGAATAAACTGGCGGACCGATTACTGGAAAATCTGAAATCACTCAAACATCCCGATAAAAATGATGGTTTCAGCGTCAGTTACCAGAGGAACAAACTCACAGACTGGATCATATACGCCATTGAAGGCGCCGGTCGCACTGATGAAATAATCCTGCTTTGCGAAGCTGAGGCAAAACTAACAAACAGCTACGTGCGCCTGGTTAAACTGTTGATGGCAGACGATCGGCTTGAAGATGCCGAACGCTGGATTCATGAAGGGATACGAGCGCTTGGGCAAAACTTGCCGGGGATTTCCAGCGAACTTCGCGGCAAGCTTCTGGAAATTCGTACTCATCAGAAGAACTGGCCCGCAGTTGCGGCCATTCGGGCAGATGAATTCATCCGGGAGCCCACGATTCGAGCATATACAGAGTGCCGACATGCCGCTGAAAAGGTGAAGTTATGGCCGAGGGTGCGGGAATGTCTTATGTTATATCTTGAAACCGGCGCACTGCCTTGGGATCAAAAGGATTGGCCTCTGCCCGAGTCCGGTTTAAAGCTTTCAGATTCAGATGACCGCCGGCGAATAAGTTTCCCTATGATCGAAGAACTTATCAATCTCGCCATCCATGAGAAAAATCCGGAAGAGATACTGCGATGGTATGATCAGCGGCCAAAACAGTCATACGGCTGGTTTGGCCTAAACGAAGACAACATTGCCGTTGCCATTCAAAGCCACGCGCCGGACCGAGCTGTCTCCATCTGGAAAAAAATGGTGGAAAATCTGATTGCACAGGTCAAACCCAGCGCATATGAATCGGCTGTAAAATACCTGCTAAAGATCCGTAAAATCCGGGACGAACAATTAAAAAATATGGAGTGGGAACGATATTTGAAAGACCTTAAAGAAAAACATATTCGCAAACGTCGGTTAATAGAAATTTTGGAGGGGCTGGAAAGAAAGTCAATCATCAAAAGTAACCGGTAATTTAGAGACTTACGGGCGTACGCCTGAGAGCACGGCGATGGTTCCGAACATGAACCTCTTGAATTTGATATCTTTCAACCCGGCATCTCTCATGATTATAGAAATCTCTTCCGGCGTTTTAAAAACTTCGGTACTTGATGTAAGATACCGGTAGGCATTCTTGTTGCCGGCAAAAATGAGTCCGAGAGCGGGGATTATAAAATTCAGATAAAGAAGAATAAGAGGGCGCAGGATGTCTTGCGGGGGAGGGGATGTCTCAAGGCATACCACTCGACCTCCCAGTTTAACCGTTCGCACCTGTTCTGTAAATGCGCGGCGGATATCCGCGACGTTTCTTATGAGATAGCCTGATGTGACGGCGTCAAAAACCGCATCGGGAAATGGAAGATTGAGGGCATCGGCGCAGCACCATGAAATTATGTTTTTCCCTTCTCTTCCGGCAAGCATCATCTCCATTGTAAAATCGGCCCCGAATGCTTTAATGCTCTTGTTTGAACGAAAAGCTTCCCGCAGAATCCCGCCTGTTCCTGTTCCAACATCAAGAATAAGAGCGTTCTGTTTGAGGGAGGCTTCCTGTATAACATATTTCCGCCACGATTTGTCTCTCCCGAATGTGATAAGAGTATTCAGAAGATCGTACCGGCCTGAGATGCTTTTAAACATTTTCCTGACATTGTCGGACTTATTATCTTTTACCGAATCTTTCATTACATTCAATCATGCTCGCGGGTATTTAAGAATGATATTTCCGGCCACTGTTTCATTTCATAATCAAGACTCCATTCACTGCGGGCAAGATATGTCAGATGGCCTTCCGCGTCAACCGCAAGATTATTCCTGTTCTCTTTTTCAAATTGCTCAAGCTTTTTCTTATCGTTACATTCGACCCATCTGGCTCTGGCATATTCGGCCGGTTCCGTAACGGCATCAGCACCGTATTCGTCTTTTAAGCGGGCCATTGTGACATCAAACTGCAGCACTCCGACAGCGCCGAGGATATACGCATTCCCGGAAAGCGGCTTGAAAAACTGGACAGCGCCTTCCTCTGAAAGCTGTGTCAGCCCTTTCTGGAGCTGTTTGTTTTTAATCGGATTCAGCAGACGTACTCTTCGGAAATGCTCCGGAGCAAAATTGGGTATGCCTGTAAATTTCAGAGGCTCTTTCATGGTGAAAGTATCGCCTATTTTAATAGTGCCGTGATTGTGCAGGCCTATTATATCCCCGGGGAATGCTTCTTCAATATTTGACCTGTCCTGGGCCATGAATATTGTGGCATTCGACAAGGTCATTTCCTTTCCTGTACGGTGATGGATTACCTTCATTCCACGATTGAATTTTCCCGAACATATTCTCAGGAAAGCTATGCGGTCCCTGTGAGCGGGGTCCATGTTCGCCTGGATTTTGAATACGAAACCCGAAAAGGATTCTTCGTACGGAGAAACTGCGCGTTCCATGGCAGCTCTTGGCTGCGGCGCAGGAGCCATTTCAACAAATGCGTCGAGAAGCTCTTTTACGCCGAAGTTGTTTACGGCGCTTCCGAAGAAGACCGGCGTCTGGTTTGCTTTAAGATAATGCCTGTGGTCAAATGGCGTGGCGGCGCCTTCGAGCAAATCAATATCTTCCCTGAGTCTCTCTGCGTCACTTCCAAGTATTTCATCAAGTCTCCGGTCGGAAAGGTCGTTTATAATAATACCTTCCTGAATCCGCGTTGTTTTTCCGGGAGTAAATAAATGGAGCTCTTTGCGGTAGATATTATAAACTCCCTTGAAGTTTTTTCCCATTCCGATTGGCCACGACAGAGGAGTGCATTCCACCTGTAACCTGTCTTCTATGTCTGCAAGAAGATCAAGAGGAGAGAGGCCATCCCTGTCCATCTTGTTTATGAAAGTAATGATGGGAGTATTCCGCATCCTGCAGACTTCCATCAGTTTCTTTGTCTGAGGTTCAACCCCCTTGGCGCTGTCTATAACCATCAGAGCGCTGTCAACAGCCGTAAGCACCCTGTAGGTATCTTCTGAAAAGTCCTGGTGACCCGGTGTGTCGAGAAGATTGATTTCAAAGTCGCGGTAATTGAACTTCATGACCGAAGTCGTTACCGATATGCCGCGTTCCCTCTCAATGGCCATCCAGTCGCTTGTTGCATGACGGGCTGCTTTACGCGCCTTTACGGCCCCTGCCAACTGGATTGCTCCTCCGTAAAGGAGCAGCTTTTCCGTAAGCGTCGTTTTCCCGGCGTCCGGATGGCTGATAATCCCGAAGGTGCGACGTTTGTCGACCTCTTTTTTGTATTGTTTTTCCATGTAACTGTCTTATGATTTTAAGTTTTTCTCTCATTTAGTTGAGAGAAAGGGGTCAAGACAGGATCACCAACTAATCTGGAGATGATCCTGCCTTTGTTATTAACGACGCAGGAAATTAAAGTTTCCAGATCAGGAAATTAGCCTGATGCTTAGAGTCTCAAGCCTGTGCTGTTTTCTATCCGTTTCGATTGAGTAAACAAAAAGGCATCCTGTTATCAATTGCAACCTGAATCTGCAACTTGACGGGATGCCTTTTAAAAACTTTTACTAGGTAATTATAATTTTGTGACGTTTACAGCCGAAGGACCTTTTTCTCCCTTTTCGATTTCAAAGGTAACCTTGTCACCCTCTGCGAGAGTCTTAAAGCCGGTCCCGTTTATTGCGGAATGATGAACAAATACATCTCCACCGGTTTCCTGTTCAATAAAGCCATACCCTTTTTTGTTACTAAACCACTTTACAATTCCGTTTGCCAAGATACCAATCTCCTTGAAAAATGTTGCTCTCTTCCGGCCCGGTACATAAGCCTTATAAGAAACCGTTCCCTAAAGACCTTGTGTTGCTGCCGGAAAAATCAATTGACGGGGATAATAATATGAGTTTTAAAAAACGTCAAGGGGAAATAACAGGGGAAATAATTGGTAAAAACAATTGAGCATTTTGACACTTTAAGGATTGTTTTTAATACAGATGAAAAAGCCCTGTACCATTTCAATGGCGCGAGGATAAAAAATAAGTGACAGGGAAAAGAAGATATAAACCCCTTTATGAAGTCAATGTTCTGATATACCATGATATAATTTCCGAACCGAAAAAGATATAGAGTATTGTGCCGATAGAAAGAAAGGGACCGAAAGGAACGGCCAGTTTCATTCCTTTCCGGGTGTTAAGCATTACCGCAATTCCTGCTATTGTACCTGCAGCAGAAGCTGCAAAAATTGTAAAAAGAACTCCTTTTAATCCGATAAAAGCGCCAATCATTGCAAGGAGTTTTATATCACCGCCCCCCATCCCCTCTTTTTTTGTAATAAGATTATATATCCATGCCACAGCTAAAAGACTTCCTCCTCCGGCAAGAATTCCTATAAGTGATTCCTTCCAGCTTATGGAAGGAATCAGAAAAGAAGCCATCAGAAATCCTATCGGTATGCCTGGTAATGATATGACATCGGGTATTATCCGGTGATCGATATCGATAAAGGTTATAACAATCAGAGCTGATATGAATATAAAATAGGCTAACCCTTCATATGAAAGGCCAAAATTCATAAAAACAGCAAGCGCAGTTAGTCCGCTTATCAATTCCACGAGAGGATAGCGGAAAGAGATCGGCATTTTACATTTCCGGCATTTTCCTCCAAGAAAAATATAGCTGATGACCGGTATGTTGTCATAATATTTTATGCTGCTGCTGCAACCGGGACACATTGAGCCCGGGCGGACAATCGATTTTGATGCGGGAATTCTGAATATGCAAACGTTAAGAAAACTTCCGATGGTAAGACCGAAAACAAACATTAGTATGTGGATAGTATAATCTGGCATTTCAAACCTTTCCGGGCTCCCCAAGTGGTCTTGCAGCAAGCTGCATGTAATTCACAATGTTGATGGTCCCGTAAAAAGTAGAAATATGCTCACTCAATGAGCTTTTTGGGGATTTTTATATCACCTCGCTAAATCACAAGAACTCGGGCTAACGCCCTAAAACAGCTTGTTATTTTTAACGCTTAGTTCTTTAAAAATCTATTTCCCAAAAATCTCAAATCCGTTCGCATATTGCTTTTTACGATAGCGTCAATGTTGTAAATAAAAAAAATATGGATTAAAGTGTTATAACTTATGCATATTGAATAAATAAATCAAGATTGATATTGTCAAATTCAAACGATGTCTTATATTCTGCCCTTATTGTGATAAAAAAGAAAGCCGGTTTTATTTCGGCAATAACCATATACTGGAGAAAAAATGGCCGAGACTGACAAGGATGATCTTATAAATATTATTGAAGAAGATGAAAGAGATGCAAAACTTCCTGAAATTATGCCTCTTATGCCTGTTCGGGATGTCGTAATCTTTACTGATATGCTTCTTCCTCTTTTTGTGGGCCGTGAAAAGTCGGTCAGGGCTGTTGAAGAAGCAGTCAGAAAAGACGGGTTCTTGTTCCTTGTTACGCAAAAAGATCCGAACGTTGAAAATCCGAATGAGAATGAAATATACAGAATCGGGACCGTCGCCAGGGTGTTGAGAATGCTTAAGCTTCCAGACGGGCGCGTAAAGGCACTTGTACAGGGTATCGCAAAAGCCAGAATTTCCGATTTTGTTAGGCGAAAATCAGTTTACCGGGTTAAAATCGAAAAGATAACAGAGGAATCTATAAGGGAAATAACCCTTGAGATCGAAGCTCTCATGAGGAATGTACGCGAGCATTCGGAAAAGATACTCGCTTTTCGCGGTGAATTAACAGGAGATGTCGGCACCATACTCGAAGAGATAAATGATCCGGGAAAACTGGCTGACCTTGTCGCATCAAACCTCAGGTTGAAAATCGACGAATCCCAGCAACTGCTTGAACTGATTGATCCTGTCGATCGCCTCAAAAAGGTAAATGAGCTCTTATCCAGAGAGGTTCAGCTTTCGGCAATGCAGGCCAAGATACAGTCCGATGTGAAGGATGAAATTTCAAAAAACCAGCGGGATTACTACCTGAGGGAACAGATGAGAGCCATTCACAGGGAGCTTGGTGAGCAAGACGAAAAAGCCCAGGAGATTCAGGAATACAGGAAAAAGATAAAACGGGCCAAAATGGCCAAAGAGGCCGAAAAAGAGGCTGCAAAGCAGCTTAAGAGGCTTGAGATGATGCACCCGGATTCTGCCGAAGCTTCTGTTGTGCGAACATACCTTGACTGGCTTGTTGAACTCCCATGGAGCAGGTCAACAAAAGATATTATAAATATCAAAAATTCGAAAAAGATTCTTGATTCCGATCATTATGGGCTTAACAACATCAAGGATCGCATTCTTGAATACTTAAGCGTAAGAAAACTGAATGCAAAGATGAAAGGCCCGATTCTCTGTTTTGTCGGACCTCCCGGAGTCGGAAAGACATCTCTTGGAAAAGCTATAGCCAAAGCTATGAAACGGAAATTTATACGAATTTCTCTCGGCGGAATCAGGGATGAAGCTGAAATAAGAGGGCATCGACGCACGTATATCGGAGCTCTTCCCGGGCGCATCCTTGAGGGTTTGAAACAGTGTGGTTCCAACAATCCTGTCTTCATGATGGATGAGATTGACAAGGTGGGGGCGGATTTCCGCGGAGATCCTTCAGCGGCACTTCTGGAAGCCCTTGATCCGGAACAGAACTTTGCCTTCAGCGATCATTATTTAAACCTTCCTTTTGACCTTTCAAAGGTTATGTTTATTCTTACCGCGAATCTGACGGATACAATACCATCAGCCCTTCTCGACAGGATGGAGGTTATCAATCTTTCTGGTTATACCGAGGAAGAAAAGAAAATAATCGCGGAAACATATCTTCTTCCCCGCCAGATAAAGGAAAATGGCATCAGCGCAAAAAAAATGACCATAAGCAGCGAGGCGATGCGCCAAATAATAACCGAATATACCTCTGAAGCCGGATTGAGAAATCTTGAAAGAGAGATAGGAACTATCTCCCGCAAGCTGGCCAGAAAAACAGCGGAAGGCGAAAAGGGCCCTTTTCATATTTCAAAAGGCAACCTGCAAAAATATCTGGGGGTTCCGAAGTTCATTGCCGAAATGGATCAGGAAGAGAGCCAGATAGGCCTTTCTACAGGCCTTGCATGGACACAGGTCGGAGGAGAAGTACTCTATGTTGAAGCAACCCTTATTCAGGGAAAGGGAGAGCTTATAATAACGGGACAGCTTGGCGAAGTCATGCAGGAATCTGCAAGGGCAGCCGTCAGCTATGCGCGGGCACATCTCTCTTTTTTCGGCCTGGAGGAAAATTTTTTTGAAAATACAGATGTGCATATACACGTTCCTGCAGGAGCAATTCCCAAAGACGGTCCATCTGCCGGGATAGCAATGGCAACGGCGCTTATTTCAGTCCTGACGAATAAACCTGTCAACAAATATGTCGCCATGACCGGTGAGATCACCCTGAGAGGAAGGGTTCTTCCGGTAGGAGGGTTGAAGGAAAAGGCGCTGGGCGCTTTAAGGGCTGGAATCAAAACAATAATAATTCCTGAAAAGAACATGAAAGATCTGACAGAGATCCCGGCCAATGTTAAACGAAAAATCAAGTTTATAATGGTAAAGAACATGAAAGAGGTTCTCCCGATAGCTATCGATGGTTATATTGTAAATGAGAAGAAATAACCGGTTATCCTTTAATGAAAATACTCGCTGTTGACACATCTTCAAGAAGCTGCAGCGTTGCCGTTATTGAAAACAGCAACCTTCTTGCGGAAATAATAAAGGAAGATGGTGAAACGCATTCAAGGCACCTGATGGATATGATAAAAAAGGTGTTTGAATTATCCGGTCTGGTTCCTTTTGATATCGACTGCTTTGCTGTTACCAAAGGGCCTGGAAGCTTTACAGGTCTCAGAATAGGGATAAGCTCCGTTAAAGGTCTTGCTACCGCGACCGGAAAACCTATAGCCGGGATATCAACTCTTGATGCCCTGGCAGCTCAGGTACTCCCAACCCCATATCTGATCTGTTCCGTAATTGATGCAAGAAAGGGTGAGGTCTATTCTTCCAGATACAGATTTATAGACGGTTTGATTCAAAAGGAGATGAAGGAAGAGGTCTTTCTTCCGGATAAAGCAGCGGACGGGATCGGAGAACCCTGCCTTTTTATCGGTGACGGCGCAAGTTTGTACCGTAATATCATAGAAAAAAAAATAGGAAATCTTGCTCATTTCCCCCCGCCTTTTTTTAATGTTATAAGAGCTTCAACAGTTGCCTTTATGGGCATTAAAAAGTTTGAAAATAATGATACGGTGGATGCAGCGTTATTTGCGCCGCATTATATCAGAAAATCGGATGTGAAATTAAAAACATAAGGATTCAAGGATTCGAGGGTTCAAGGGTTCAAGAGGCGTAAGGCGCGAGGCAAAAGTCGAATATCGAAGAGCGGGCAAGGATTCAGTTATCAGTAATCAGTAACCATGAACCAGCGACCGGGGATTGGCTTTAATTGCCTTGACACTTAGCGGATTTATTAATAAAAATTATAAGTTTTTAAACAGTGTTCATCCGGAAACCAAATTCGAACACATGTGAGTTTCCAATTCGGAAATAGGCAATTTTGGGCAAGCTCAAGGAAATCAAGGGATTGCGCGGAGACATACGCATAGTACGTCGCACAAGAAATCCCGCAGATTGACACTGAGATCGCCCAAAAGGGCCGTTTCCGGATGGAAACTAGATAATAATGCAGGTAATATATAATGGCAATGGTGAATGGATAGTTACAGGCGATTTTGAGGTGAGTTGTTCGGAAAAACAAACAGAGCCTTTCTCATGCCGGCAACTGAGAAAGGCTCTTCAACAGCTTTGCACAGAAACATAGTAAAAAAACCAACCGGTTATTTTGCTATGTAAACACCGCGCTCTTTTGATGCAATCTTGCCGCTTTTTGACAGCTTGTAAAGCGCATTGCTGAGCTGCCTTGGACTCAAACCGGTTTTCTCTTTGATCTTTTCAATAGCTACACCGTTTTTACTTCTCTTGACGGTACTCAACACGGAGCTCAAAACTGTGCCCTGAGCTGCGGCAGGTTTTTTTGCGGCAACTTTGGCCTTCACTGCCTTGGGCTTTGCTGCTTTTACGACTTTTGAAACTTTTTTATTTGCAACCTTAACTGTTTTGGCTTTTACCTTTTTGGCCGCTCCGCCGCTCTTCTTCTTTGAGATGACTGCACGTTTGGCAGGGGCTGCAACTGCTTTGGAAACCGGCTTTATCTGCTTTTTTACCTTCTTCATCTTTTCCTCTCCTTTATTTGATTTGCGAGCAATTATCGACAACCATTTCCATGTTGTACTCTCTCCCTATTACATGATTTAATAAAAGTCAACGAATTCTGTAATATAAGAACTAATATTGACAAAGCATTCTTCTTGTGAAAGATATCCGCAGCCGGCAGATTCTTTTTTACCTGTTATAATGATTCCTCATTACACGGTGGAAGCCCATTTGCAGCTTATTGAAGATCTCTGCTACATGCAGCGGAGAACAAACTTGTTGTTGAGTTTCAATATAAAGGCAGTCTGCTTACATAATGAAAGAAACAGTCAATTCAGCGGTGCGAAATTTTTATATCCCCTATGAAACAGATTTAAACTCTTCCCAGCTTGAAGCGGTTATTCACACGGAAGGACCTCTCCTTGTCATTGCAGGCGCAGGAAGCGGAAAAACAAGAACGCTGACTTACCGTGTGGCCCGTCTTGTTGAAGAGGGGATATCTCCCCGTTCCATTTTACTTCTTACGTTTACCCGCAAAGCAGCCCAGGAAATGCTCAGGAGGGCGGCCGGCCTCCTCGACAACCGGTGTGAAAACATTTCGGGAGGAACATTCCATTCGTTTGCCAACAACATTCTGCGCAAATACTCCCGGCGAATAGGGTTGGGATCGGGTTTTAATATCATAGACCGTTATGACTCGGAAGCGCTGATCGGCCTTTTAAGAAAAGAGATGCTGAAAACCCACCTGCAATCTTCTTTTCCCAGAAATCACACTCTTGCAACTATTTTCAGCAAAGCCGTGAACAAGGTTTTAACGATTGAAGATGTTGTTTACAACGATTATCCTCATTTTGCTGATTATCTCGATACCATTATTTCAATAAATAAGGCTTATAAAATTAGGAAAACCGAACATTACTATCTGGACTATGATGATTTGCTCTTATGTTTCAAGGCCCTCATGGAAGAACATCCCGATCTGCGGCAGAGGATTTCTTCTTCTTATGAACACATAATGGTTGATGAGTATCAGGATACAAACCAGATGCAGGCGGACATATTGACTCTTCTTGCGAGCGCCAATAAAAATATAATGGTTGTAGGCGACGATTCACAGAGCATATATGCCTTCAGGGGGGCAAACTTCATAAACATAATGAGATTCCCCGAATTATTCCCCGGAGCAAGAACTATTACCCTCGAAGAAAATTACAGGAGCGACCAGCCCATACTCGATCTGACCAATATAATCATCGAAAGGGCATCGGAAAAATATTCCAAAACTCTTTTCACGAGAAGAAAAGGAGGGATGAAGCCGCTTTTGGTCTGCACATCCGGTGAAAACAGTCAGTCAAAGTTCATTATTGAAAAGATACATGAATTGAACCAGTGCGGAATTCCCTTAAATGAGATTGCAGTTCTTTTCAGAGCTGGATATCATTCATTTGATCTTGAGATCGAGCTTACACGCAGCAATATTCCTTTCAAAAAAGTGGGCGGCTTTAAATTTGTCGAATCCGCACATATAAAGGATATTCTCGCTCACCTGAAGGTTCTCGTTAACTCCAGAGACAGATTAAGCTGGCAAAGGATACTTCTTCTCCTCGATAGAATCGGCCAGCAGACCGCCAATAAAATATTCGATGCCATTTCCAACGAAAACTCGGGCTGTAAAGGTTTGCTCACGGCAAAAATCAAAAAACAGGTGTCAGAAAGCCTGTCGGGACTTAAAGATCTTTTCGGCAAAATTGATTCGGAGGTAATGTCTGTTTATGAAATGGGTGGCATAGTGGTTGATTATTATCTTCCGTTATTAAGAGAACAGTTTGACGACCACCCCAAAAGAGCAAAAGACCTTGAGCATCTTCTGTCAATCATGGAAAGGTACGACAGCTTGAAGGAGTTTCTTACCGATATGACACTTGAGCCTCCCAACACGAGCATTGACGATTCGTTGTCCGACAATTCGGGCGGGGATGACCGCCTTGTTCTTTCTACCATACATTCCGCAAAGGGTCTTGAGTGGCATACCGTGTTTGTTATATGGGCGCTGGACGGCAGGTTCCCGTCATCACATTCCATTAATAACCCCGAAGAACTTGAAGAAGAGCTCAGGCTAATGTACGTCGCCGCAACAAGGGCAAGAAAGAGTCTCTATTTCACATATCCTAAAGATGTTTATGACAGAAGCACAGGAATGGTTCTTAAACGCCCTTCCCGTTTTCTCGATTCTATAAACAACGGCATACTGGGAAAGCACTCTTTCGGTTCGTTCAGTCAATTTTATTGATATTCACTGAAACCGGCAAAACATTAACTTGATTTGCATATCACATCATGTTATTCCGCCATGCAAAAGTGAGCAGATTGTTATCCCCGAACATTTTCAGACCACCAGAAAGATATCATTTAGGAAATTTGATACTTAATAATGAGTACTGAATATATTATCCTTATTGCTGGATTCGTTTTCGGATTTTACATGGCATGGAACATCGGGGCAAATGATGTTGCCAATTCCATGGCAAGTTCTGTCGGCGCAAAAGCAATTACTGTTCGGCAGGCTGTTGTTATTGCTTCGATTCTCAATCTGGTCGGCGCGGCATTCATCGGATCCCACGTAACCGATACAATCCGCAAAGGCATAGTCTCAAATGAGATATTGAATGATCCACACATTGCGTTTGTAGGAGCCCTTGCAGCGCTTCTGTCAGCAGCTTTATGGGTCAGTTTTGCCACCTGGAAATCAATGCCGATTTCAACAACGCACTCCATTGTCGGCGCAATGATAGGATTCGGGATTATTGCAGGCGGTTTTAAAGCAATACAATGGGGAAAGCTTACATCGGTAATATTAAGCTGGATTATTTCCCCCGCTTTAAGTATTATTCTTTCATTCATAATGTTCAGTATTATTAAAAGATTGATTATTTCGAGAAACGATTCTTTTGACAGGGCGTTGAAACTTTCTCCGTTTTTTGTCGGAATCTCGATTTTTATTGTAGTGTTATCTTTTCTCTTCAAAACGCCTCTTGGGAATACGCTTTCGATCGGAACTCCGATGGCTGTCCTGATTGCCATAATAATTGCAGCATTAATCGGCTATATTGCAAAGTTCTTTTTAAAGCGCGTTAAGAGGAATATTTCCGGGGACAACGGCGAAGGAATCTTCAGGTATATTCAGGTCGGAACAGCTTGTTATGTCGCGCTGGCGCAGGGCGCAAATGACGTCGCAAATGCCATAGCGCCTCTTGCGGTAATATATTTCTTTGTACAAACCGGCACGGTGGGAGATCAGGTTCCGGTCCCTTTTTTTCTTCTTCTTTTCGGAGGTGTCGGGATTGCTTTAGGTATAATGATGGCGGGCCGCCGTGTAATGGAAACTCTCGGCACAAAGATAACACATCTGAGCAACAGTCGTGGTTTCTGCGTTGAGTTTGCGGCGGCAACAACGGTTCTTATTGCTTCAAAACTCGGACTCCCCGTTTCAACTACACATGCCGCGGTAGGCGGGGTTCTTGGAGTAGGCATGGCCCGCGGAATGGAAGCCCTCAACCTGAGGCTCGTATATGAAATCATATTTTACTGGCTTTTGACCTTGCCGGCAGCCGCATTTACCTGCATGGCTATTTACAAGATACTTCAATTTATTTTACAAAGGATGTGAATATGAGAATTCCTTTCTTATCCCTCTTCATGTCATCACCTTTTGACGGTCTCCAGGAACATGCCGAAAAAGTAAAGGAGTGCGCGTGGGCTTTTCAGCAGGCAGTTGAATGCCATGTGGAAGAAAATTGTAAATCTTTCGAAGATCTCCGTCAGGAAGTCATCCGGCTTGAAAGAGAAGCAGACACAATAAAAAGGCGCATCAGGGGGCACCTCCCCAAAGGGACTATGATGCCTGTAGATAAGTTTCAGCTGTTCATGTATTTAAGGGAACAGGATGCCGTTCTTGATGCTGTTGAAGATGTGCTCGACTGGATTTCATACAGGGTTGAGCCGGGGATTCCCGCAGAACTTTCCAAGGATTTTTTCCTTTTAGTTGATGCGACCATTGACCCCATAGAAGAATTGAGCAAGATGGTTGCAGAAGCAAGAAAGTACTTCGACTCTTTTTCGGACAAGCAAAGAGAGGTGGTCAAGGAAATAATAAGGACTCTCCGTCGTCAGGAACACGAAGCCGACAAGATTGAACACATGTTAAAGCAGAAGATATTTAACATGGAGATGGACCCTGTTACAGTATTTCACATGATAAGGCTTACAGAGATAATCGGCTCGGTTGCAGACCATGCCGAAAACGCAGGCGACATGATGCGGGCAATGATTGCAAAGTGAGATCGTTGAATAAGCTTCCTTAACTTAAAGGAGACATGCCCCGGCATGTCTCCTTTATTTCCTGAAAAAAGCCCACCACATGTAAAAGGCGAAAGCAGCCCACGATATAATCAACATTATGTACGACTTCCAGTCGATAGCTTTCTTTGCCATTCCTGTATCCGATCTCTTGCCTATCCGTCTCTTGCACGATGGACAGACTACGGCGTCAGCAGGAATATGGGCCATGCATTCCGGGCATTTTTTAGCAGAATAAGTCTGATTCTTTTCCATGTCATCGTCCATAAGGCCGCCCCTCCATGCACCGAATATTTCTGAAATGATCCTGTTATTCCTTAGATTCTTTATCTACTTCGATCTTGCTCCTGCTTTTTGCCTGGGCCAGCCACGCGTCAAATGTTTTTATCTTTTTCTGTTCAAGGAGCGCCTTCCTTATGTTATCCTTCTCCTTGTCAAATCCTTCGGAAGATGGGTCCTTCTTTTCCTTGAATCTTATGACATAATGGCCTTTTGTTCCCCTTACTGCACTCTCCGGGAACAGCCTCTCTTTTGACAGCGTAAAAGCTGCCTCAGCAATCTGCGGTTCCTGTCCGATATTTGGGATATTATCATTACGCATGAAAAACCCTGTCTCACTGACTGAAAGCCCGTACTTGGCACTTTCCTTTGTCAAGTCCCCGCCATTCTTAAGGGCAGTCAGAAGAGCGCCGGCTTCTTTTTCAGCCTTTTCATTCTGCTTTTCCTTTACAAGATCAGCCTTAACTGCGTCATTAACATCCTTCAATTCAGGTATCTTTGCCGCCATTTTACCCACAACCTGAATAATGGTGTATCCGTTTCCTGACTCCTTTACATCACTTATCTCCTTTTCAGGCATCGCGAAGGCTTCAGATGCAATAAGGGTTGGGTTATCTATTCCTGTTATCTGAGAAGCCTCATTTTTGGAAAAGAAATCGGTCATTTTTATTGTCAGGCCATGTTTTTCAGCTGCTTTAGCCAGATCTTTCATTTGTAGGGAATCATTATAAACTGCTTCAGCTTCATCATATGCGAGGTTTTTTGCTTTGTCTTCCGAAATCTTTTTTAAAATAGCGCCGCGTGTCTCCTGGAGGGAAAAAACCTTTTCCTCATTCACTTTTTCAGTTTTAATAATATGCCACCCGAACCTGGTTAAAACAGGTTCGCTGATTTCGCCCGGTTTTAATGAAAAAGCCGTACCTGCAAACGGCTCGACCATATCCTTCTTTTGAAAAGCACCAAGATACCCGCCCTTTGACCTGCTGGGGCAATCCGAATACTTTTTTGCAAGATCTTCGAATGGCTGGCCCTCTTTTATCATCTTAAGTATATTTGCGATCTTAACCCTTGTCTCTTCAACTATCTCCGGGCTGGCGCCCTCCTCCACCTTTAACAGAATATGCCTTGCCTCAACCATTTTAGGACGTTTGAATTTGTCGATGTTAGTTTCGTAAAACTCGTTTATATCCTTATCTTCGACTGTTGCCTTCGATGCATAAGAGCCGGGCTCAAACATAAGATAACTGATCTTAATTTTATCTTCAGTCTTATATGCCTTCTTATTCTTCTCAAAGAAAGCCTTCAGTTCTTCAATTGCTGGATTTATACCCGTGTATCTCTCAGGATTAAAAATAACATAATCCACATTTACCGAGGCCCCTTTCCACTTGAACCACTCCAGAGCTTCCTGATCGGATATCCTGACTCCTCCCGTTACAAAAGACATTATCCTTTCTATGAGCATGGATTCCTTTACGGAAGCCTCGAATAATTCGGGGGTCATATGGTTCTGGCTTAAAGCCCTTTCATATACTTTCTTGTTAAAAACACCGTCTGACTGAAATGCCTTTATATTTACTATGGCTTGAGAAAGCTCCTCATTTGTTACTCTGAACTTCATTTTTTCGGCCTCTTTAACAACAATCTTCCTTTCGATCAGACGATCCAGTGCTTTCTTCTTAAGATCAAGAGCCTTCAGCATGTTTTCATCAAGGCTCTTTCCGAACTGGGCGCGCACCTGCTCAACAAGGCTGTTATATGCCTCCTGATACTCATGGCCGGTAATTACTTCTCCGTTTACTAAAGCGACCCTGTTCCCTCTTTGAGCACGAAAGCTTCCGACTCCCCAGAATACAAATACCACAACAATAATGCCGAGAAGCCCTTTTATTATCCAGGAACCGGCGTTTTTTCGCATTAAATCAAGCATTATATTATCCTTAAATCCTTCTTCGCCGCCGAAATAATGCGGCAGTTATTAATAGATTATGGTAACGGGTTTGTTCTTCCTGTCAATCTTTGTGCCGACAGATTCGGAACAAAAAGCGCACAGATACTCATACTTGTCCCCTTCGGAAATAACAAGAAGAAGGCGTTTCCGAACCGGAACTGCCTTCTTGCATTTAGGACAATAAAGCTGTGTAGCATCAAATTCCTTAAACGCATCCGGACCGGCTTTTTGCCGGATATTGCCTGCGCGCGGCCTCCTGATACCGACATTTTTCATCATAACTAAACCTTTTATTTCAAACAAATATCAACAATTATGATCCTGTATTCCACCGGCTTTGCGTCCGGCATTACTCTGATTCGGAGTTTTGAATACTATTTTCTGTCCCCGATTTTGTCAACAAGTTAACGTGAAGTTAACGTGAAATTTTGAATTTGATGTTGACACTCTCAACGCTTTTTGTTACTTGGCCGGATACAAATCGGGGCTGTAGCTCAGCTGGGAGAGCGCATGACTGGCAGTCATGAGGCCAGGGGTTCGATCCCCCTCAGCTCCACCAAAAAAAATCAAGGGGTTAGCCAAGTCATGGTTAGCCCCTTTTTTTATTTATTAGTCATTTATTGCCACTACTTTACCACTTTTAAACCCAGTTTCGGATTATACACAATTAAAAAAGTGGGGGTTTTTACACCCTCATGGCCGGGATGAGAAGGGGGAAAGTGACCGGAGATTGGAATCTGTACAGTTATATCTATATCCCCGTCACACGGGGGGCAGAATTAGCGGCAAAATACAGATAGATAAAGAACCTGATACGCTTAAGTTGCAATCACCTTTTTGTTACGTATAGCAGGAAGGATGCATCAACCGGATGACCAACAAATAGCTTGATGCTGTAGTTCCTTTTATATGTCATGATATTTTTTCTCTTTTCAGTCTTCTTTAATGCCATCAGCGTTGCATGATTAGACTGAATAGCTTGTCAGCCCGGTCAGGATCGAGGTGTCGCAGTTTCCGTACGACGAACATGGCGGCTGACTTGTTGCCGTAAAGGACGTAAGTATGCCCGAGGTCAATCCAGGCGTAAACATGCTTCGGATTTATGTGCACTGCCTGACGAAAGGCTTCTATTGCCTCATCATAGCGTTTAAGTTTGAGTAGACTGACTCCGAGATTGTTCCAGGCTCTGGCATAATCCGGATATATGCGGATGGCTTGCCGGTAGGCATCTATGGCGCCATCATAGCTTTTGAGTCTGAATAGACTGACCCCGAGTTTGTACCAGGTTTCGGCATGCGCCGGATTGATGCGCACTAACTGACGGTAGGCTTCAATTGCATAATCATAGCGCTTGAGATCGCTGTAAGTGCTCGCGAGGTTGTCCCAGGCACAGACATAACCGGGATTGACGCGCACTGCCTGACGGAAGGCTTCTATTGCCTCATCATAGCGCTTGAGTTTGCCGTAAGTGCGCCCGAGGTTGTTCCAATCTGTAGCATTTTGGGGTTCGCTTTTGGTCCTCTTCCGTAACAATACATCAGTCATGCCTTCCTCCATTTATTCCGTTAAAGACTTTCCGATCGGAACCATTACCCGCACCGCGGCGGGTTAGGGAGCAAATTATTATTCAGAGATTACACTTACGTCGGCTTTATATAAATATGTTGGGCGTTTGTCTGTCAGGGAAACCTGATATTTTCTGTAGGGTAATCCCTACAGTTTCTTTTATCGAATATCGGAGATCGAATATCGAACAGGGAGTAGCGAGTGAATAGTTAGATTAGGGTATAGCGTTAAGGGTGGGTTAGGATCGAAGATCGAATATCGAACATCGTACATCGAAAAAAAGCATATCCGACAGTATTTACAGAATTAACATGATCTTTTCAGCCTGCTCCGGATAAGCGGCCCGAAACATGTATTGAATTATCCTGTCCATCCTGTTGATCCTGTCTGAAATCTTTAAATTCAACGATGTCCGCAATGTTCAGATGAGGCGGTGTTCCAAAGCATAGCGTATCATATCTGAATTATTGCTCATTTTCATTTTTTCCATGATACGGCTGCGGTAGGTGCTGACAGTTTTTTCGCTGACACGAAGTTCTAATGCGATACTCTTGAGCGCCATTCCCCGGGCAATCATGCATAATATCTGAAATTCCCGGTTTGAAAGGCTCTCGTGAGACAACTTTTCAGAAAAATCGGATTTTAAAATCATATTCTCGTGTAGAGACGCACTGATATACTTGACCCCAGAACTCACCTTTCTAATGGCCTTAACCAGGTCTGTCAGGGCGCTCTCTTTCATGAGATATCCTGAGGCGCCGGCTTTGATCAGCCTAAAAGCATACTGATCCTCCGGAAGAACGCTCAGAACTAAGATCAGAAGGTCCGGTTTCTCGTATTTCAGTTGATTCAGCACATCGATACCGCTTCTGTCAGGCAGATTTATATCAAGGACAACCAGATCACAGTCCGTATTTCGAATAAGCGAAAAACATTCCCTGGCATTTCCCGCTTCTCCGACAATTTCCATATCCTGTTCATCTTCGATAATCTGCTTCAGGCCGCGCAGAACCACAGGATGGTCATCAACTATAATAACTTTTATCATTATTTCCTCTCTTCTTGCCTGGTATTCTAATCAGCACGGTCGTTCCTGCGCCCGGCTCGCCGGAAATTGAAAATTCTCCCTCAAAAGTCAGGGCGCGTTCTTTCATACCGACCAAACCGAGGGATTTTGAATTGAGAATCTCTTCTTCTGTAATCCCGCGGCCGTCATCCATGATCTCAAGAATAAGATTTTCATCCCCGGAAGGATTGCTCCCCTCCCCGCGTAAAATGACGACAACCTCTGTTGCCCCGGAGTGGCGCATAATGTTAGTCAGCGTTTCCTGAAATATGCGAAACAGGGCGATAGCATGGTCACTGTCCATGGGGATATATTCAAAAGCCGTGGTGAACCTGTGCGGAATACCCGAGTGCCTTGTGAATTCCGACAACTGCCACTCCATGGCGGCTATCATACCCAAATCATCCAGAACAGGCGGCCGCAACTCGGTAGATATACGGCGGGTGACCTTTATCATCCTGTCCACGGCCTCGCTCGATGAAAGAATCCTGCTTATCAGGGCGGCCTGCTCTTTACCCGATCCGGCATTTTCAATCTTGTGCATCAGCCAGAAAAGATCCATCTGCAATCCGGTCAGTCCTCCTCCCATGACATCATGAATTTCGCGTGAAATTATGACCATCTCTTCTTCGCGCACCTTTTCGAGACGTCCGACAAGAGAGCGCAGGAGTTGCCGGGAATCTTTTAATTGCGCCTCCGCCAGTTTGCGGTCTGTTATCTCCAGGATGGTCCCGGTGGCGGTAAGCGTCCCCCTAAACATTATTGAAGATCCGTAAATCTCACAATAGATTATTTCACCGGTTTTCTTTATTCCTCTGATGGTGTAATGAACTGATTCTATCTCCCCTGATGCCCGCTTGTGAATATTTTTCTGGACGGGTTCGAAGTCTTCCGGATGTAAAATCTGTCGAATATGCATATTGTTGAGACATTCCTCGACAGTGTGGCCGAAAATATCTGCAAATTTCGGATTTACATACTTTAAAACTTCATCCTGGACCAGATATATGCCAACCAGCGCGTTTTCGGCAAAACTTCTGAACTTGTTTTCTGATTCCTTCAGAGCCTCCTCCATACGTTTGCGCTCGGTGATGTCACGAATAAATATCAGGTCCGCAGGTTTTCCTTCAAACCGGATATAGCCCCCACTTGATTCAACCAGTACTCTCGTTCCATTCTTATGAAGCAGTGTTGTTTCCCACAGCGGGGAGAGTTTTTCCCCGGCCATTCTCCGGCGGTATCTATCCACCACCTCATCCAAACATTCAGGCGGGCTAAACATAGTAAGTTTCATTCCATCTATTTCGCTTTTTTCATAACCGAATATGGAATTAAAGGCGGAATTTGAAAACCTGATGATACCGTCAACAACAATGGCGATACAGTGATTCGCTCTCTCTACGACAGCCCGGTATTTCTCCTCGCTCTCCTGCAGCGCCAACTCCGCCAGCTTGCGCTCTGTAATGTCACGATAAAGCTGAAACAAACTCAAGAGAACAAACAGGAGAGCGATTAAATTTCCGATAATGATTGTAAAAAGTGTACGCTGACTATTTTTTTTAGATATTCTATTCAGTTCGTTTAGTAAATCGGTTTTCTCCTGTTTCGACTCCTCAACCAAATACAGGATATCTTGCATTATTTTTTCGTCTTCGGCAGTCATGATTGACTTTATAACAGCCTCAATGCCTTTTTCTCTTCTTAAATTAATTGTTTTATGGAATTGAGCAAACCTCTTTTCTATCATAACTTCAATGGTATCAATCTGTTGGCAGGTTTTATTATCTCTTGGCGTTAACTCCTTTAGTCTTCTCATGCTTTGATGAACTGCCGTTACGCCATTGTAATATGGTTCAAGAAAAGTCCAGTCTCCTGTTATAATAAATCCACGTTGCCCGGTTTCGGCATCCTTAATCATGGAAATCAGATTTTCAAATTCGTGGATAATTATGAGCGTCTTTTCAACTTTTTCTTTTCCTTCAATATGTTGCCTGGTATTCCAATACGAAACTGCGTTAATCATCAAAAAAATAATCAGTGACAGGATCAATCCTATGACAAATATCTTTTCTCTTATATTAAATTTCATAGACGTATCCCAGTCACTATTTTTGACTCTGAGCCTTCAGATCTTTCCCACTAAAAACCCTGTCAGTTACTTTCAGAAAGGCAGGTGGAATTACATACCCTATGATTTCCGCTGTCTTAATATTGACCGCAATTGTTTTGGGATCCATAAAAACCTGATTCAGTTCCCTTGGTTTGGCTCCGTTAAAAATTTGGGCCATAATCTCTGCATGGTATCTTCCTACTTTTTCGAACCTGTCTCTGGAAATACTTAACAACACCCCCCACTCAACCTCATCAGGCCCCCGCATGGAAAAGGTTGGAATCTTGTACTTATATAACGGCGCCATAATCTCAGGCATGTGCTTTCTGACAATGCCCCTGTGAACTGTTACATAAACGGCGTTCACCTTGGGCGCCAATTCCTCATGACAACGAATTACTGCTTCTGTGGCATCTTTTTCATCAACTCCGGAAAACGGGGCTTCACATTTTATGATTTCAAAATTCCTCTCTTTGGCAACTTTCTCCACATTGGTTAATGCAGCATATGACTGGCCCTCAACCGTATTCTCATAAACAATCCCTAACTTTTTGAAGCTAAACATATTATGAAACAGCTTGATCTGATTAATATATCGTGTCGGATCACATTTCGCATGAATATGGTCATAGCCGGAATCATCGGCGCTTTTAACAATTTTAGATAAAACCGGATCGCTTACAGATACCGCCATGGTTGGGACGGAGTGATTATTATTAGCCAGGTCCTGTCCCGCCCAGGTTCCCATGGCAATCATAAAATCGATATCTCCGGATTGGAGTCTTTTTATAGCATTTTCATTATTTTTAACCTGTTCCGTCTTGTCCCAATTTGCAGACCAGTAGGCATCAGGAACGAATTGGATATATTGGCTCTTTGCTTTGGAAAGCTCATCCCATACCACTCTTGAATCGGTCGGATTCTTTTTCACATCAATAGTGATAGTTCCCATCCAACCAAGTTCATTGAGGCCTTTGACTAAGGTCACCAGATTGGCCGGATAATTAATATACGGCCCGCCCTCGTAATATCCTATCCGCCATTTCTTGCCATTATTTAATAAAGGTGTTGTCTTATATTTTTTATCCTTTGCTAAGGCACTAAAAGGAATAATTAAGATAAAAAAAACCGCTAACAACAAGATAAAACTGGTAACTCTTTGCATAACAACCTCGAATTATAGCTAAAAAATGAAAAGATACAAACGCCATGAGCTAAAATAACACAATTGAATAAAAAAACCAGAATCTTTTATTGACGGGAGGTTATAGTAAATGTCACGGAATATGTTCCGGTAAATAAAATCGGCTCTTCTCCCAATATATTGGTACCTTCTGATAAATCATTTTAACAATGAAATCCAGGAGATAAAGGGTAATGTTGATGGGTTTGTTGAGATAAGCAGAGAGATATTGCTTGATGAGTATTCTTATGAGAATATAAAGTAAAGAAGGAAATATATTTTCGCCCCCGGTGTTACTGAAACGGGGGAAAATCATTGATCGAACAAAAGGGCCATTTCCGGATGAAAACTAAATTGCGCAGCCATTAAAAGGGTGCAGCCAATGCAAAGTCAAAATCGGAGTATTGCATGAAAAAAATCAAACGAAGCAAAGGTCGCGAGGTATTCAGGCGGGGGAAGAAAGCAGGGCTGCCACCGGGAACACCTGTTTTTGTGGGAGAGCGAAAACAGGATGTGGTCAGAATCAGCATTATGAATTACTCCAGTGAGCACATCGAGGAAATTCATTCTGCCAGCTTGGACGATTGCGTGCGCGTGAAGGAAAGTTCCAATATCGCCTGGATTAATGTCAATGGCATCCATGACGTCAACGCGATTCAAACTTTGGCAAATCTATTCGGCCTGCATCCGTTAACCACGGAAGACATCTCCAATACAAGTCAACGCCCCAAGGTTGAAGAATTTGACAACTACATCTTTTTTGCCCTTAAGATGCTGGTTTACGACGAAGAGACAAATTCTATCGGCAATGAGAATATCAGTGTTATTCTGGGTGAGAACCATGTCATTTCATTTCAAGAGCGCGACGACGATATGCTCGATCCTGTTAGAGACCGGATTCGTTCTCGCAAGGGTATGATCCGCAGTGAAGGAGCGGATTATCTGGCATACACCATCATGGATGGAGTAGTGGATGAATATTTCGTTGCCCTCGAAAAACTTGGTGATCACATCGAGCAAATCGATGACGAGATATTAACGGCGCCCAATGCGACCCATATGAAAGAGCTTCATCGACTGAAACGAGAGATTGTGTTTCTGCGAAAAGCCGTCTGGCCGCTGCGAGAAGAAATTTCAGCCATTGAAAAAAGCGGATCGCGACTGATCGACGACTCCATCAAGCCATTCTTGCGTGACCTCTACGACCACACAATCCAAATCATCGACATAGTGGAGACCTATCGCGATATCATGGGCGGCATGCACGACACGTTTCTATCCAGCATCAGTAATAGAATGAACGAGGTCATGAAGGTGCTTACCATAATCGGGACTATTTTCATCCCTCTAACTTTCATCGCCGGCATATATGGTATGAATTTTGAAAACATGCCTGAATTGAAGTGGGCCTGGGGCTATTTTGGCCTTTTGGGCATTATGGCAGCGCTCGGATTAACCATGCTATGCATCTTCAAAAAGCGGAAATGGCTGTGAGAGGCCTGTTTTCATTTGACTTCATAATGGCTATTCTATAAATATCAAACTGTTAAAATCAGTTCTTCCCTCTCCCCTTGTGGGAGAGGGTTAGGGTGAGGGGTTTTTGTCGTTTACTATAATAAGACATAAGCCGGAGGCCAAAACCAAATGAACAATTCTGAAAAAGCCGTCAAGTATTTTAATGAGAAGTATAATTGTTGATGGACTCGTAAGAAGTCCATCAACAGGCCGAGGGCAGATAAGCCCCGGCCTGGGGTGAGGGTGGAACCGCTTGAATTTACTTCAAGCGGCGGGAGAGGGGAAGCCCTTTCCCGCCAAGTAAAAAGGCATTTTTTGACTTTTTACGAAGGTATCAATTGTTCGCAGGCTGTTTTTGCCACCTTCTCCCCGGAGCTTGGCATCCCGGAAAATTTTGCATTCAAAATTGGCCATAAAGATTAGGATCATCTCCAAATATGAAGAGCCCACAAAGCACCCTGTTAATCCTCAGCATCTCTCCTTCTTATACCTGAAGATATAGAAAAATATATCCAAAGATATATTGTATTCCAGGATTGCCTGGATCATAGCAGCGTTGAAATATAGTATAGGGGCACATGATAACCTCGAGTTAAATCGTTATCGAACAGCGATAACTGAAGAGCAGGAAAGGATCTGAAATGAGAAAGTTTATGCGGATTTTTTTATTGGCCGTTTTCATCCTGGCTTTTAGCTCAGCGCCATTATTGGCTGGCCCCTCTTGGGGCGACGGAGTTGGCGGAGGCCGAGGGCATAAAGCCACTCCAGAGATCGACCCGAATCTGGCTCCCAGCGCTCTCGCAATTATTGCCGGCGGTCTGCTTATTTTGAAAAGTAAGTCCGGTAAAAAAGATAAATAGAGCCCAAAATAAAATACCCCGCAGCAAGAGCTACAGGGTATCTAAGATGTCGAAGAACGGGGGATATGACGCCGCACATAATGTGCCGTCCCCGATTATTCCAGAAGAAATTTTGAACGAATTGTACAAAACGGAATTTTTTTAACTCTTTTTACAGCGGACACGAGAATCGCCCGCTCAACGCCGGAAAGGGCGTCAAGGTCACCCCCCTCAAAATAAACCAGAGCCTTGAGGCTCTCGCTTGGCTGAAACGTTTTGCCAAAGAGAGCGCACGCACCGGCCATACCTTCGTCAAGTCTCATTCCATATTTGAGCATGGCCGCAATATCACGATAATCCTTTGCCTGAATCCGTTGCATAATGACTTTTAGCTTGTGCGCCATCATGTCGGGAAGCGAAGCCACGACCATGACCCCGTCTGCCGTCATCTCCGGTTCGCTGACCCGGCCATTGTCAATGTTCCCGAAAAAAGAAAGCTTGACGTATTCCGTGATAGCCGAAACATCCACCGGCACAAGGAGTCCCAGTGAATCGGTCGTATCCTGTATGACAGTGGCATCCGCAAGTATCGGCAGCATCTTGTAGATCCTTGATTTATCAAGCGGCTGGTCGGAGAAAAAATCAAAATCAATGGATTGACGGTGACCAAGGCGTAACGCAACCGCGGTACCACCATAAAGCACGAATCGAGCCTTACATACGGGGGTCAACGAGGACCAGACTCTTTGTTGGGAAAGGGGGAGTATCTCCATTTGTGGTACAAATGAATTCATCAGCATACTCTCCTTGTGGGCATTGGCGGCACATCACCTGCTTCGGCAAGCCCCAATCGATAATGCCAGTAGTGCCACGAACGGGGGGAAAACTGTCCCGCCTCGGCACGGGTAAGGAATTCACGGGCCTGATCTTCTCCGACGGCATCCAGAACTGCAGTCACGTCTGCAAAATCCCCGAGGTTCATAACTTGAATGACAATCCGTTCCGGACGCTTGAGCGCCTCGTCCGGCTTCAGCCACCAAAAATATTTTGCAGCAAAGGTTTTGAAGAGAATGATTTCAGAATCTGTCATACCGGCCCCAATTGGTCCCTTTGTCTGTTCGTTTTTTTATAACCATCTATTTTGACTGAGAAAGTATAAGCAGAACGATCATGGATGTCAAGAAAATCCAGGAAATTGAAATACCCCATTACTGCCATAAGTTCCAATGTCCAAAGATCATAACCGCCACGCCAATCAGGATGGAACTGACGGACCAGATGCCCGCCAAATGGCTCCGGGTCAATCTGCTTCGCCAGAAGAACCAGATAGCGGCTGCGGTTCCAAGCACGCGAACCGGATAAAACCAGTCGAACCCTATGGAAAACACACCAGTGACCAGGCTGATGGCCAAGCCCCCGCAGGGCAGAAGTATGAAAGCCTGGGGAAACTTTAGACTTCCCCGGAAAAGCCACAAATAGCTTCCCACGAAAACGGATATCAGCCCGAAGCCTTCGTACCCGGCGCAGGCAGGGGCTATTTTCACAGCAAATTGCGAGGTGCCCAGCAGAAATTCTGCCGGTTGGGAAACGACTTCCTGTCCAAAGGCCAAAAGCAGCCACTCCACTACCCGAAACGTCGGCCCAATAAGCGGCGCCCAAGACCGGTTTGTGAGGAAGCCCAAGACCCAGGAAGCCGCAATGATGATGATCCCGGCCCATACGAGGGAGGTGTTTTGCCGAGCCAGGCGTATCCAAACCGTCGCCGGCATTGCAGCCAGCATCCAGAAAACACCTGCACCCAGACCGATAGCGGCCCAGGCAAATATCCAATAAATGGCTAAAGGTGAGGAGACTGCATTCCCCTCGGCTACGAAAATTGTAAGCCAAAAGAAAAGGCCGAAGGCGCCCAAATGGGCCAAAACCATAGACCAGGGTTTATGGGATAAATCCTGAAAGACCGGAAGCTCAAGCAGTTTCCCCCGTGAACTTGCCCAAACCAAAACCGTGATGACCGCCAGAGAGGTAACAAAAATGGAAGGGAAACCTTTAAAGCAGGATAGAAAACCTGTCGGAGGCATTTCGACCCGGATGGCCAGCCAGGTCAATTCCGCCAAGGCCATCGCTGTTAACGCGGTCCATCGCATTAAGGTTTTACTTATCAAGGTTTTCCTTCAGGTAAGAGTTTTGCAAAAGTTAAGTATTTTTGACAGGATTAACACGATCTTTTCAGGCCGCTCCGTTAAAGACAGTGAATCGTGAACAGTGAATAGTTAAATCAGGGTACAGGGTTCAGGGGTTAGGGTTCAGGTTAAAAAAACTCATTTGACAGGATTTACAGAATTTACATGATCTTTTCTGACTGCTTCAAGGCTGCCTCAACAATTGAGTCACTTATCCAATAGCCACCATCCCGCATAGATTGTATCGAAGCGCCTACATTATCTATAAGCCCGCGTTTTTTAGCTTCAACAAGAACTCTTGTCGAACCGACAACATGAAGCCCATAAATAGTGCGAGCGATTCTTCTTGCTTTGCGTTCATCAACCAAAACAAGGCTGATACC
>JAABQB010000020.1 GCA_011391695.1 Desulfobacteraceae bacterium | reverse complement strand
AAGAAGAAGGCTGGAAACAAAAGGAATAAAAGTTATTGAATCGCCAACCAGAGGAAACCTCATAGATCTTGAGC
Organism: Desulfobacteraceae bacterium; assembly: GCA_011391695.1. Taxonomy (GTDB): domain Bacteria; phylum Desulfobacterota; class Desulfobacteria; order Desulfobacterales; family RPRI01; genus RPRI01. The sequence goes on along the minus strand of JAABQB010000020.1, from coordinate 50,937 downwards.
CTCTTATGGATATTCTCGGTTCAATGGGGATTTCAAGCCTTCTTATCGAGGGTGGCAGCCGTGTAATTTCTTCCGCTTTTTCTGCCGGAATAGTTGATAAGATATTCTTTTTCTTTGCACCAAAAATACTTGGCGGCGACGGCGTTCCCATCTGCAGCGGACCGGGGCCTGCCCTTATTAGCGGCTGCATTCCGGTTAAAGAGCTAGAAATTAAAAGGTTCGGGACTGATTTTCTTGTAGAGGGATATATTTAATAAGAAAGTTTCTGGTTCCTGGTTTATAGTTCCTGCTTTGAAAAAATGATTGAGACCGGATAGTTAATTATATGTTTACAGGGATAATTGAAGGGCTTGGCAGAATTGCCATGGTTCGTTCGTCAGGGAAGGGGAAGCGGCTTGCCATTGATGCCGATTTTATCCTTGAAGGTACGGGCATAGGAGACAGTATCGCGGTAAGCGGGGCATGTTTGACGGTTGTTGCAATTGACAGAAGCCGTTTTGAGATCGATGTATCCCCTGAAACGCTCGAGAAAACAACTCTTGGTAATGCAGTAACGGGGGAGAGGGTAAATATAGAACGGGCTCTGCGTCTTTCAGACCGACTTGACGGGCATCTTGTTTCCGGTCACATAGACGGATTAGGAACAATTGCCAGGAAAAAAATGGACGGCAATGCAGTTCTGATTTCTGTTGGTGTTCCGGAATCTCTTTCCCGGTACATAATAAAAAAAGGCTCTGTTGCAGTTGACGGGATCAGCCTGACAGTAAATAACTGTGACGCAGGATGGTTTGAAGTAAGCATTATTCCTCATACCGGGAAACTCACCACAATGGGTTTTAAGGAAAGAGGAGCTTTTGTTAACATCGAAACAGATTTAATAGGAAAATATATTGAGCGTTTTGTTGGCTCAGGTTTAAACGGTGAAAAAGAGAAGGCCTCAACATCCTCTATAGATATGCAGTTTTTAGCAAGAACAGGCTTTATATAAAAAACAATCGCAGCATGAGTTGTGATATAAATTTCATTTTCAGGAGATAGTTATTTTAAAATGCCGATTATTTCAATTGAAGAAGCTATTAAGGATATAAAAGAAGGGCGCATGGTTATTCTGGTCGATGATGAAGACCGGGAAAATGAGGGGGATCTCACCATGGCAGCCGACAAAGTAACACCCGAAGCAATTAATTTCATGGCAAAACACGGGCGTGGTCTTATCTGCCTTTCAATGACCGGTGAGAAAATCGATTCTCTTGATCTTCCTCCAATGGTGGAAAATAATACTTCATTATTCCAGACGGGTTTTACTGTTTCGATAGAGGCAAGATGCGGTGTTACAACCGGAATTTCTGCGGCTGATCGCGCCGCAACAATTCTTACTGCAATAGCTGATGATGCAAAACCTAGTGACCTGGTCAGGCCCGGGCATATTTTTCCTTTAAGGGCAAGAACCGGGGGTGTCATGGTAAGATCCGGCCAGACTGAAGGTTCTGTCGACCTGGCACGCTTTGCCGGTCTGAAGCCTGCCGGAGTTATCTGCGAGATCATGGATGAAGACGGATCGATGGCCAGAATGCCTGCGCTTGAAAAATTCAGCGAAAAGCACAGGATAGGTATTTGCACCATAGCCGATCTCATCGAATACAGGATGAGAACAGAAAGCTTCGTAAGGAGGGCAGCAGAAACTGTTATACCGACTTCCTATGCCGGTGAGTTCAGGGCAATAGTATATGAAAACGATGTTGATGACTTTCTTCACATTGCCATGGTAAAAGGAGAAATTGATCCTGAAAGTTCTGTTCTTGTGAGAGTTCATTCCGAATGCCTTACAGGTGATATATTCGGTTCACTGCGGTGCGACTGCGGCGATCAGCTACAAAAGTCCATGAAAATGATTCAAAAAGAAGGCGCCGGAGTCCTGCTTTATATCCGCCAGGAAGGGCGGGGCATCGGTCTGGTGAACAAGATTAAAGCTTATGCTCTCCAGGATCAGGGTTACGATACTGTTGAAGCGAATGAAAAACTCGGGTTTAAACCGGATTTGAGAAATTATGGTATAGGAGCTCAGATTCTGGTTGATCTTGGTGTAAGAAAGATGAGGCTTATTACCAACAATCCAAAAAAAATGGTCGGGCTTGAAGGATATGGACTTAGCCTTATAGAACAGGTTGGCATAGAAATTGAGCCAAATAGATATAATAAAGGTTATCTGGAGTGTAAACGGTTAAAAATGGGACATCTGATTAATGCCGATGTAACGCCATAATTATTCATTCAGAGGAGTCCGATAAAACAGGAGGAAAATATGCCTAAGATTATAGAAGCCAAACTTCTTGCCGAGGGTAAAAAATTTGCAATTATTGCAAGCCGGTTTAATGATTTTATAACCGATAAGCTTGTCGGAGGAGCCGTTGACGCCCTTTTGCGTTCCGGCGCGGCAGAGGCTGATATCGAAATAGTAAAGGTGCCGGGTTCATTTGAAATTCCGCTGCTCGCAAAGTTAATTGCAAGAAAAAAACGACATAATGCTGTTATATGTCTCGGAGCGGTCATCCGCGGCGCAACGCCGCATTTTGATTATGTAAGCGCGGAAGTTTCGAAAGGGATTGCAATGGTAAGCCTGGAAACCGGGATTCCCGTTATCTTCGGAATAATAACAGCCGATAATATTGAACAGGCGATTGAGCGCGCCGGTACGAAAGCAGGGAACAAGGGCTGGAGCGCGGCAATTTCTGCCATTGAAATGGCAAACCTTGTTGAAATAGTCGATAAAGCGTAACAATGGGAAGTCGTCGAAGGTCGAGGGAGCTTGCCATGCAGGCTCTTTTCTATATGGATAACTGCCATGATAATTCTGAAGAAGTTTTAAAAAGCTTCTGCATAAATTTCAATCCGGCCGAAGATATCCTTCCTTTCTTTCACAGGCTCGTGAAAGGCGTTGTATCTGAAGGGAACGAAATAGATTCCATAATTGAAAAGTTTTCAAGCAACTGGAAAATCAGCCGGATGTCCTGTGTTGACAGGAACATCATGAGAATTGCCATTTACGAACTTCTCTGGTGCGCTGATATTCCTTCTAAAGTGTCTATAAATGAAGCTATTGATATAGGGAAAAAATACGGGACTGAAGAGTCGGGGCCATTTATAAACGGCATACTTGACAGTATCCGGGATGCAATAGAAAAAGAAACAATTAAAATAACTGATAAGACTGTAGACTGAAGGTGTTTAGGCTGTCAGCTGAGGAGGGTGGTTCTTACCGAAAAACTCTAACGGCCTATAGCCTGATAGCCTACAGCCTATCCAGGAGGTTGATTTGATAATAAAGAATTTGTCGGTCGGGCCTATTATGGCAAACTGTTTTATTGTAGGATGCGAAAACACCAGGGAAGCGGCTGTAATTGATCCGGGAGATGAGCCCGACAAAATTTTGCTGACGCTTGCCGGTCTGAAGCTTAAAGTAAAATATATCATAAACACTCACGGGCATTTTGACCATGTCGGTGGTAACAAGAGGATGAAGGATGCGACAGGCGCGGATATCCTGATACACAGTCTTGATGCTCCAATGCTTGGTTATATTTCACAGAGTGCATCCGCATGGGGTATGAATGGCGAAGATTCTCCTCCTCCGGACCTCATGTTAAAAGATGGCGACGAACTAAAATTCGGCGATATTACTCTGAAAGTTATACATACACCGGGGCACTCCCCTGGAGGCATATCTCTTTATTCGGACGGATTCGTTTTTGTCGGGGATACACTGTTTGCCGGTTCCATAGGGCGCACCGATTTTCCGGGTGGTGATTTTGATACTCTTATTTCAAGCATACGGAAGAAGCTGTTTGTGCTTGGAGATGATGTGAGGGTTTTTACCGGACACGGCCCTGAAACAACCATCGGCGCTGAGAAAAAGTATAATCCTTTTGCAGGATATGGATGATTCCCTTGTGGAGTTCAGTTAAAAAGCTCCAAGCTGACATTCGTTGATTTTTATTCCCAGTGCTTCACATGAGCAACTTACCGAAAATCTTGATATCTTCAAATCGGCTGCAATTCCCCATGATTTGATGCAGGAGAGTTTTCCGCCGGTAAGGGATTTGTTTATGGCAGCTTTTAGTTCTTCAGAAACAGCCTCCCGGGCTTTTACGATTTTCTTATTCGGTTTGTAACCGAATAATCCCAGCTGGCAATTAACGAGTTTTAGCTTGAGCCTGTCCGCGGCTTCCCCGATATCTTTTGCCGGGATATTAAATTTCCCTGCTATCTCAAAAGCTGATATGCATGAGAGTTCGTTATCTGTAACACGGCTCAATATTTCCTTATCAAGCAGGTTGTTTTTTTCAGTCATGCTATGTGTCCTCCCGTATATAATGGCTCAAAAATTTAAGTTTCAGGTGATATCTTTCACTATAATCTTTTTTATTCCTCAACATCTTTAATTGCAGATTATAATTCATATTACCCCGAAACACAAGATCCGGTTGGCCTTTCTTTATGCGCCAACTTTCGATTTTGTTTTTTCTATGATTCACCCTTCAAGCCGCAGTGCTTTGTTGTATATTTACCTCTCATAATATCCCTTGACAAGCAAAATCAGCCTACCTATACTCGCCGTGTAGAAACAATATGTTATCAACGCGAGATGCGTAAAGGTATCAACGATATGATTCGGGATACTTGCCTCTCTCACGAGGCAACAATATTGACGGGTTTTCACTCCAAAAGGAAGTTATCTATCTCATGACATCCGAATTCTTGAACCCTTCCCGCTATCAGGAGCTTCTTGAAGTTCTGGCCGGTCAGGTGCATCGTGATCTCGTACGACAATACCCCGATGAACTGTGGCAGATCCGTCGCCAGGGTCTTGGTTTTGATGCTCTCACCAATGAGCAGAGGACTCACGCACTGGCCGCGGCACGGGAGAATCTGGAAGTCCTGCTGGAAGCAGGTATCAACATTGAGCTGCCACGCACTCCGGAAAGAGATCTTTTGCAGACGCGCCTGGATATCGAAAACTTGCTGAAACAGGGCGAGCCCATCTTCGCGTACGACCTGGTTAAACGGGCCCGACTGGATTTTCCGGAAGATGTGCAGCTGCGCCAGCTCCAGGCCCTAACCCTTATCCGCACCGGCGCTCCTGGAGAAGCCCTGACGGTGCTTACCCAGCTTCTGCGGGAAGGCAATCGGGACCAGGGAACCCTTGCGCCTTTAGCCAGAGCGTACCGGGACTACGGCGAGCGAGCAAAGGATCCGGGAATGCTCCGGAAGTGTCTTCTGCGCGCCTTCCAGCTCTACGAAGAGGCCTATCGCAGCAGCCGGGGCGTATGGAGCGGCATCCACGCGGCATGGCTGGCCCTGGAGTTGGGCTTTGTCGATACCGCATCTGAGATGGCGACCCAGATAGAAATGGGAGCCCGGGACCTCCTGCAACGGGCACGGGCGGATGGCACAGATCCTTTCTGGTATTTGGCGATCCTTGGTATCACGGCAATGCTCCAGCTCCGCTTCAGCGAGGGATTCGGCTACTGCCGGGAAATAGCGGAAATAGGGCGAGAGAGGATCAGCGACGTTGCAGAAGTCCGTTATTTGAACCGAAGCATCCTCGAACTGCTCCATCAGGATGTCACCACCCTTGAATCTGTTCTTCCCGCTCCCAGGGTGATAGTGTTCGCGGGCCATATGATCGACTTTCCGGATCGCAAGACACCACGTTTCCCGCCCGCCCTTGCCGAAACCGTTGCCCGAATCATCCGTAAACGCCTTTCCAGCCTTCATGTCGAGGCGGGCTTTGCCACTGCCGCCTGTGGAGCTCCCATCCTTTTTCACGAGGCGGTGCAAGCAATGGGTGGTGAAAGCCACGTGTTACTGCCGTATGGCCGGGATGAGTTCCTGGCTGATAGTGTGGCCATCCGTGAGGACATGGATTGGACAAGCCGTTTTGACAACGTGCTCGAAAAAGCCCGGAGGGTAATTCTGGCCAGCCCCCAGCGCCTGGATGAGGGCAGCGTGGTCTTCTCCTATGCCAATCAGATCCTACTCGGACTGGGCTTGATCCGGGCTCGCCAGCTGCGCTGCGAACTGAAGACCCTCGTCGTTTGGGACGGCCAGGCCAGTGAGGCCACGGGCAGCATTTCAACGATCCTGTCCAAGTGGAAGAAGCTCGGCCACTCGCCGGAAATCATCGATCTCCGTGAAATGGAGTCCGTGATCATCAATAAGCTGGAGCATCGCCGCCCCGCCCGGAGTGCGCCTGCTCTCCGCGACGGTCTCAAATCCCAGGTTATGGTCATGCTCTTTGCAGACGTCGTGCATTTCAGTCAGATCAAGGAGCGCCAAGTGCCCTCTTTCGTCTCCTATTTCCTTGGGGCGATTGGAGCATTGGAAGCAGAGCTCAAGGTCCGTCCAGCCATAAAGAACACCTGGGGCGACGGCCTTTTCATGGTCTTCCGGAAAGCCCAGGATGCGATCTGCTTTAGCAGGGCGCTGGTGAAACAAGTCGGCCACACCGATTGGGCCAGCCTTGATCTGCCCCCGGATCTGAATCTTCGCGTGGCCCTCCATACAGGTCCGGTATATATCGGACGGGATCCTGTAACGGGGCACCGGAACTGCTTTGGCACCCATGTCAACAACACCGCCCGAATCGAGCCCATCACGCCGCCAGGCAAAATCTATGTCAGTCAGGCATTTGCCGCCCTCTCAGCGGCCATGGACCTGAAGGACTGCCTCTGTGAGTACGTCGGAGAAATGCCCCTCGCCAAGAACTTCGGCCGCTTTCCGATGTATGTGCTCCAGACGATGGAAGATCCGGTGGATCTTGGTGATCCCTTCGACCAGGAGAGGGCAAATGGCGATCTTGAAAAATTATAATTCGGTTCAACAACGCCCCTGATTGACCCTCTATAGACAAGTCTGACCCCAAACTTCGTCAAATGTCATTTGGTTATCCGTTGTGCCCGGAGCATAAAGACCTCACCCAGCGTTTTGAGCACGATGACGGCTATCAGGCCGGTCATGGGGTTGGGACTTTTGTCGGCAATGAACGGCGCAATCATGACAAGAAAAAAAAGCAGAAGCACCCATCCGTCCCCGCTATAGAAGAGCGGTTGTCGTTTGCCACCGCCTAAGACACCTGAAGCCATCAGCTCCTGTATCGTGCGAGACAGCCGCATCACGAAAATACTGACAACCGGCCAGAACTGAATATCCTTTACGGCCTGAAAGGAAGATTGGATCGTTTCCAGCAGATCCGAACTGTTCACATCCCGACCATAGATCAAGATGGCAAAAAAACCGAAGAAAAAGAGAAAAACAAACTCAAAAACGAGAACACCCTTTTGCATATTTTTCGGAATGAAGAAGTGCTTGATCGAATCCATCAGGACAACGATTGCGCCCTCAGCGATAAACAGAAGAATTAGTTTGAAACTGCTCCATCCATGATACAGGACGTTATAGAGCGGGATCATATTTGTGATTATGATCGTCAGTAATTGTGACAGAGGATAGGCTCGACGCTGTTGCATATGGGTTTATAAATTTTGGTTCAAATTTTTATTTACAGTATCACGTTGCAAATCAGGCGCGCCGCTTTTTGGCGGCTGCATTTGCCTTGTTGGGATTTTCTTCTTTTTTATGGGGCATTCCCTCCAATTGTGTTTCCAGCAAATAATGACATCAACGATGGATGGATCATGGCCGTGCGCTTTGAACGAATGACTGTCAAATTCGAACTCAATTCTATCTTCCTCCCAACGATATGTTGAATAGTTTCCTCTCAATATCAGTAAATTCCTGAGAGTGTCAATGTCAAATTCTAATTTAATTCATAAATCTATTTGATATTATTATTTAAATTAAGTTGTTCAATATCTGATTTATATCCTCTTTATATCCTCCGGAGGTTTTCTGTTCATTGCCGATTCAGCCTGTTCCTGTTTCCATTCAGACGAGGTTTGACTCAAATTCTCGAAAAACGAGCCGTTGCGTCGATACAGCATGCGGCGTAAAAAAAGTGGCTTGGAGAGAGAATAGAGGATGTCATCTGTATCCTGTTTTCCATCTGCTGATATCAACCGCGTCACGCAAGAGTTTGTAACACCAAGGTATCGCTCAATATCTGCCCCGGAGTAACCCGGACCCTGACACCGATCCACTAATCCGTAAATTAACTTGAATATGAACAAACTGTCTGATAGTAAAAGATAATCCATTAAGTAAAAAAATGCTCAAAAACTCTATTCCGGTAACGTTTTATGCCGTTTTCAATTCAGAGAAAAAAAACCCGGCAGATATCTGTCGGCGGTGTTAAGGTTGGCGGGAATGCCCCGGTCTCGGTGCAGTCCATGACGAATACTTTTACCTGCGATATTGAAGCAACAGTTGCGCAGATCAGGCAGCTTGAAGAGGCAGGTTGTGAAATAGTTAGAGTTGCCGTACCGGATATGGAGTCTGCCCGCGCAATTTCAATGATAAAGAAGCAAATTTCAATTCCTATCATAGCCGACATACATTTTGATTACCGTCTTGCAATTGCTTCAGCGAAGGCAGGCGCTGACGGCCTGAGAATAAATCCCGGGAACATAGGCGCAGCAGCAAAAATAAAAAAGGTTGTTGACTGTGCAAAAGATTTTAACATACCGATTAGAATAGGGGTTAATTCCGGCTCTCTTGAAAAGGCTCTTCTGAAAAAGTATAATGGCGCCGCTCCCGAGGCAATGGTTGAAAGCGCTGTACGGCATGTTGAGCAATTGAGATCTCTTGATTTTCATGAGATGAAGATATCAATAAAAGCATCGGACGTGTTCAGGACAGTTGAAGCTTACAGGCTTCTTTCCCGAAAAACCGATCTTCCCCTGCATGTCGGGGTCACAGAAGCAGGCGCCCTTTTCCCGGGAATTGTCAAATCGGCTCTTGGAATCGGGATGCTTCTTGCAGAAGGTATCGGCGATACGATTCGTGTATCGTTAACAAGAGATCCGGTTGAAGAAGTCCGGGCGGGGTATGAGATATTAAAGGCTCTTGATATAAGAAAGCGCGGCCCCGAAATTATATCCTGCCCCACATGCGGCCGGTGCAACATAAACCTTTTTGATATTGTTGAGCGTGTCGAAAAAGCCCTTTTGAAGAACCCTGTCTATGTTAAGCTGGCAGTTATGGGATGTGTTGTTAACGGGCCTGGTGAGGCTAAAGAGGCTGATATCGGTGTTGCAGGGGGAGATGGCACTGGCATACTTTTCAAAAAGGGGAAAGTTGTAAAGAAGTTTCCCCAGGAGATGCTTGTGGATGTTCTTCTTGAAGAAGTTGCAAAATTATCAGAAAATATTCCCAAGGAGAAAGAATAACTTATTAATAACTAAATGAAATTGTTGAAAGGGTAACATGGCAAAAGTGGAAAAAAGCGCAATATCTCCGACGAGAGAAGAAGATTATTCAGAGTGGTACCAGCAGGTGGTTAAAGCCTCAGATATGGCCGAAAGATCACCTGTTAGAGGATGCATGGTTATAAAACCGTGGGGATATTCCCTGTGGGAAAATATAGTGCGTGAACTTGATGATATGTTTAAGGAAACAGGCGTCAAAAATGCCTATTTCCCTCTCTTCATTCCTCTTGGCTTTCTTGAAAAAGAGGCCAGTCACGTCGAGGGGTTTGCAAAAGAGTGTGCTGTAGTAACCCATCACAGGCTGGAAAAAAACGCGGACGGGAGGCTTGTGCCTGCAGGGCCGTTAACTGAACCGCTGGTTGTGCGGCCAACTTCCGAGACCATCATTGGAGACGCCTTTTCAAAATGGGTGAGCAGCTACAGGGATCTTCCTCTTCTTATAAACCAGTGGGTAAATGTGGTAAGATGGGAGATGAGGACCAGGATTTTCCTTAGGACAAGCGAGTTTCTATGGCAGGAAGGCCATTCCGCCCATGCGACGGAGAAAGAGGCTATGGAGCGAACACTGCTGATGCTGGATATTTATGCCAGGCTTGCCGAAGAATACCTGGCTCTGCCTGTTACAAAGGGAAGAAAAACGGCTGCCGAAAGATTTCCCGGAGCGGTTGAAACCTTCTGCATAGAAGCGATGATGCAGGACAGAAAGGCTCTTCAGGCCGGAACTTCGCATTTTCTAGGGCAAAACTTCGCAAAAGCTTCCGAGATAAAGTTCCAGTCCTTTGAAGAGAAAGAAGAGTATGCATGGACGGTATCATGGGGAGCTTCAACCCGGATGATCGGCGGAATCATAATGATGCACGGGGATGATGATGGGGTAATTCTGCCTCCGAGAGTTGCGTCGTCTCAGGTTGTTTTCATTCCGATATACAGAACACCGGATGACAGATTGAAGGTTATGGAATATGTACAAAAAATTACCGCGGAACTGAAGGGTGTTTTTTACTGCAACCGGAAGATACGATTTGAAATCGACGACAGGGATACAGGAGGCGCCAGGGGATGGGATTGGATCAAAAAAGGCATTCCCTTAAGGGTTGAGATAGGACCGAGAGACATGTCCCAGGATTCCGTTTATGTTGCAAGAAGGGATAAGCCGCACAGGGAAAAAATCTCCATGAAACGGGATATGTTTGTAAAAGAGATCGCAGGCATTTTAGATGAAATTCAAAATAATCTTTATGAAAAGGCCCTCTCGTTCAAAGAGAAAAATACTTTGCCGGTAGACGGGGGAAAGGCTTTTTATGAATTTTTTACCCCGCTTAATAAGGAGCAGCCTGAAATCCACGGGGGCTTTGCTCTTTCTCACTGGTGCGGGGCAGGCGAGTGCGAAGCAAAAATAAAAGAAGACTTAAGTGTTACCATAAGATGCATTCCTCTTGCGCAGGAAAAAGAAAAGGGGGAATGTGTTTGTTGCGGCGGGCCGAGCGGCGGGCGGGTAATATTCGCCAAAGCATATTAGTTTCCATCCGGAAATGGCCCTTTTGTGCGATCTCTGTGTCAATCTGCGGGATTTCTTGTGCGACATACAAAACGTATGTCTCCGCGCAATCCCTTGATTTCCTTGAGCTTGCCCAAAATTGCCTATTTCCGAATTGGAAACTTAAATGTGTCTAAATTTTGTTTCCGGATGAACACTAAATAGTTCTGGACTCCCGTTTTCACGGGAGTGACTCGATTTTTATACTTTCTATGAATACATCAGAATTGATGCTCTCGCAAAAAATGGATGTATAGATGATCAGGATCACGGATATAATTGACAAGATTACGGCAAACAATCCGGATGCGGATCATGGTATCATAGACCGTGCCTATATCTATTCGGCAAGGGTTCATGAAGGACAGACCCGGTTGTCGGGCGAGCCATACCTTTCCCATCCTCTTGAGGTTGCCGGCATACTTGCGGATATGAAACTTGATGCCGTGAGCGTTGCTGCCGGGCTGCTGCACGATGTTATAGAAGATACCCGCGCAACTCCCGAAGAGATAAAAGCGCTGTTCGGACAGGAAATATTGCATATTGTATCCGGGGTAACAAAGCTCGGCAAGCTACCTTTCGACGGCTCCCAGGAAGCACGCCAGGCAGAAAGTATAAGAAAAATGTTCCTCGCAATGGCGGATGATATCAGGGTTATCCTGATCAAGCTCGCGGACAGACTTCACAACATGAGAACACTCCAGTTCCAAAGCGAAGAAAAAAGAATAAAAATTGCCCAGGAAACAATGGATATATATGCTCCTATTGCCGCCCGCCTTGGTATCTACTGGATAAAGCATGAGCTGGAAAATACGGCATTCATGCATATTCAACCGGACGAATATTCAAACATCAAAAATCTGGTCAGTAAAGACAGGGAGGAACGGGAAAAATATGTTGGAACAGTAAAGGACTATATCAAGAAGAAGATGGATGAAAATAACCTCAAGTGCGATGTTATGGGCAGATATAAATATTACTACAGCATATATCAGAAAATGCTCAAGCAGAACCTTGCCTTTGACCAGGTTTACGATATCATCGCATTCAGAATCGTACTCAATACGGTTCCTCAGTGCTACGAAGCCCTCGGGCTTGTGCATTCACTCTGGAAACCCATTGCCCATAAGTTCAAGGATTATATCGGATTCCCGAAACCGAATATGTATCAGTCCTTGCATACGACAGTTGTCGGTCCCATAGGCGAGCGGATTGAAATACAAATCCGGACATGGGATATGGATACGGTTGCAAAATCAGGAATTGCTGCTCACTGGAGTTACAAAGAGGGAAAGAATATAGATGACAATATAAGCAAAAAATTTTCCTGGATACAAAACCTGGTTGAAAACCAGGAAGACTTCAAGGATCCTGTTGAATTCCTTGAAAATGTGCGTATAGATCTATACCCGGATGAGGTATATGTATTTACTCCGAAAGGGGCTATCAAATCTCTTCCCAAAGGGGCAACGCCGGTTGATTTTGCTTATTTTATACATACGGAAGTCGGAAATCAGTGTACCGGCGCAAAAGTAAACGGTCGCATGGTTCCTTTAAATTACGAACTGCTGACAGGAAACATAGTTGAAATAATAACCACAAAGGGCCACCATCCGAGCAAGGACTGGCTTAAGTTTGTTAAGACGGTAAAAGCCCGGTCAAGGATAAGACAATGGATCAAGGCACAGGAAAAAGATCGCAGCATTACTCTGGGGCGCGAGATGTGCGAGAAGACCTTCCGCAAGGAACAGCTTAATTTTTCGGCTCTTCTAAAGTCCGGTGATATAGATAAAATCATTGATCAGCTTGGTTTTAAAACTGTTGAAGATATGATTGCAAGCGTTGGTTATGGCAAAACTACCCCTATGCAGATAGTAAGAAAGATTGTTCCCAAGACAAAGACAGAAGAAGATGAATCGATATTAGATAAATTGATAGGACGTGTCAGAAAGAAAAAAACAACATCCGGAGTTATTGTCAAGGGAATAGACGACATACTGCTAAAATTCGGAAAGTGCTGCCAGCCGGTTCCTGGTGATCCGATTACGGGGTATATTACACAGGGCTATGGAGTTACTGTTCACCGGACAAATTGTGTGAATGCCCTTAAAATGAATCCTGAAAGACAGATAGATGTCGAGTGGAATGTGACTTCAACCGATTTATATCAGGTTAAGATAAATGTCACAGCCCATGACAGGGTTGGCTTGCTGGCAGATATAGCTTCCAATATCAGTAAAAATGGCGCCAATATTATCGGCGCCAATACTGTGACAAATGAAAACAAGGTTGTCGATAGTTTTTTTACCCTTACCGTTAAAGATACCGACCATTTGAAAAAGGTCTTATCGGATCTGAAGAAGGTAAAGCTCGTTGTGGAAGCAAAGCGATTAGACGAATGAAATTCGGTGGTTGAAAATTAAGGCGCTTTGACCACAAGGCCGGATTTTATGCAACCGGTACACACAGTTATCTTTTGGATTTTTCCCTTGTGAAGCGCTCTGACATTTTGAAGATTAGGGTTAAATCTGCGTTTTGTTACATTATGAGCATGGCTTACGTTGCAGCCAACCATAGGTTTTTTCCCGCATATCGCACACATTTTGGACATCTAATTTCTCCTTATAACATCGTAATAGTTTTATCCTGTTTCCAAACAGAATGTGCGCTGATACACTAAAACCTGATTCGTGTAAAGCACTTTTTTATTTTTGCTTTGAGAGTGAAGTTTCACAAAGGGCAATATACTCAAGAGCTTTCTGATGAACTCCAACATCCGGATAATTTATTATAATAGACTTGAAACGTTCCAAAGCAGCCTTGTAATGCTTTGACTTATAATAAAAAATGCCTGTTTCAAATTCTGATTCGGCAAGGCTTTTATAGCATATGCCAATATATTCTCTGGCTTTGGCGGAATATGTGTTATTCGGAAACTGCTTAATCAAACGATTGAATGCCTCAAGCGCCTTGCGAGCCCTGTTCTGATCTCTGTCAGATGTATCAACCTGCTCGAAATAGCATAATCCTTTCTGAAAAATTACATAAGGGATTGCATCATTCTGGGGATGAAGATTTTCAAATTGCTCGTACGCAGAAACTGCCTCTTCATATTCCTTTAATTTGTAATGTGAATCCGCAATTTTGAGTTCCGCCAGAATTGCGTATTTGCTGAAAGGATACCAGTCTTTAATTCTCTCAAAGGATTCAATTGCATCCTTGTATTTACCGTCCTGATAGGCTTCCATCCCGTCGCTTGCAAGCTCCTGGGCAAATTTTTCCTCTTTGATCTGAAATAACGCGTTAAATAACGCGCAGCCGGAGCACGTGAACAGTATGATAATAACTATCAGAATTAAATGAAATAATCTATTCTTCAATTTTTTAAACTTTCAATATAGTGTTCCGCAGAAAAAGCGGCAATTGCGGCATCTCCGACCGCTGTTGCAATCTGGCGCAAAGGAGTGCTCCTCCCGTCGCCGGCAGAAAAGATACCGGAAACCGAGGTTTCCATTTTATGGTTAGTAATTACAAATCCATATTCATCCGTCTTAATTGTATCTGGAATAAAACCGCTGTTGGGAAGAATTCCTACCCAGACAAAGCAACCGTCAACAGGAATCTCTTTTGTTTCCCCTGTTTTAACATTTTTTACGGTTAATTTTTCCAGGCCGTCAGACCCTTCAATGCTGGTTACAACCGAATTCCAGACAAAGTCTATTTTATTGTTTGCAAAGGCGCGTTCCTGCAAAATTTTTGTTGCTCTAAGCTGATCCCTTCTGTGAATAAGATAGACTTTTTTTGCAAACCTTGTAAGGAAAATGCCTTCCTGAACAGCAGTATCACCGCCGCCAACAGCCGCAACCACTTTGTTTTTATAGAATGGTCCGTCGCAGGTGGCGCAGAAAGAGATTCCTTTTCCTATAAAAGCATCCTCTCCTTCAACACCAAGTTTTTTTGGGTGTGCGCCTGTTGCAATTATGATGGCATGGGCTGTAACTGTTTTGTCGGGGAAAATGACTCTCTTGAGCTGTCCTGACACATCAAGGGAAATTACCTCGTTGTTTTCTATTTTGAGGCCCAGCCGTTTAGCCTGTTCCACAATCTTCTCAACGAGATCCATTCCGCTTATCCCTTCAGGAAAGCCGGGATAATTTTCGACCCAGTCGGTAACGATTATCTGGCCGCCAGGCACAAGCTTTTCATAAAGAATAACATTTAATCTTGCCCTGACAGCATAAATTCCGGCTGTAAGCCCGGCAGGTCCTCCCCCGATTATTATGAGATCGTAATCAGCTTTTTCCATTGCAGGCTTCTGTTACAGTACGCTGTTTATTGTTTGCTGGAGTTTGGATTTTGCAACCATGCCGGTAATTTGATCAACGACCTTTCCCTGCTTGAAGAAAATAAGTGTAGGAATGGCTTTTATCCCGAATTTTCCCGGTGAAACAGGGTTGTCATCTACATTGCATTTCGCGAACTTTATCTTGTCACTGAACTCTCCTGCAAGCTCTTCGATTATAGGTCCGATAGCCTTGCATGGGCCGCACCATGGTGCCCAGAAATCAACCAGAACCGGTTTTTCCGATTGAATAACCTCCGAATCAAAACTGCTGTCACTGATTTCCATTATACCTTCTGCCATCTCTTATATCCTTTCTATTAATGAATTTTTATTCTGGCTGATTATAGTTATATGCGTAAGCATTGTCAACACCCTCATTCCCAGCTGTCACTCTTGGAGGGACTGGCATAACGGGTTCAACATTTTCGTAATGCATCTTCCCGGGTTATTTAAACCTTTCATCCGATTTTGTCTCCCGCATCCTGTCAATCTTGTCGGATAGCCACCCGATCTTTTCAGCTTTCTGATGATCAAATTCCGGGACATAGGGCTTTATATCAAGCAGGGGAGTTCCATCCACAACATCCACGTTCTTAATGTAAAGTCTGTTTTCTTCAATATCAACAAGCCGTACGATCGAAAGTCCTATAGGATTGGGGCGCCTTGGGGCCCTTGTGGAAAAGACGCCCCTCGGTTTATCGTCCAGAAACGGGATAACCTCGAGGGAAAAACCCCTTGAAAGATGTAAATGATAAAGCAAAATAATGTGTGAAAACCCATCGAGATCCTTAAGCCCGTTTTCAAATTCAGGATTAATATCAATGGTTCCTTCAATGCCCTTTGCAGCAGCGGGCTGAATCGGCATTTTTTTTGCTTCTGTAAAGGGAGTGTGAATAATACCTATTGGCCTGTATATTATCTGCTCCTCCATTTTTCTTTCGCCTCCTTCTCCGGCAGGTGATTAATAAAAAAGATTTGAATTTCCCTGTTATTTCTACCTGTTTTCCATTGTAATATCAATGAGTGATTTTTTTCGATCTTAAAGGCTGGATCAATCTGTTCCAGCATCAATAATTTAACTGCATAAGAAACGCGACATGGCAGATTATTAGCCATTGACCGGTGAAGCCTGGGAAGATATAGAGAAAAAACTGGTTAGCGTAAAAACAGGACACTTTGCTTTTGATTATTGTTTACCCGCGGCACCCATGGCGTGTAAAATGCAACTGTCGGATATTTATGGTAATTTTACTGAAACAGGTACTCTAATATAAAAAAAAGGAGCTATACCATGAGTTACGAGAACATTATCGTTGAAATCGGGGAAGATTTTGTAGCTGAAATAACGCTTAATCGTCCGGGCAGTCTCAACACGTTCAACATTCCTCTTGCAAAGGAACTCAACCAGGCTCTTTGGGAACTTGACGCGGAAGAAAAGGCGCGAGTAATTATCCTGAAAGGATCAGGCAAGGCATTTTGCGCCGGTATCGATATAAGCGATTTCTCAAATAAAAGCGTTACAGAGTACCGGAACTGGATAGAATGCATGGAAAACCCGCTGATTACAATCAGCCGTTTGAGCAAGCCTGTTATTGCTCAGGTACATGGAGTTGCTGCGGCAAACGGAGCAGGCCTGGTGGCAGCTGCTGATCTCGCGATCGCCGGTGAAAAAGCACGTCTGGGTCTGACCGCAATCAACGTAGGGCTAAACTGCATTGGGCCGGTAATCCCGGTCACCCGGTCCGTGGGTAGAAAGAGAGCCCTCGAACTGTTATTTTACGGGGATCTGATCACGGCAAATGAAGCATTAAAGATGGGACTTATCAACCGTGTCATACCCGAAGCGGATTTAGACAAGGAAACCCGTAACTGGGCTGCGATTCTGGCGCAAAAGAGTCCCCTGGCGCTGCAGATCGCCAAAAAGGCATTCTATGCGGCAGCGGATCTGGATTATTATAAATCTTTCGAATATATGAACGAAGCTTTTGCCCGTCTGTGCTCTACGGAAGATGCTAATGAGGGAATAAGCGCATTCCTGGGAAAACGAAGTCCTGTGTGGAAACAGAAATAGAAAAATTCTCCTGGCAATCTGAGATAATGCAGATATCGTGCGGGACCTTTGCATAATGCCCTCTTTTGCACGGCTTGCTTCTCTTGCCCCCACCTTTACAGGTGGGGGCAGCGGACTATTTCATGTATTTTTTCAGGACTTCCGGAAGCTTTTACATCACTGGCCACTGCGAGCCCCATAAGCCAAAACACCCCATCTATTATTGCTATCTCTACAGATAACGCCTGGACGACTGAGTCCCGCACAGTTTATCCGGGTTGGGTAAACAGTCTTGTTATGCCAATAAACACATAGCGCTTGAGTGCTATTAACCAAAGGCATTCCGTTATGTCAATAAAAATATAACGCTCCGGAGATTTTTCTTGTTTCATTCAGTTGGATTGAGTTATTAAGCAAATAGCGGAGTCAAGGCTATTTCCGGAGCTCATAGTTTTACCGTGAAAATACCTCTTAAACCGCTATTGCACTACAATATGTGGTTGCCGTAAAATAGGCCGATCATTGATCTTCAGGCAAGGAATTTATCAGGCTGTCATGACACGATCTAAAAAAGTTCCATTGTATATCCGCTCGAAAGTATGGTTTGAAGACGGTTCGGGAGGGGTTATTTTTGGCATGGGGCGTCTCAAAATGCTGGAAGCCATTGAACGCCAAGGATCGATTCAGGCGGCTGCAAAAGAGCTGAAAATGAGCTACCGGGCCTTATGGGGAAGAATAACGGCTACGGAAAACAGGATAGGCAGGCAGCTTTTGACCCGGAATATCGGCGGTGCTTCAGGCGGCGGCTCTCAGTTGACTCCTTTTGCAAAAATTCTGCTGGAAAACTACAGGGACATTCACCAGCGCGTTGCCATGGAATCGGACCGACTGTTTCAAGATGAAATCCTTTCCAAAATCACACAAACCGACTGATGATATGGCGACATGTCGATTTGTAAACCTGCAATCACGATACTGAGATGCCGATCATTATATACCTGAATAATTTGCCGGCGGTTACCAGGCTCAAAAACAGATAAATATTGGTCTTTAAAACGCCTGCCGCAACAGTTAAAGGATCACCAATAATCGGGACCCAGGCGAACAGCAGGCTGAAAACCCCGTATTTTTTAAATCGCTGTTCATACCGGGCAATCTCCTGTTGAGATAATCTTAACAGCTTTTCCATTATCAGAAAACTTCCCCGGAATCCTAATGCGTAATTTACAACCGAACCCAATACATTTCCGGCAGTCGCCACTGTAATCGACAAAAACGGGTCATGGTTGTTCAACAATAAAAAAATTAACACAACCTCGGAACTGAAAGGAAGTATTGTTGCGGCTAAGAATGAAGCGATAAACAGGCCAATATAACCGTATTCCGCGAGAACATCCATCTGCATTGATCTTTCTTAGAGGCTTATTACAGCGCTTTCGCAGGCCATCTGGATTAATTCCATTCCTGATGCCATTCTTGCCCCGTCGATGAGATCAGATTCCGATATTTGCCTTGATTTTGCGCAAGGAGTACATACATAGATCGGAACACCATATTCCTGAAGATAAGCGATATGATCATCAGCGCTATCTCCCGTTGCTGCTCTCACGTTGGTTATCATACCTTTCCTGGCAATATAAACCCCTTCATCAAGGAGAAAAACCGCCGATTTTTTTCCTTCTTTATGAGCCACCATGGCAAAAAAAAGAGCGCGGGTTGTGCGATTGGGGTTATCAGTTCCACATGACAGAACTATCAGCACGTTATTTGTCATAAGTATGTCCTTTTCCAGAAAATTGTTAGTAAGCCATATCAGTTTTCCTGCATCTGATTAATAAGATCTTCCAGAATTATATCTGCTTCTTCAGCCGGAACCTGGCATGTACCTACTTTTTTATGACCACCGCCGCCGTATTTTAACATCAGAGCGCCAATATCAACATTTGAAGTTCTGTTTAAAATGCTATAACCGCAGGTCATAACAATATTCTGTTTCTGAAAACCCCAAAGAACCTGTATGGAAATATTCTGTTTCGGATAAAGACTGTAAAGAACAAAACGGTTCCCTGTATATATTTCGTTCTGGTTCCTTAAATCTAATACAATTACGTTTCCTCTTATAATCGTGTTGGATTTTACCATCTCCTTAAAGAGGGCATCCTGTTCAAAATAACGCTTTATTCTTTCTTTGATGTCCTCAATTTCCAGTATTTCATCGGCTTTTTTAAATCTGCAATAATCGATCATATCCATCATCAGTTGATAATTGCTGATTCTATAATCCTTGTATCTGCCTAAACCAGTTCGTGGATCCATGATAAAAGAGAGCAGAACCCATCCCTCGGGATTTAGTATTTCATCAGGAGTGAAATTGCCTGAATCAGCCTTATCAACCGCCTCAACAAGCTCTTTTAAATATGGGTTTTTAAATTTTTGATCTCCCCCGTAATAGTCATAAATAACTCTTGCGGCACTTAAAGCGGAAGAGTCGGTTACCCCTTTGAATTTGCCGTAAACAAGTCTTTCCACTTCACTTGAATGGTGATCAAACCAGAGGCCGCAACCCTTGACATAAGGGATATTGGCGAGAATGCAGTTCTCATCTACTTCTATCTTTCCATCCTGAACATCTTTTGGATGAACAAATCTTATGTCACTGATAAGGCCTATCTCCTTAAGAAGCGCGGCGCATCCTAAACCGTCAAAGTCTGAACGTGTTATAAGTATCATTAGTACCTCCTTTTTTATATTAAATATGATGTTTTGTTTTTTCTACCAGCTTCCAGAAGCCCCCCCGCCCCCCGAGGAGCCGCCTCCTCCGGAAAAGCCTGAACCGCCAGAACCGCCCGAGCTCCAGGAACTTCCCGAACCACCGGATGTGACCGTGAACCCGCCGATGGAAGCCTGCCCTCTGGTGCGGAGAGAGTTATTTGCCTTTTCGTACCATTCGGTTTTCCTGATCAGAATCTTTGCTATCGGGAAACATATCACATAGGTTGTGAGCAGGTATAGCGCGCCCCTGGTTCCGACAACGATGATTGGAAACATCGCCCAGAAGGGAATGAGAAAGAAGTAAAGAAACCATCCGACTCCGGGTGTAAGGACGCCGATCACCGTAAATAGTCCGATGATGCCAAAGATAAAAGCTCCGAAGAGGATGCGCTGAATTATCGGGAGATCGGGCTCATCGATGTTAAAACCGGATGATGCGTTCGACTTTGAATCCGCAGCGTTGAGGCTCTCCGGCACTTCGCTGCCCTCAATCGTCCCGATGATCGCTTTTACTGCAGCCTCTATACCACCGTCAAAGTCACCTTCCTTGAACCGGGGTGCCATTAGATTTCGTATGATACGGCCTGCCATAAGGTCGGTTAACGTGCTTTCGAGACCGTAACCAACTTCAATGCGCATGCTCCTGTCGTTGGGTACCACGATAACAAGAACACCGTTGTCTTTACTTTTCTGACCAAGTTTCCAGGCCCCGAATACCGAGTCGGCATATTCCTCGATATTCTCGCCACCAAGTGAGGAAATGGTAAGTATGGCGATCTGGTTGCCGGTACTTTCTTCATGGGACTTGAGGCGTTCTGTCAGCATCCTGCGCATGCCCTCGGTTAGGATTTCAGCATTGTCAGTCACGCGCCCGGAAAGAAAGGGAACATCAGCACCAGCGGCAATAACTGCCAGCAAAAGCGCTATTGCGATGACAGCGAACCGCAGTATTCGTTTCCGGATGTTTTGCGCCTGTTCCATGATATTATAAATGATTATTCTATATCCCCGCTTATTCTTTGACAAATTTCAACTGCCAGGCAGAATATTATATCAGGAGTAAGATGTTCAGTTATGGTTTTGTCAAACAGAATTTTTGATTCAGGCTGAAATTCATCGTCTCCGTTCCAGAACAGCACCGCTGCCGGAATACGCGGCGTTATTTGAAAAGAGTAGGCCGCATCTGCCATATTTATCAGTTTTCCGGACATCCGTTCACATGTTTCTTTGAATCCCTGAATATCTTTTTCATACCGACGTTCAATTAATTGAGTGGGTATTTTATGAGGGCCGCGAAAAAATGTAGCGCCACCGGGAATATCTTTTTCCGATATCCATTCCCCGTTTACTTGTATTTCCTTTGATTTTAACAGATAGTAAAGAATAAAGAGCCCGAACAAAGCATTTATATCAGATTTACCATTCCGAAGGGATACTATTTTACAGTCATCAGCATAGATGCCATAATCCTTGCCCCAGACGGATAGCATATAAGCTTTTTCATTTTTATCATAATCGCATAACGCGAGCCTGCAGAGATCTTCCGGGTTTTTCCCTGCAAGCTCCTTAAAGTAACTGATATCGATTGAATATGTCATGGTTTTGTGTTTATCAGCACAACCGTTATAATATATTACACCGCTCCGGCAAACTGTTGCGACGAATCTTTTCTCTTTTTATGCCACTGGAAAATAACTGCGATTGTGAGTATAAGAATTCCGGCTAAGTCGGTAATTGTACCGGGATCAATGAGCATCAGGCCGCCGAAAAAAAACACGCCTCTTTCCCACCAGTTCATTTTGGCCACGAAAAAACCGATCATGGACGCACCGATCGCCGTCATGCCGATGCAGGACGTGAAGAGCGTCTGGATTATTCCGAGCCATGTGGTGTTGATCCAGAGCATCGCAGGATTATATACAAAAATGAACGGGACTATGAATGCGCCTATTGCCAGCTTGGTAGATATGATTCCTGTCTTCAAAGGGTCGGACTTGGCAATACTTGCTCCCGCATAGGCGGCCAGTGCAACCGGCGGAGTTATATCGGCGATGATCCCGAAATAGAAAACGAACATATGAGCTGCCAGTGGATGAACATTAAGCGCTATGAGGGCGGGCGCCGCAATGGTTGATGTGATGATGTAATTGGCTGTGGTAGGTGCGCCCATGCCGAGGATAATGGATGTGAACATGGTGAATATCAGGGTCAATAAAAGGTTCCCTCCCGCCAGATCCACCAGACCGTTTGCCAGTTTTAACCCCAACCCGGTAAGAGTGATCACGCCGATGATAATACCTGCTGAAGCGCAGGCAAGGGCTACACCGATCGCGTTGCGGGCGCCGAGTTCGAAAGCATCCATTATTTCCCGAAAACTCATCCTGGTCGATTTGCGCATGGCGCCGACAACCACGCAGGTAACAAGGCCCATTAAAGCGGCATAAAGCGGTGTAAAACCAATGCTTAGAAAGACGATTATTGACACAAGAGGAACAAAGAGATGTCCCCGTTCCCGCATTACATCCATGAACATAGGAAGCTCATCACGGTTCAGGCCGCGCAGCTTGAGCCGCTTTGCTTCGAAATGCACCTCCATGAATACTCCGAAGAAATAAAGGCAGGCCGGAATAATGGCCGCCTTTGCGATCTGTAAATAGGGCATATTTAGAAATTCGGCCATGATAAAAGCGGCCGCGCCCATGATGGGCGGCATTATCTGACCACCGGTTGAAGATGAAGCTTCCACTGCCGCCGCAAACTCCGGGCGATAACCGAGGCGCTTCATCATGGGGATGGTCAGGCTGCCGGATTCCACCGTGTTTGCAACCGAACTCCCTGAGACCGTGCCTTCCAGGGCGCTGGTGATGACCGCCATCTTGGCCGGTCCGCCGGAAGCCCATCCGGCGATAGCATTTGAAATATCAATGAAAAGCTGTCCCAGTCCAGTCTTTTCACGGAAGGAACCGAACAGAATGAACAGATAGATAAATGTCGAGCAGACCCCCAGCGGAATGCCGAGGATACCCTCGGTGGTGAGGTACATATGGGATGCTATCCGCTCCAGGGAATATCCGCGATGTTCCATGAATGAAGGGAAATAACTTCCGAAATATGCGTATAAAAGAAAGAAGCAGGCCAGGCATGCGATCGGGAGACCCACCACACGGCGAGCAGCTTCAAGGGTGAGAAGTATACCGAATCCAGCAAAAACATAATCGATGGTGGCGTAATCTCCTCCGGCTTCCATGATGCGCATGTAGTTAAGCCCCATGTATAAACCGACTAGGGTCGCGAAAGCGGCGAACATCCAACTGTACCATTTAAGCTGGGCTGAAGTCTTGGATGAGCGAAAGGGGAACAGGAGATAGGCCAGTGCGAAAGCAAATGCCAGGTGAATAGAACGCTGAAGCTGGGCAGGCAAAAGCCCGAAGGCGGCGGTATAGACCTGGAAAACCGACCATCCGACGCCGATGCAATATACGATCCAGTGCGGAATGCCTTTCAGGGGGCGGATGTTTGACTCCCTGTCGACTTTTTTCAAGATTTCTTCTATCTCTTCCTTTGAAACAGCTTCGACTCCCTCCATTTTTGTCGAGAGAGTTCCTGATTTAACATTCTCTTTCAATTCATCCATTTAAAGAATCTGCCTTTCAAAAATGATGGTTTTGTAAAAAGTCAGAATTTGAATATTTATGTCATTCCCGCGAAAGCGGAGATCCAGTCTTTTCAGCTAGTTCTGGACTCCCGTTTTCACGGGAGTGACGGAATGTTATACTTACGAGTCCATCAAATAATCTATCATGCTTATTTTCTGAACCCGCATAGTTAAAGCGCTGCCCGGTTCCGCGAGTTCCGCCAGACGGATTTTCCGGTCTCTGATATGCAACATATGTTCAGCCGTCCATCCGACCCTGACAGTAACCTCCGGCACAGACCGGTTGACTGTCCATACCAGCCAGCCGTCTTTAGCGATCGACAGAGTACCTTCTCCGGTGGAAGACTCCGGCATGCCGGCCCCGAATGAATCGTAACGCGACCGCACTATAACCAGATGATCGCCTTCCACCCGCAGTGTGTCGTAAACGGGCCGCCGATTTACGGAGTGAATGAATGAGATGGTAAATTCTTCTCCGGATTGCATGCAAGCGAGCATCAGTTTTTGCCGGGTCTTAAAATCGCTTATTTCAAGGACTCTAATATACGGCAGGAACAACAGACAGGCGCCGATGATACCGGCAATAATAATGCTCCACCCAAATCGACGGCTCATAAAAAATAATAAGGCGCGGTTCCTCGTCCGGAAAACCGCGCCCGTATTCTCCCAGGGCTATTTTATAGCGCCCTTTTCTTTGTAGTACTTCATTGCGCCCGGATGGAAGGGGATTGATACGCCTTTAACAGCGTTTTGCAGGTTCAGTTCTTTTCCCTTGGCATGGGCGGATGCAAGTTCAGCCTGGTTCTCAAACAGGGCTTTTGTCATACTGTAGACAACGTCTGCAGGGACGTCGTTGCCGACTATGAGAACAGCATTGACCGCAACTGTTGCCGCATCCTGGGTCTGATTCTTATATGTGTTGGCTGGCACTTTAACTGCCGCTAAAAAGGGGTATTTTCCCGTGAGCTTGGCTGCTACATCTGCAGAAATATCGATGATACGGACTGCATGCTGTGTGGAAATATCCATTATGGCGGCATTGGGAATGCCGGCAGTCACGATAAAGGCATCGATATGCCTGTCCTTGAATGCTTCAGCGCTTTCTGAAAAAGAGAGATACTGGTTGTTTACATCTCCCTTGGCCAAACCGTAAACGTCCATTAACTGCCTGAAATTGGCTTCGGTTCCGCTTCCCGGTGCGCCTACGCCCACTTTCTTGCCCTTGAGGTCCGCTATTGATTTGATGGGGGAATCAGCGCGTGTCACGACCTGGATGATTTCAGGATAGAGTACCGCGATTGCGCTCATGCTCTTGATAGCTTCCTTGAAGGATTCCTTTGCATTGTAAGCAAAGTCAAGGGTATCACTCTGAACAAGAGCAAGTTCAGCCTCTTTTTTGTTGACCAGCCGAATGTTCTCAGCCGAGGCACCGGTAGTTTGAGCGGTCACGTTCATTCCGGGAATCTTGGTGTTCCAGATTCTTGCCATGGCGCCGCCAAATGGATAATAAGTCCCGGCAGTTCCGCCTGTTGACAGGATCATTTTGATATCAGCCGCATAAACCGGGACTACCACGCCGATTACAAACAAAACAGCTACACATACACCCAACAGTTTTTTCATAATGCACGTCCTTTCTTTTTCATGATTTTAAGTTATTGTTCAAGCTTGACGGCTTCGCCACATTTTTTTGCCGTCTGAATTCCTATTTTATTACAACTCCACCAAATATCGTATGGTAAAAAAGCACTTTAGTCGGATGCAACATATAAAGGATGAGGCATTGGGTGTCAACGAAAAACAAAAACTTGAACCTATTGAGGCACCCTGCTGCGAGGACTTTTAATAACCCGCATTGGATAGGTCTGGGTATGGGCTGATTCGTCCCGATATCACTCTCTGTTCAAAAATGCCGCAATCCAAACCACCGCTTTCCCAGTTGTAGAAATACCGCTATTGTTTAATTGTTCTGAGTTTCTATGTCTACTTCACGGTCGAAGTCGCCTTCCTTCAGTGATGAATCATCAGGGGTATATTCCCTGCGAAACGTATCAATTATCTGGTCTATGGGGACATCGGCAGATTCTCCGCGATGTCTAATATATTCCATGTGTCTGTTCCCCTCAAGATCAAACGGGTGGTATATGGAGTCTTTAAGTCCGTCGAAATCGAGAGGTTTAAGCCTGAACCTTTCACAGAGCTCTATATTAAATGCGGGTGTCGCTTTAACCCAGATTCCGCCCAGACATATAGAGGTATAACCATGCCAGAAGAAGATGTCGGTTTTCATGATCTCACGTAAGCGCGCAGTCGTCAGATGATTTCGTACGTCGGCAAAACCGAGACGGGCCGGGATTCCTAAAGACCGGCAGCATGCTGCAAGAAGGATTGCCTTGGCGACACACCAGCCCCTCCCAACGCTCAGCGTGGTGCTCGCCCTTAGTCCTTCGACTGACAAATTCATCGAATAAGGGTCATAGCGTATAGCGTCCCTTACAGCATAATAAAGACTGACTGCCTTTTCTTTCGAATCGGTGGAATTTTCTGAGTTCTCCCTCGCAAACTTCGCAACCATGATGTTATCGAAATCAATTGTCGGTGAAGGTTGAATATATTTCTGCATTTCAGTGTCCATCTATATAAAAAGACTCCTTATAAAATAAGTTTCCCCTGCTTTAGAAAATCGGTAACGGCCCTGTTGAATGCTTCCGGTTGTTCAAGTGGTGACAGATGCCCGGCGTCTTTTATCTCTATGATAGAAGCATTGTTAATGTGCTCTTTCAAGTATAAGCCAAACTTTGGCGGTGTCAGCCTGTCATCTTCTGCCGTCAAGATCAGAACCGGTGTGGTTATGGAAGAGAGTTTATCTATCACGTCGAACTGGTTGCAGGCCTTAAAATCGCCATAAACTGTTTTCGGATTGCATTTTACCTTGTCTGCCCTAAGTGAAGCCAGCTTACGGGGATCAGTTTTATCAGATGCTTCAAAAGCATTGATAGTACTTAGATGCCTGTTGTAATCTTTTATTATGGGCTCTAAAATCAGAGGCGTTACCCGGAGCCGTGCGCCGGTATTCACAAGAATTGCGGACTTATATCGTGTCTTATGCTCCAGGATAAGCTGAAGAACTATGGCTCCGCCGATACTCAAACCGCACGGAACAGGCCTCGGAATTTCAATTATTTCGATAAAATCTGCGACTGCCGCGGAATATCCTGCGACGGTATCCATGCCGGGATCGCTGCTTCGTCCATGGCCGGGGAGATCCAGGGCGATTGTGTTTACGTGCGCTTTGAGTTCATCGACCTGGTTTTCCCAGAGAACGCTTGATCCCCCGGAGCCGTGTATTAATACAAGAGTCGGCTTTTCAGGATCAAGGGGCCAGCGCCCGGCAACAAAGGAAATATTTCCTGATGTTCTTTCATACATGTTTTTTTCCAACCCACATATTTTATTTTTTCCGAAATTGAGCAATCTGCCTTGAGATTGCGATGATACTGCCCTCTTCATCCCACACTTCACCATCTTCTTCCAAAAGGCCGCAATTTATAAAGCGGGTGCGGAAAACGCATTTCAGCCATTTTGTTTCAGGAATCTTCCTGATATTTAAGGAAAACTCTATTGTCGGCACCCAGGCAACCATGCCCTGACTTGCAAGAACAGGAGGCGGAAAGGAGTCCGCAATAAGCGCTATTGAAAAAATATCAAAAGCGCGATCGTCTTTGAATCTGACCCAGCCTTTCTGTTCTGATCTGTCCGACAAATGACCCTTCATCCACCCGGCGCTTTCAGGTTCCAAGCGAGCGTCCAATTGGTTAAAGAGAGTGTATTTCGGAATAGGCGGAATCTGGATGCATTCATTAAGAGGGGAAATATCAGGCGCGGATGCTTCAAACCTTTCAAAATAACAACCGCTTTTTTCATCCGAAAATGTGCCGGTTGCCCTGGTTTTTTCTTTTCCGTCCTGAAACAGCTTAGCCTGAAACCGGTTAAACTGGTTCGATTGGGAAATCGTTTCCACTGATAAATTTGCTTTGCCAGGAGCGCACCGCGAAATATAATTTGCAGTCAGAATGGGAGTGGATTTCTTATCGCTTTGCTGTGACATGGCATTTGCCAGTATGGCCATCAGGTATCCTCCGTTTGGATTACCATTGATTGACCAGTTATCGGATATGGTCCCTGTGAAAAATGATTGCTCCTGGGGTGTCAGCGAAATATCTTCATCAAACTGGTGCATATGTGCTCCGTGTAGGGGAGTCTGTTAGAAAGCTGTTTTACCGGCCTTTTTTCTTTCCTCTTCCTTTTTTCTGATTTCATCCTGCTCGATCTGCAAAAGGTTTTCAATATTATTTACATAGTAAATCATTATACTGTATTTAAAACTGCCCCTTTCCGCAATCTTGGAAAAAACCAAAAAGTCCCCGTTCTTTTTCCAGAGCATGGATAAGCTTTTCCCGTCCTCCCAGTTTATTGAAGCCGGTTCACCGTATTTTTCCTTCAGGGTGTCGACAATATATGCTTCCTTCTTTTTTGAGGTTATCGAAAACAGCAAAGGCTTGTTTGAGTAGTTGGAAAATGTGAGTTTAACATATTCAAACGGAGTTTTTTCGGTTTGAAGATATCTGAAAGTCAGACTCGTAATATTGTGCTCTATTCTTGCCCCTTTTTCGTCGTTTAATTTCCTGTGAAGTTCAAAAAGGTTCGGGAAATGCTTGGCAAAGATTGTCCTGTTATGGATAATCAGATCTATAATGGTCATTTTTTCAATAGAATGTGATCCGAGTTTGCCTGAAAGGATTTTTTGAAGATCGTCTGATAATCTGGTATTCGACCCCAAATCAAAGAAAGTAAAGCTTTCGGGATATAATAATTCTGTTTCCAGAGGTTTCTTTTTGCTGTTATTCCCGGGCTCGTTGCAAGCAAAGAAAAAAGGCAAACCGAGAACCAGTAATATTATCGCAAAAACAGCTATTTTTTTATTTGCTGACGGCATCAAATAATCCTTATCCTTTATATCTGACGGCAAAGTCAAAAGCCACGATCTCACACCACGCTCCAAAGATCACAAAGTTAACTTATTAATATTAAATGATATTTTCTTGGTGTTCTTAGTGCCTTTGTGAGAAAATAGAGTTTTTACAAAGCCGTCATATCTGCACGATTTCATATTCACGTGTTCCAAGCCCTATCTTTTCTCCGTAGTCAAGCTGAATAGTCCAGTCAATGGCAGGATAAACGGCCTTAAACTTGTCTTCACCCGGCCCTGAAGATGTTTTTATGCAGGACCCTGGAAGAGCCTGCTCATTGTTTACAAGATCCACGGAAGCCTGGTCTATGGCAACAGGATCGTTTGAAGCTACTATGCCGATATTTCTTACGATTGGAGCATCATTGTAAGGGTAACAGTCACAGGCCGGGGAGATATCTGTTATAAAGTTTATAAAGAGGGCTTTGCCTGCCTTGTTCTTTAATACTCCCATAGTGTATTCAACCATTTTTTCAAGAAAAGCTGGGATTGTCTGGTTCCATTCAATCTGAATGGCGCTGTTTTGACATATTAAAATGCATTCGCCGCACCCGATGCACTTTTCTGAATCAATAACGGCTTTTTCGTCGATAATTGAAATTGCCTGCTGGGAACAGTGATCGACGCAGTCTCCGCACCCGATGCACTTTTTCTTTTTAATGGCAGGGCAGACTGTTGAGTGCTGTGCCAGTTTTCCTCTTCGTGATGCGCATCCCATTCCAAGATTCTTCAGTGTTCCGCCAAAACCTGAAAGTTCGTGGCATTTAAAGTGCGCAACCGATATAAGAGAATCCGCCTGAACAATCTCGGCTCCAATGTATACCTGCTTGAAATGTTTCTGGTTTATTAGAACAGGCGTTTCCGATTTTCCGCGCAGGCCATCCGCAATAACAAGGGGGGCTTCCACAACGGAATATGCAAAGCCGTTTTGTGTGGCTGTTGTGAGGTGATGAGGGGCGTCACTGCGTGTTCCTGCGTACAAGGTGTTTGCGTCAGTAAGAAAAGGTACGCCGCCCGTTGCTTTTATAGATTCAACTATTTTGCGTAAGAATACAGGGCGGATAAAAGCGGCATTCCCCATTTCTCCAAAGTGAATCTTTACTGCAACAAGATCTTTTTTGCCGACAGTTGTTGAAAGGCCGGCGGCTTCGGTTAGCTTTTCAATCTTTTTAAACAGGTTTTCTTTATGTGTCGCTCTTAAATCGGTAAAATAGACTTTGCTTTTCATGCGTCCCCCTGCCCGGAAATAATTTAAATGGTTTGATTTTTATAGAAAATAACGACTGGGAGTGTTTAAGTCAAGACGTTTAATGTTAAAATTGTCCTTTGAAATATGTTGAAGAATTTAATGATAAGCTGATACATGAACCAACTGTTATTTAAAACATTTTAAAGGATATATAAATGAATCTCAGCTCAAAACTTGCGGCGCTTGGGAAAATATATAAAATTTATGATGAATTTTCAGCTAGTTTGAATATTGCCTGTAAAAAGCATTGCTGTCTTTGCTGTACGGAAAATGTGACGATAACAACCATTGAAGGTTTTAAGATTATAGAGGGTATTTTAGAAAAAGACAAAGAAGAGTTGTTTTCCAGAATAAAAGAATCCGGGGAAATATCAGGATTCAGACCCAGGATAACAGTAAACGAGATGGCACATCTTTGCATGGAAGACAGAGAACTGCCCGAAGAAGAAAACATGCCGGAAGGCGAATGCCCTCTATTGGCAGATAATAAAGAATGTTCCGTTTACGAGCACAGGCCTTTTGCCTGCAGGTGTTTTGTTTCAACTGTAAACTGTGCTGAAAGCGGAAGCGCCATAGTTGACGACTTCGTTATTACGGTAAATAATATCTTCATGCAGGTTATAGAACATGCCGATGCAGGCAGGTTTTCAGGCAATCTCTCGGATGTATTACAATTTTTAGAATCAGCCGAAAACCGTGAGAATCTTTCATCAGGTAAAATTCGAAATCCCCCTTCCGGTCTTATAAAGAATCATCCGTTAAAAATACTTATGATACCCCCTGAGCACAGAGAGAAGGCGGAACCAATACTGGATGCTTTGAGAAAATTAACCTATTGACGGCTGAGCAAAAAACATTCTGCAGAATTGTTTATATTTTGATGAACATCCCCTAAATGCCCCGGAATAGATCAAGTGGTGTTCTTGCGAATTGAACCGAAACAGCGAGCGCATTCCCGCCGAAGGTCCGCCATGGTGGACTTGCAGCGGGGTTAGCGAGCGAATTAAAAATAGACGCTATTCCCTACGGTCGAAGATTCCCTGTAGCTTGCTGCGGGGAGCTTCAATTCATCTATTAAGGCAACTTGATTTGTTTATAGGGTAATGCTATAAAAAATAAGGAATCCCGAGAAAAAGAGAAAATTCGCAACAAAATGATCTGAAAGGAATTTATTATGAATAAGACTCTTTTGGAAAAAGCTTTAGAGATGCCGCCTAATGAAAGAGTGGTATTTGCCGAATTAATTTTAGCCAGCATTGATTATGAAAAAGATGAAATTCTCCAGGAATGGATTGTTGAAGTAAAAAACCGTATGGCGGCAGTTAAGAAAGGTAAGGCAAAATTATTGGATTTTGAAGGGCTATACAATGAAGGTTAAAATCCATGAGATAGCGGCAAAGGAATTTGATGAAGCTGTCGAATGGTACGAAAATCAATCTAAAGGTTTGGGTCAGAGGTTTAAAAAAGCTGTCCTTGAACAAGTCAGGAAAATCAAAAAAAATCCGGAGTGGTTCTTAATAGAAGTTGATAATATTTATAAAGTCTACATTCCAAAATTTCCATATAAGATCTTATATACAACAGAAAGTAATGCAATAGTGATTTGGGCTGTTGCTCATATGCACAGAAAACCGTGGTATTGGCAATCAAGAATGAGCTGATCTCTGCACCCAGTTTAACAGTTTTACGTGGATGGTTACAGACAATATCTGAAATTTATTCTTAAATTGTTGTTTACTTATATTTTGATGAGCGACCCCATGTATCCCCAGAATTCACATATAGGGGACTTCCACCCCATAAATTCACGCCCGTGCCGGGCGTACACAAAAGCAATCCACCCTATCGCTACGCTCCGGGTGATTTTTTCGTTGTGTGTAAATAGAAGGGGAAATAACTCATAGATTTTGCTGTTTAAATCGTTTATATACTTCATCATCATTTCTTTTTCCAATGACAGCAATATAAACAGTATCATTATCAAATCGATATATTATTCGATATTCACCGATATCAGCCCGATGATATTCAGGATACCCTGATAATTGTTTTGAATCATTAGGAGTTGGATTTTCTCGAAGATCAAATATGGTACTTATTACTTGTCGGTATTGTTTTGGCGGTAATTTTTCTATAAATTTACCGGCAGCTTTCGTAATATCAATTTTATGCATATGATCAATTCCCGGCTAAAAGTGCTTCAGAGGCTTTTTCTCCTAAATAACCATCATCTTCAGCTATTTTAGCATTGGAAGCCCAATAAGCATCTTCATAGGCAAGGAATTTTTCATACATAGCGTTTGATATTAATACAGATTTTATTCTCCCTGATTTTTCAACAATTACAGGAGCTGTTTCGGCGGCATCTAAATATTGACCGAGTCTGTTTTTAAGTTCTGTAGCGTTTATTTGCATATTAATCTCCTTGTTTAAGATACGCCTATAATAGTTATTTTAGCTAAAATAGTCAAATAATAAATTTTCACACAACTGGATCAACAAGGACTGGCTTTTCCGCTACGCTACAAAGCCAGCCTGTTATCCAGGCCGATTATGCAAGAAGGAGAAACAGGGGGCATACATCAAAGTATAATTGAACAATGTTATAAGAATAAAATAATCATAGATTAAGAAGGGTTGCGGCATTTATCCCAAGAATTTTTTCAATATCTTCATTTTCAAGTCCGGCGCTTTTAATCTCTTCAAAATATCTTTCAGGTTTTAAAAGCGGATAATCGCTTCCGAATAGAATTCTGTCTGCGCCGGCCAGGGCTTTTGCATAGCCGTATATCTCCGGGTCAAAAAGGAACGGGGATGCCGCCGTGTCAAAATAGACGTTTTTCAGGTTTTCCTTCACCTCTTTTTTCAGCAGGTTAAAGAAGAAAATACCCCCTCCCCAGTGTGCCAGCACGATTTTATTATCCGGAAATCGCTTAATCAGGTTGTATATCTGAATAAGTGTGTTCGGTGTTTTCCCTGGATAATTGTGTCCGATAGGTTCGTTCGTGTGTATAAGTACCGGCAAGTCTTTTTCACTGCATATTTCCATTACAGGCGTTAATCTTTGCAGAGATTCTTCGTCAATGCCGGACTGGTAAAATGCAAGTTCACCTGCTCCTTTAAGTCCTGCTTCGGTACATCTTGCTGTTTCATTTCCGGCTTTGGCATTAAACGGGTCAAAACAGGCAAAACCAATAAACCGATCAGGATATTTAAGGACTGATTCAATTATATAATCGTTATGCATTCTGAAAAATTCGTCGTTTTTCCATGGAAAACCGAAAATAACTGATTTGTCTACCCGGCTTTCGTCCATGACCTCAATCAGTGTTTCAGCATCGACCAGTTTTGATTTGGGAGAGTCGTATAAAATTTTGAAAGCCGTCTCTTTTGAAAAAAAACTTTCCCTCTTTTCAGATACCCGGGCCGGGAAAATATGTGTATGAAAATCGATTATCAACTTTCAGCCTCCACTGTAAAAAGGATTGTCATCCGTGCTTTATGTTATGAGAGCGTAGCACTTCACACCCTTTG
This sequence comes from Desulfobacteraceae bacterium, assembly GCA_011391695.1. GTDB lineage: Bacteria > Desulfobacterota > Desulfobacteria > Desulfobacterales > RPRI01 > RPRI01. Next base: position 17,383 of record JAABQB010000020.1, on the reverse strand, counting down.
TTCCATTTTTCCGCTATGCTTATAATATCTTTTCTCAGCTCAAGGTGTTCTGTTTTACAGGAATCGGGAATTTCTCCCCTTAATTGCGCACTCGAATTTTCAACAAGCTGAATAAGTTCTGTCGCTATTATTGAGTTGATTTTAAGAATATCTTTTAAAATATCAAGAAGTTCCGGCTGATTTTTATCCATACTTGCCTCCAGAATATTTATAAGGGGTTCAAAGAATGTTGACTGAAAATACAAATATTATATATATCTTCAACAACATGTTAATCGGGAGGTCAATATGTATTTTGATAAACTGGGAAAAATAAATACAGACGAAACCTTAATCCAAGGCCATTTTAAGTGATGTTTCTTATAGCTGGAGTTTCTCCGAAAACGACTATAGTTGATGAGAAACCCCAGTTATGCCCGGTATGCGGGCTGGTCCGTGCACGCTACAAGCGGGTGGATCATTATTTCAGCCTCTTTTTTATTCCACTCTTCAGGGTAAAAAAAGGTGAAGCATTTCTAATGTGCGACAAGTGTGAGAAGGAAATAAAAGAATTTGAATACGGGCATGAATCTTTACCGTGCGATAAGGAAGCTCTGTGCGGCAATTGCGGAAAAGGATTGCGCGGAGATTTTATGTTTTGCCCGTATTGCGGCGAAGAGAGGCATTAGGCGTGAGGCACGAGGCGAAAGGCTCGAGGCGAAGGATAGAGAAAAATTCTGCAATTGGTTGGGTTGGGAAAAATCGATTCCGGCTTTATCATAATAGCTTAATTTAAATACAAATACTGAGGTGATCAAAATGCCTAAAAAATGGGTCTATTTGTTTAATGAAGTTGATCTTGCAGAGGCGTATGTCGGCGGAAACTGGGACGATGTCCGTGGGTTGCTTGGCGGCAAAGGCGCCAATCTTGCCGAGATGGCGCGCATCGGAGTTCCAGTTCCTCCGGGATTTTCTGTCACAACCGAGGCATGTAATGCATATCTGGCGGAACACGGTGCTTTTCCGGAAGGAATGTGGGAGCAGGAAAAAGAGGCTCTTAAAACGGTAGAGATTGCGACCGGAAAAGTATTCGGAGATCCCCATAATCCTCTGCTTGTTTCCTGCCGGTCAGGCGCTAAATTTTCAATGCCGGGCATGATGGACACAGTCCTCAATATTGGTCTTAACGATGATACCGCCGGGGGGTTAGCAGAAATCATAGGCGACGAACGTTTTGTCTATGATTCATACCGCCGCCTTGTACAAATGTTCGGGAGTGTAGTTATGAATATCCCGGATGAAAAATTTGAGGAAGTAATTACAGCAACCCGCAGGGATTACGGAGTTAATGTGGATTCTGAACTTCCTGCAGATGCATGGAAAATTGTCACAGAGAAATTCAAGCGGATTTTTAAACGCTACGCTCAAAGAGATTTTCCCACTGATCCGTATGAGCAGTTACAGCTCGCTACCGAGGCTGTTTTTAAAAGCTGGAACGGAAAACGGGCTGTTGACTACCGGAATGCCGCCGGTATTTCACATGATCTTGGAACCGCTGTCAGCATTGTGACGATGGTTTTCGGCAACATGGGAGACGACAGTGCCACAGGTGTCGCAATGACCCGAAATGGTTCAACCGGTGAAAAGCAGCTTGAAGGTGATTATCTTATAAATGCCCAGGGAGAAGATGTTGTAGCCGGCATCCGAATGACCAAGGACCTGTCGGAAATGAAAGCAGATATGCCGGTTGCTTACCGTGAATTCGAAGAAGTTGCTAATCTCCTTGAAAAACACTGCCGCGACATGCAGGATATGGAATTCACGGTTGAAAAAGGCAAGCTTTGGATGCTCCAGACAAGGGACGGAAAACGGACAGCCCAGGCTGCCGTCCGGATTGCCGTGGATATGGCCGAAGAGGGGCTTATCTCCCGAGAAGAAGCAGTTTTAAGGGTTGCTCCCGAACAGATTGATTTCTTTTTGCACCCCCAGTTTGATATCAAGGCTGTTGAAGCTGCAAAGGCAGAAGGCAGATTGCTGGCAAGCGGCCTCAATGTCTCCCCCGGTGCTGCGGTCGGCGTTGTTGCTTTTGATGCGGACCGCGCTGAAGCGTGGGCAAAGGAAGAAGGGAAACAGGTTATAATGGTTCGGCCTGAAACGAGGCCGGATGATGTTCACGGAATGCTGGCAGCAAAAGGCATTCTGACCACCCGCGGCGGACGCACAAGCCATGCCGCTCTTGTTGCCCGCCAGTTCGGAAAACCGGCCGTAGTCGGAGTCTCTTCTCTCACGGTAGACCTTGGCAGGCGAAGGATGAGCGTCAAGGACAAAACAGTTCATGAAGGAGACTGGATATCGATCGATGGAACGACTGGGGAAGTCTATCTGGATAAATTGGCAACCACGATTCCGGATATCAAAGATCCCTGGCTCATCAAGCTTCTTTCATGGGCGGATGAATTCAGGCTACTCGGGGTCTGGGCAAATGCCGATTATCCGCGCGATGCAAAGCGCGCCCGAGATTATGGCGCTGAAGGAATAGGCCTTTGCCGCTCGGAGCACATGTTCTTTGAATCAGAACGCCTCCCTTTTATCCAGAAAATGATCATGACCGATTTTCCGATTGAACGGCGCGAAGCCATAAATTCAATCCTGCCTTTTCAGAGAGATGATTTCTCGGAATTATTCCGCATAATGGATGGTCTTCCTGTAATTATACGTCTGCTTGATCCTCCTTTGCATGAGTTTTTGCCGAATCATGTTGAGCTTATGCGAGACCTTTCTGATTTGAAGATCAGGATAAAGAACGCGGGGAATTTGTCTGATATTGATGACCTCCTGCAAAAAATCAGAGTTAAGGAGCAAATACTGAAGCGGGTTGAAAGCCTCCGTGAGCAAAATCCAATGCTTGGCATGAGAGGTGTCAGGCTTGGAATTCATATCCCGGAACTCACCATGATGCAGGTTCGGGCAGTTTTTGAAGCTGCCTGTATTGTTGCAAGAGAAGGCATCAAGGTTTATCCAAAAATAATGATACCGCTTACCAGCCATGTTAATGAGCTGAAATCTCAAAGGGCAACACTGGAAGCAGTAGCGATTAAAGTTATGAACGAACAGGGTATGGAAATTGAGTACAAGTTCGGGACCATGATTGAGATCCCGCGAGCGGCCATGACTGCCGACCACATAGCGGAATATGCTTCATTTTTCTCCTTCGGCACAAATGACCTGACCCAGACCACTTTTGGAATATCAAGGGATGACGCCGAATCAGGTTTTCTTGTTGAATATCTCGGCTCAGGAATTCTGCCGGACAATCCGTTTGCTACAATTGACAGGGATGGTGTTGGCGAGTTGATGGATATTGCCGTTAAGAAAGGGAGGTCGGTAAAACCAGATCTCGAATGCGGAATTTGCGGTGAACACGGAGGCGATCCAAAATCAATTATGATATGCCACGAGCTTGGGCTTAACTATGTTTCATGTTCTCCTTTCCGTGTTCCGGTTGCCAGGCTTGCTGCAGCACATGCGGCGCTACTTGATAAGAAAAATATTAAGAAAAGGGGAAAGTAATAATCCCGAACCCTTGTCATTTTTTTGTCATGCAGGGAGTCATAACGCGGTTCCCTGCATGACAGTATTCTCATATTCCGTTCCGATTGACATCTTCTTTTCCGTGTTTATCCTTTAGGTTAGTGACGGCTTATTAAAAAGTCATTTGCTGTGTTGCGCTTCATCTTTCGTCATTGCAGTGTACCAATTAGTACGCTTCATTCCTCAAGATTCGCGCGCCTTGCATAATGAGCTTTTTACTTTGCCGTCGAATAATATACTGATAAAAGAATTACAAAATCAGGAGGCAGTTATGCGTTTTGATAAATTTACGATAAAATCGCAGGAAGTCATACAGAATGCTCATTCTGTTGCTTCTCAGAATAATAACCAGCAGATAGAGCCGGAGCATCTCCTTTCAGCCATGCTTGGCGAGCAGGAGGGGATAGTAAGAGCCATGTTAAGCAAGCTTGGCGCTTCTTCAGACGCTGTGGCAAAAGAGATTGCTCTTTCAATAGAGAGGTTCCCGAAGGTAAGAGGCGCGATTGATGTAAGCATCTCCATGCGGACGAAAAGCGTGCTTGATGCAGCATTCTCAGAAGCCTCCAAGATGAAGGATGAGTATGTGAGCACCGAACATATCCTTCTTGCAATTTCAGATGAGCATGCCGGCGAGGCATCAAAAATTCTAAAACGGCACAATATTACAAGAGAATCGATACTAAAGGTTCTTGTCGATGTCAGGGGTACACAGAGGATTACAGACCCGAATCCCGAAGAAAAATATCAGGCTTTGAATAAATACAGCCGCGATCTCACAGACCTTGCAAGGCTTGGAAAACTTGATCCGGTAATAGGGCGGGATGATGAAATAAGGCGTGTTGTCCAGGTTCTTTCGAGAAGAACAAAGAACAACCCGGTTCTTATAGGAGAGCCTGGAGTAGGAAAAACAGCCATAGTTGAGGGGCTTGCGCGCAGGATTGTTGAAGGGGATGTTTCGGAAAGCTTAAAAAACAGGCGCCTCGTTGCTCTTGATATGGGCGCTCTGATCGCAGGAGCAAAATACAGGGGTGAGTTTGAAGACCGTTTGAAGGCGGTTCTCAAGGAGGTTGAGAAGGCTGAAGGCGAGATAATTCTATTTATAGATGAACTTCACACTCTTGTCGGGGCGGGAGCAGCCGAAGGAGCAATGGACGCATCCAACATGTTAAAACCGGCTCTGGCAAGAGGAACTCTTCGCTGTGTCGGAGCCACAACGATAAACGAATACAGAAAATATATAGAAAAAGACGCGGCCCTTGAAAGGCGCTTTCAGCCGGTAATGGTACCTGAGCCTACCGTTGAAGATACAATTTCCATCCTGCGCGGACTTAAGGAAAAATATGAGGTTCATCATGGTGTAAGAATAAAGGATTCGGCAATAGTTGCTGCCGCCACTCTTTCAAGCCGCTATATTACGGACAGATTTCTTCCGGATAAGGCAATTGATTTAATTGATGAATGCGCTTCGAAATTAAGAATTGAAATTGACAGCATGCCCGCTGAAATTGACGAGATTCAGCGCAGGATAATACAGGCAGAGATTGAACGGGAAGCCATGAAGAAGGAAACAGACCCTGCTTCAAAGGATCGGATCTTAAAGCTTGAAGCAGAACTTTCCGGTATGAACGACGAAATAAACGAAATGAAAGTCCACTGGCAGAAAGAAAAAGACCTGATTCAGATAATAAGAAAAATAAAAGAAGAGACCGAGCAGCTCGGCATAGAAGAGCAGCAGGCTGAAAGAGATGGCAACCTTGCCAGGGTTGCTGAGATAAGATACGGGAAGTCTTCTGATTTAAGAAAAAGGCTTGATGATGCCAATAAAAAACTTTCTGAATTGCAGCAGGACAGAAAAATGCTCAAGGAAGAAGTCGATGACGAAGATATTGCAGAAGTAGTATCAAAGTGGACGGGAATCCCGGTCAGGAAAATGATGGAAGGAGAAAGGGAAAAGCTTGTCAGGATGGAAGAGAGGCTTGGAAACAGGGTAATAGGTCAGGACGAAGCCATAACGGCCGTTTCAAATGCGGTTCGGAGAGCCCGGTCCGGTTTGCAGGATCCAAACAGGCCGATAGGCTCCTTTATCTTCATGGGACCGACAGGAGTCGGAAAAACCGAGCTTGCGAAAGCTCTTGCCGAGTTTATTTTTGACAGTGAGCAGGCGATAGTGCGGATTGACATGTCCGAATATATGGAGAAACATTCCGTATCCAGGCTTATAGGCGCCCCGCCGGGCTACGTCGGGTACGATGAAGGAGGATATCTCACAGAAGCTGTGAGGAGAAGGCCTTATTCTGTTGTCTTATTTGACGAGATAGAAAAAGCACACCCCGAAGTTTTCAATGTCCTCCTGCAGATACTCGACGACGGCAGAATGACGGACGGTCACGGCAGAACGGTTGATTTTAAAAATACGATAATCATTATGACTTCCAATGTGGGAAGTCAGTGGATACAGGAACTGGGGGCTTCAAAGCGTGAAGAGATGGAAACCCGTGTTATGGAAGCCTTAAGGGCAAGTTTTAAGCCGGAGTTTTTAAACAGAATAGATGAAACGATTGTTTTCCAAAATCTTACTCCGGAGCAGATAGGCGAAATTGTCGGGATTCAGATTAAAAGACTCGAAGCAAGGCTTTTGGAAAGAAACATCAGCCTTAAGCTTTCGGATGAAGCAAAAAAATTGATAGTGGATAAGGGATACGACCCTGTTTACGGCGCTCGTCCATTAAAGCGCGCAATTCAGAAATATCTGGAAAACCCCCTTTCCATAGAAATTCTTAAAGGCGAAATTGCGGAGGGAAGCACGGTAATAGCTGAAGCAAAAGGAGATAAGATAGTATTTACTTGAGGTGTTTTTTTTCAAGGGGAATTTCGAAAGCCTGATCGATCATGTCTGAGCGCAGTTTTTCTTTTGCCTCCAAAAGCTCTTTTTCAGCGTTTCGTCTCGCCTTTTCAATTATCATTATGCTTTCTTCACCGGCTTTATTGATAATTTCTGCTTTTTTTAATTCTCCCTGCCTGATAATATTTTCTTTCATCTGAGCGAATCGGGCTTCGCTTTCACCGAGAGTTTTCAAAGTCTCGTTAATTTTTACCGAGATTATTTCTCTCTCAGCTTCAAGCCGCCTTACTTCACTTAATAATTCCTTTTTTCGCCCCCTGAAAAAATCAAAGAGCGTTTTTCCGGCTGATTTGAGCATGAGAAAAAATTTGTTACCGTTTTCCATTAACAAGGCCTCCGGTTCATCATTTTTTCACTTATAATTATAAAAAAAAATCGAAAAATAAACAAGTTTGTTGCAGTGGGAAATCTTCAATTTTAAAGGGAAAATGTGTTTTCAATGTTTTATTTACAAAAACAGATGCTATGTGGTAGTTTAACAGCCTGTTTGATGCTGCCGGTATAGTAATAAATCATTTTTTGAACTTTTTACTTTGCCGTCTGAATTTTGACTTCTAATGATTAAGGCTGCCCCCAAAGCGGCGTATATCCAGCTTTTTACTAAACCATTGTGGTTGGTGCGAATACAATATGGTGCTTTCAGCTTCGGAAAAACTAAAAAGGTTTTATGCACAGTTTTCTGCTGACGATAATGTGCTTGTTTTAATCAATGCAGACCCGGATTCCATTGCCAGTGCGATGGCTGTAAAAAGACTGTTGTGGCACAGGGTTGCCGGTGTAACCATTTCTAACATAAATATCGTTAAGCGTCCGGATAATCTGGCAATGATCCGTTTGCTCGGTGTAAATATGATTCATGTTGATGAAATAGATGGAAATAAATTTTCCCGTTTTGTGATCGCAGATTCCCAGCCGAATCATAATAACTTGTTTTTAAAGTACAAATATAATGTCATTCTTGACCACCACCCTGAAACAAATGCCGAAGCCGGATATAAAGACATTAGGCCGCAATACGGGGCGACTGCAAGCATGATGACTGAATATTTAAAAGCCGCGAAAATAAAACCATCATATAAGCTTGCAACAGCTTTGTATTACGCCATAAAGACTGACACCAGCAATTTTGAAAGAAAGGCCTTGGAAGAAGATATGAAGGCTTTTCAGTTTCTTTTCCGGCATGCAAATATTAATATTGCGAGAAAAATTGAGCAGGCTGAATTTAAATTAGAGTTTTTGAAGTATTTTAAAAATGCGCTTGAAAACATGCGGAAACAAAAGGACAGAATATTTATTCACACAGGAATGGTTGCTAATCCGGATGTATGTGTTATCTTGGCAGATTTTTTTATTAAAATCAACCATATAAAGTGGAGTGTCGTTTCAGGCCTGTGCAATAATGCCCTTATTATTATTTTCAGAAATGACGGTTTGCGAAAAAATGCCGGCGATGTGGCAAAACAGAGTTTCGGACATATTGGTTCTGCCGGAGGTCATAAAAGTATGGCCCGGGCAGAAATTCCCGTTTCATCCATAAAAGATATTCTGGATTTTAAAAACGACGAAAAAATATTAAGGTGGATAATTGCCCAGTTTAATAAAAAGGCAGGGAATAAATAATGGCTGAAAACAAGATTGATATAACTGTAACAATACTGGGATCGGGAACCTGCGTTCCATCTCTTGATAGAAGCTCATGCGCTGTTTTGGTTGAAGTAAAAGATGCAAAAATTCTTATAGATTGTGGTCCCGGAACAATCAGGAGGCTGCTTGAGAACGGTACTAAAATATACGATATTTCCCATATACTGCTCAGTCATTTTCATCCCGACCATACAGGTGAATTGATACCTTTTTTGTTTTCAAATAAATACCCGGATGCAACTTGCCGGCAAATACCATTATCAATAATTGCCGGAAGAGGGCTTGCCGATTTTTACAGCGGGCTGAAAAAGGTTTTCGGGCACTGGATAGATATTGCCCCAAACAGTTTAAATCTGGTTGAAATAGATAAAAACAACCGGTTTAAAAACTTTAATGATTTCACATTGGAAATGATTTCAGTTGAACACAACGCAGAAAGCCTGGCATTTAAAATCATAGGGGGAAAAGGAACTTCGCTTGTTTATTCAGGAGATACTGATTATTGTGACAACCTGATTGATATTTCCGTGAATACAAATCTTTTAATTTGTGAATCGGCTCTTCCGGATGAATTAAAAGTAAAAGGGCATTTAACACCCTCTGAGGCAGGTGAAATTGCAACTAAGGCAAATGTTAAACAGCTCGTTTTAACTCATTTTTATCCGGAATGTGACAATGTTGATATAGAATTTCAATGCCGTAAAACTTATTCCGGCCCACTTTTTTTGGCCAGAGATTTAATGAAGATTGATTTAGCTCCTTTGTAAGGTGTCAAAAATGATTGATTTAATGAGATATTATCCGGTTAATCTTGACATAAAAAATAGAAAATGCCTTGTGATCGGAGGCGGCGACGTAGGAACCCGGAAGGTGATGACCCTTTTGGAGTGCATGGCTTCCGTAACCGTTGTAAGTCCTGAGGCAAGTGAAAAGCTTCTTAAGCTTGCCGGTTCAGATTTGATAACATTGATAAAACGCTCTTACATTGAATCCGATCTTGAAGGCATGTTTCTTGTTATATGCGCAACCGATAATGAAGAGCTTAACCGGCAGGTAAGCGAAGATGCAGGGAAATTTAATATACTTTGCAACATTGCGGATCGCCCGGAGGCATGTAACTTTATACTGCCGGCGCTCGTGAAACGGGGAGATCTCGTAATAGCAGTATCGACTTCAGGCAAAAGCCCTGCTTTTGCAAAAAAAATCAGAAAAGATCTCGAAAAACAATACGGTGTTGAATACGCTGATTTTTTGAAATTAATGGGAGCAATCAGAAAAAAACTTCTGCGTTACAATCATGAGCCTGAAGCGCATAAACCTCTTTTTGAAAAGCTTATAAATAGGGATATTGCACAATTAATAAAGAACAATGATGCTGATAAGATTGACTCTGTTCTTTTTGATGTGCTTGGCGAAGGCTACGGCTATATGGATTTGATGGGGCAGGAAGAACAATTAGTTTCCATCCGGAAATGGCCCTTTTGAGCGATCTCGGTGTCAATCTGCGGGATTTCTTGTGCGGCATACATTGCGTATGCCTCCGCGCAATCCCTTGATTTCCTTGAGCTTGCCCAAAATTGCCTATTTCCGAATTGGAAACTCAACTGTGTCCGAGCTTTGTTTCCGGATGGACACTAATCGAAACCGGATTAATATATAAAACGGTGTGACAGATGGATAACCTGATTACTGTAACCAGTTTTTTGTACGTCCTCAGCTCGGTCGGATACATTTCGTATTTTTTCTTCCAGAAAGAGTATCTTCACAGGATAGGCCAGGTTTTTCTGGCAACAGGCTTTTTGTGCAATTCGATTATGATAGGCTATTATTATGCAAAAACAGGGCAGATACCTGTCAGGAATCTGCACGAAACACTTCTTGTCACAGGCTGGGCGGTTGCCGGGGTTTTTTTTGCTTTTCAATACAAGTTTAAGGTAAAAGTTCTCGGCGGATATGCCGCTCTTCTTGCTGCGGCGTGCGTTGTGGCATCTTTTCTTGTGCCCGGCAAAATTGTTGAAACTCAGACCATTTTCAACAGTATTTGGCTTATTGTGCATGTGGTTTCAATTTTTGTGGGCCATGCGGCTTTTGCTCTGGCCTGCGGAGTCGGGCTGCTTTATATTGCTCAGGAAAATGCAATTAAGGGGAAAAAACACGGGTTTTTTTATAAACGGCTTCCTTCGCTCGATCTTCTTGACAGCACCGGTTATGCCTGTATCGCAACCGGTTTTACCCTGCTCACGATAGGGCTTATTACCGGGTTTATTTATGCCAAGTCTGTCTGGGGAAGATTCTGGAGCTGGGATCCGAAGGAGGTCTGGTCCGGCATTACATGGCTGTTGTACGCGGCGATTCTTCACGGACGTCTTACTGTCGGCTGGAGAGGTAAAAAAGCCGCTGTGATGGCCATAATCGGGTTTGCTGTTGTTTTGTTTACTTTTTTTGGCGTTAATTTTCTTTTAAAAGGGCATCATGGAATATTTACAAGATGACGTGTTCTCATCGGTTGTAATAAGTCCTCAGTATGTTTGATATATATGGTTGAAATAATACTTCTTGGATTAAATCATAAAACCGCTCCGGTTGAAATAAGAGAGTGTCTTGCTATTTCAAAAGAAGAAGCGGCTGCAATGCTTGATGCCATTAAAAAATCAGCTTCCGTGAATGAAGTCGTTTTATTTTCGACTTGCAACCGGGTTGAAATTCTGATGGCGGCAGGCGACAAAGCGGAGGCGGTTGAAACAGCCAAAAGGCATCTTTCAGAATTTAAAAACGTGCCTCTTTCTCAATTCCAGGATTCAATTTATATTCACGAAGGCGATGAGGCTGTCCGGCATATATTCAGGGTTGCATCTAGTCTTGATTCCATGATGGTCGGGGAGCCCCAGATCCTTGGGCAGATCAAAGAGGCATATTTTAATGCAACAAAAAGAAAAACCTCGGGAGTTATATTAAACAGGCTTCTTCACAGAACTTTTTTTACGGCAAAGAGAATAAGAACAGAAACCGGAATCGGAGATAATGCCGTTTCAGTCAGCTATGCCGCAATTGAGCTGGCGAAGAAAATTTTCGGGCAGCTTGAGGGGAAAAAAGTGCTGCTGATAGGCGCAGGGGAGATGGCTGAACTTGCTGTTGAACATCTGCTCAAAAACAGGGTTAAAGAGATATTCGTCGCAAACAGGACATTTAAAAACGGCGTTGAACTTGCCAGAAAATTCGGCGGGAGCGCCATAAAGTTTGAAGAAGTCCCAGGCTTTATCCTTCAGGTTGATATTATAATCAGTTCCACCGGTTCGCCGGACATAATACTTACAAAAGATCAGGTCAAACGTATTATGCCCGGCAGGAGGAATCGTCCGCTTTTCTTTATTGATATTGCTGTTCCGAGGGATATTGATCCTGCAATTAATAAACTTAACAACGCTTATGTCTATGACATAGATGATTTAAAAGGTGTTATTGATGAAAATCTTGAAGATAGAAACAAAGAGGCTATAAAGGGTGAAAGAATTATTGATGAAGCTGTTATAAGCTTCAAACAATGGTACGACAGCCTCGATGTTGTTCCCACCATAGTTGCTTTGAGAAATAAAATTGATTCTATTGCAACAGCTGAAATAGAAAGAACCATGCATGCTTTAAATATTACAGAAAGCGAACGGGAAGCTTTATACAGAATGAAGAATGCGCTGATCAATAAAATAATGCATAATCCGACCCATCTCTTGAAACGAGACGGATGCCATGGAAATAATTCTGTTTATATTGATGTTACACGGAAACTTTTCAATCTTGACGAATGATGACTTTGAGAACACAAAGCAAAAAAAGGAAATTTTAACGGTTTATTCTTTGCGTCTTTGAGGCTTTGTGTGAAAAATCTAATAATGGAGAATGAATTTGAAGAAGACGGCATTTCTGTTTCCGGGACAGGGGTCCCAATCTGTGGGTATGGGTCTTGACTTTTACGAGGAGTTCAACTTTGTAAAAGATCTTTTCGAAATGGCTTCAGATATATGTAAAATAAACATATCAAAGCTTTGTTTCAAGGGCCCGATGGAAGACCTGACCGCGACGGTTAACCTGCAGCCCTCAATAACCACCGTGAATCTTTCATGTCTGTCGGCTATTGAAAGAGAAGGAATAAAGTCATGTTTTTCAGCCGGGCACAGCCTTGGTGAATACAGCGCACTTTCTGCAGCCGGGATTGTTTCCAAAGAAAGCGCTTTGGGTCTTGTCTTCAAAAGGGGAGAGCTGATGCATCGGGAAGCAACCAAATATAAGGGAGCAATGCATGCGATAGTTGGGCTTCCCATCGAAGAGATTGAACAGATAATAGCCGATGTTAAAGGTAAAGATGTTGTATCGGTGGCAAATCATAATACAAAAACACAGATTGTAATTACCGGAGAACCTGATGCGGTTGTAAAAGTTTCAACTGCTGCTTCTGCTAAAGGCGCAAAGTCAGTTCCGCTCAAAGTAAGCGGGGCATGGCACAGTGAATTGATAAGGGGAGCAGAAAAAGAATTTAATGAGTGTCTGGAAAGCGCCTCTTTCAGTAAGCCGGTAACGTCTGTTATTCATAATGTTACGGCAAATATTTCTCCGGATCCTTCTGAAATCAGAATTCTTATGGGGAAGCAGTTATGCAGTCCTGTTAAGTGGTTTGATTCGATGTGCAGGCTGATTGATGAACAGGTCGAAATATTTGCAGAAATCGGCACCGGCACAGTGCTTACAGGGCTGTTGAAAAAAATATTGCCGAAGGATTACCCCTGTAAAATATATGCTATCAACAGCCTGAAAAGTTATGATAATTTTATAAAAGAAGTCAAATAAATATCATATAAGAAGGAATTTGTTCAGGTTTTTTCGTCATCTTCAGGTTCAACCCATACGATATGCTTTTTATTCACAAAAAGGATTTTCCCTTCTCCTTCTCTGTAAAATACTTCAACCAGAACTACAAAAGGGTCTTCAGATTTTGTAAAAATATCGGAGACCCGCTGTTCCGGTGCAAGATTTATTCTACCTTGAATTGTTAAGCCGTCCGTTGTTTTAATTGTGACCTTTTTATAATTGGTTTTACTGGGTTGATCTTTTTTGCTTTTAGCCACTTTATTACCCCCCTGTTGTGTTAAGATTGAGCCTTTTGCATAATATCTAACCTGTCGCCATGTCGTGGAATATGGCTAACATGAGTCATTAAAAGTGTTCGCAACATAATCAGTTTACGTTCACATATTACATAATTAATAAAGATACAATATAAAGCTGCATTATATATGATGGTTGTCTTAAGATGCCCATAAATACTATTTTTTTGCTTTACTTGTATAAGCCCTTATGTTAAGTGAACCAATTCTATAATGGAAAAATCTCTACGTTAGAGGGGCTTGCTATGAAGAAAAAAGACGTCGAATATTTCAGACAGTTTTTATCAAAACGCCTTGAAGAGCTTTTAAGTCAGGCAGAGGATACGGTTTCCGGGATGACAGATCCTAAGGAGAACTTCCCAGATCCAACAGATCGCGCAGCTCTTGAGGCTGACCGCAATTTCATGCTCAGAATCAGGGACAGGGAAAGCAAGCTGATTCGCAAGATTAAATCGGCTCTTGAGCGGATCGAAAATGGCACTTTTGGCGTATGTGAAACCTGTGCCGGGGAGATTTCGGTTAATCGCCTGAAGGCAAGACCCGTGACTTCTCAATGCATAGACTGCAAAGCGAAAGAGGAGGCCCTGGAAAAAGCTCTTGGATTATAGCAATAACAGGAGAATTGACCTTCATATACATTCAACTGCATCGGACGGGACTTTTTCTCCCAAAGAAATAGTTGCTTTAGCTGAAAGAATAAATCTTGCGGCCATCGCAATTACAGACCATGACACAATTGACGGCTCAAAAGAAGTAATCGTTGCCGGTACCCCCCCGGGTTTAAAGTTTCTAACAGGCGTTGAAATAAGTGCGGCGCCTTCCCCATCTTTTTTCTGTTCAGGAAGTTTCCATATTCTGGGCTATTCGTTTCGTCTTGATGACCCTTTATTAAATCAGACTCTTTCCAAACTGCAACAAGCCAGAGAAAACCGAAATCCCGGGATAATAAAGATCTTAAATAATCTTGGTATAAACATATCTATTCAGGAAGTGATTGAACTTGCAGGTAACGGGCAGACAGGAAGACCCCATATCGCAAGGTTAATGTTAGAGAAGGGATTCGTCGGGTCAATTGAAGAAGCCTTCGACAAATATCTGGGAAAGGGGAAACCGGCATACGTTGATAAATACCGGGTTGAATGCGGCAAGGTGATTGAGATTATTATCGGTGCAGGTGGTATCCCGGTTCTTGCACATCCCGCGCTTATTGAAATAGTAAATGACAGCCGGTTTGAGGATCTGATAGTTGAACTGAAAGAAATGGGTTTAAAAGGGATAGAGGCATATTATCCGGAGCATTCAAAAGAAGAACTTTCGTATTATTTGAAGCTTGCACAAAAACATGAGCTGCTCATAACGGGTGGTACCGACTTTCACGGTTCTTTGAAACCCGATATTAATATGGGTTCCGGAAGAGGAGATTTTCATGTGCCATATTACCTGTATGAAGATCTTATTAAGCAGTTAAGATAAGGAATTTTGATGAAACGGCCTGGACCTTCTGCATTAGAGAAACGACTTGCATATGGATTTAAAAATCAAAACCTTCTTGAAGAGGCTCTTCGGCACAGCTCTTTCGTGAACGAGCAGGCGCACCACCAGATGCGTGATAATGAGAGGCTGGAATTTTTAGGAGATGCTGTCTTAAACCTTGTTATAGGGCATATGCTGCTTAATCATTTTCCGGATCTGGATGAAGGAGATCTGTCCCGGATGCGATCCAATCTGGTTAACGAAACACAGGTTGCGTCCGTTGCACGATCTTTGGATCTTGGTTTCCATATACAACTTGGGAAAGGGGAATCCTTAACTAACGGAAGGGAAAAAAATTCTATATTGGCCAATACCTTTGAAGCAATCATTGCCGCGGCATATCTTGACGGTGGTTATGATACGGCTTTCAGATTGATTGAAAATTATTTTTCAGGCTTTTTCGAGCCGGATGGAAATCTTGCTTCAATCTACGATTATAAAAGCAGAATTCAGGAACTGCTTCAAGCTGGACAAGGGGAAAAACCGGTCTACATTGTTATTGAAGAAACAGGCCCGGATCATAACAAGGACTTCAGAGTCGAGTTGTCGGTAGATGATATCCGGACCGAAGGATATGGAAAAAGCAAAAAACACGCAGAGCAGGATGCGGCTCGAAAAGCACTTGATATACTGACGGCAAATCAAATGAAAGCCGATGGATAATGCCATTAAAGATTTCATAATTCCTGTTTTTATTCCCCACGCAGGATGTCCTAATCAATGCGTTTTCTGCAACCAGAATACTCTTACCGGCAAACAAAGAATAATTCCTCCCAAGGAAGAATTAAACCATATAATTACAGAGTATTTGAAACACAAAGGTAAAAACAGAGGCAGGGTTCAAATCGGTTTTTATGGCGGTAATTTTTTAGGACTTGGTATTGATAAAATTGAAAAACTTTTGTTCGCGGCAGCAAAATATGTAACAAATGGTCTTGTTGACAGCATAAGGTTTTCAACCCGCCCGGATACTATTGACAACAATAAGCTCGATTTTCTAAATAATTTTCCGGTATCGACTATTGAACTGGGCGTGCAATCTATGGATGATGCCGTACTCGCTGCTGCAAAGCGCGGTCACACATCTTCAGATACAATAAACGCGGTTTCGCTGATTAAAAAAAGAAAGTTTGAGACAGGCCTGCAGATGATGATAGGATTGCCTGGTGACGATGAGAAGAGATCGATTCATACCGCGCAGCTCATTGCGGAACTTCTCCCCGATTTTGTAAGAATATATCCGACCGTTGTACTGGCAGGAAGCCCTCTTGCCGTGTTATATAAGAAGGGAAAATATGTGCCGCTCTCTCTTGAAGAAGGAGTGTCGATTACAAAAAAGGCATATCTTGTTTTCAGGGAAAATAATATCAGGGTTATCCGCATGGGTTTGCAGGCCACGGAGGATCTGAGGGAAGGAATTTCTATTCTTGCAGGGCCATATCATCCGGCCTTCGGCCATCTCGTATATTCGGAAATTTTTCTTGATAATATAATTGGTGTTCTTCAATCGGAATCTATCCTGACTGGAGAGATCATCATAAGGATTCATCCGAAAAGTGTTTCGGAACTCCGTGGATTGAAAAACGGCAATATCAGTAAAATAAAGAAGTTGTTTGACGTCAAATCCGTGCGTGTAATTCCCGACTCATCGCTGCCGGCAGGCGGATTCGGCGTAGATGCAAACAGTTGATTATAACCATGCCATCAGCTCGCTTAGAGCGGTTGACGAATTCAGATATGGGTTTTTGCATGCTATGGCCAGTCGCTGAATCTCTTTCAACAACTCACTCAACGGCCACGTCTCTATTCTCCCCTTTGTTTCTGTTGAATATTCTGAGACGTACCCCCACATATGTTGTAACGCATTTCTCAGTCCACCAATCGACGGAGGTTTTCTCAGTAACTCTGTCAGAACCCTTGTCAATTCAGAAAATTTGGCATCATTTATTCTGGCTACATTGCGTCCGATTTCCTTATATAATTTAACGTCACGAGCAAGCACAGAATACTTGTGATTACTCCACAACTGCTGTGCATTTCCTGGCAAAGGGATTCGGCCCTGCTCCTTATCAAGATACTTGATTGCAAGCAACTGAAACTGCTTGCAGGGTTCATCAATATAAATATCCGGCCAGATGCCTTTATTAGAACGCGTAGTCACAGGTGTTTTTTCAGTAAAGCCTCTGAGTAACATTTCGGCTGCGAGTTGCCTGTGTCGTTGCCTAAGTGCCCAACCAAAACCAACCCATCGAATAGTTTCCGGGTGCTTGGAATATCCATCTTTGCCGTTCACAATTATTGAAACGATTCCATGGAGCTCTCTATGCTCTCCAAGCAAACTTTGTCGATTTAAATAACCCGGACTGATATCCCATATTCTCATTCGGTTTCCTTGCGCATAACGTTTGAGTTCTTACCGAAAACGGCTTTGAGCCGAATTCGGTAAAAGTTAAGTGCGTATAAAGGCCATTGCCTTCAGATACAAAGGGCATTTTGGATAATCACCACAGACGTCAATTTATATATGATTAACCATCTGATATTTAATAGAAACGCATTAAATCATAGGCGCTGATTC
>JAABQB010000001.1 GCA_011391695.1 Desulfobacteraceae bacterium | reverse complement strand
TTTGTTTGCTGTTTTGCCATACAGGGAGAGTCATGCCAAAAGAAACGACAGCCATAGGATCATATTCATTGTCGAAAGCCACTCCGGCTCCGGCAAAAAAATCGGGCCAGAAATCAAGTTCAGCGGATTCAAGCCTGTATTCAGCAGATTTCACAGCAGCTTTTTTAATAAAAACAGTAGGGGAATTTGCCAGGGCAAGCTCTTCCAGTCTTTCTATCTCTTCATGCTTTATGGAAACCGAAGGCAAAGCTGTGACTTTACCCACAGGGAAACTTCCGGAGCGTCCAAGCAATCTGTTTAACCCGGCAGCCATGCCCGTTCGCTCGGCAGCTATATCATTCATGCGCTCGATAAGGCGTGACGACTCAATCTGTGCCTTTATCTGCGACTCCTGTTCTCCCTCTCCAGTGCTGTATCGCATAGCTGCTGTGGCCTCAAGCATTTTCACAAGTTCTCTCGCTGCATTAAGAGCCAGAATCTCTCTGTCAAGAGCATAGAGTCCGGCATAAATGGCGCGGACATCTCTTGTAATCCGCCTTTCAGTATCAATAAGGCCGGCATATTCCATTTCTGCTTCGGAACCTGCGGTCTTCCCCAGAACGGAACGTTTCCCTGGAAAAGGAAATTTCTGCTTTAAAATCATTCCACCTTTTGCGAAGACCGGAGACGAAAGTGAACTGACCTTTTCCTCAAGGGAGAATTCAAGTTCAGGATCAAGAAGAGATGATGCTGGTTCAATATACTCTTTCGATGCAGCAACCCTCGATCGGATGGCCCCGACAGCCGGAGATTTCTCAAGCGCTTCAGCTATCAGTTCATCAACAGACGGCGCCAATAAATCATCTTTCGGTTTGTCGGAAGCATCGCCGTTTCCTGAATAAACGGAAAATAGCATCATTAATATTATGAAAAGCCTGGAAATTATATTTACTTTCAAGGAATCCTCCCTTCTGAATATGGTCATTCCGCAAAGCTTACATTTTTTATGGACTGCCCTGAAGTCAGGGTCAGAAACAAAAGGAAGTGTGAGTACATCTTCATTCTGACTCCTGTATTCTAGCTCCTGTATTCTTATCGGTTACTTTTTCTTTGCATCCGGACCTGAAATTATCTCTCCACATGAAAGCATTTTAGAGCCGTAATAGGGGTTGCGTATCTTTTTACCTTTCTGAAGCCATGATCCGGGGTTCATGGAGCAATATAAAACATTTACCACTGAAGGTTTCGACATTGAAGCCCACATGACCATCGGTTTTGATAAATCCACAAGTGCGGCCCTCAATGATGCAATATCCTTCGCCAGAGCCATTTTCTTTGCTCCCTCTGAAATGTTCTTCGGTATGTTCTTGTAATGAGAAACGTGCTCTCCTGTAACAAGAGAATGTGAAAGGTCTCCGGCAAGGCTTTCGATTTTTATTGCGGAATCGGCAACTCCATCCGTTTTATCTGAAGCAAGCCTGTCTGCGATTTTAAGATATTCCGCAAGAATCGGCTGCATTTTTTCGTCAAACTTTTCGCTCCCGGCAAGAGCAGGATTTCCAATTGATAAAATTACCAGAATCATAAAACCGGTTATAAATATTAAAGAAAGTTTCTTCATAAATACCTCCGCAAGTTGATATATGAATTATAATAATACGTAATGTATTATATGAAAACACAGCAAGCGGTGTGCCATTTACATAAATATTATCTTATTTGATTATAACGTCCTATAAATACAAATAATTTTCTGGTAAGCTGAATAGTACAATTTTTTCAAAAACAACCCATGATGAATATATTGTATCCATTATGATTAAAAAACTAAATATTATGGATAGATTGTATCCATATTAATGGTGATGTGAATATGTTTTGGCGGGTTTGCAGCAATTTTAATTTCTCCTGTTCAGGCGCCGACCTCATCAGACGCAGTTGTATTTTCAAGTTTCTTCATAAGAGGCCCGTCCTTTCGCCATGTATAACACGTATCGATCAGATATTTTTCCATTGATTCACGGGATAATTTATCGTTAAAGGGCTTTCTCGCAATATTTGACCAGAAGCCCTGCACGGCGGCCGGAGCCATTACCAGAAAAAGAGTGGTCAGATGGGAACATCCCTTTACACCGCCCGTCATTTTCTTTACCTTGGCCGAAAAACCGGGAGCAATATTAAACCCTTCAATTTCTTTAAGACTGTTTATAGTTTCAATGCAATCCGCGTGAGGGGTGCGGGGCATCTCAACCTCGATTTTTTTTATTGCTAGCCGGTCACCTATCAGCATACGGATTACCATGTGGTGAAGCGTTCCCGGAGGATGAACTTCTCCCGACAGGAGATAATAATGCTTCAGCCGTTCGTCTTTTAAGATACCTTCAACAATTATTCCTTCTCCTTCACACTCATAGGTAGAAACCTCCACGCTTCTTACATGTATTTTCCCCCCGCACCGTTCTTTCAGGCTCATCTATTTCTTCCTCCGATAGCAATTTGATTTAATGAAAAGCGCCTCGAACCGCTCAATCAGTCCCATGGACAAAATAAAGACCTTCTTTTTACTCTCTAAATATCAATCTCATATCCCGCCTTCTTCAGATTACCCGTTATCTCTTTCACATGAGCCGGACCCCGTGTTTCAATCTCAAGCTCAACTATCGTACTGTATATCGGAATATTCCGCGCACTCCTGTGATGTAATATATGAAGGACATTTGCTTTTAATGAAGACACAAGAGCAAGTAGTCTCGAGAGCGCTCCCGGAACATCGTCAAGGCATACACTAAAACGGATTATGCGGCCATTGTTGATAAGACCCTGTCTTATTATGCGCCCCAAAAGGGGGCTGTCCACGTTTCCACCGCTTATAAGAAGAACTGTCCTGCTTCCTTTTTTTACTTTGATTGTTCCGCTCATCAATGCAGCCAAAGGAACTGCTCCGGCTCCTTCGGCAAGGATTTTCTTTCTCTCAAGGAGCATAAGCACTGCCGCTGCAATATCACTTTCCCTGACAAGAACAATATCATCAAGACATTTCCGGATGATGCTGAAATTAAACTTCCCGGTCTGTTTGACGCTTATACCGTCTGCAATTGAAAGGCTCGAATCAACTGTAACAATCCTATCTTTTTTCAGTGAGTTATACGCAGAGGGACAGGCTTCAGACTGAACTCCGATAACCTTTGTCTCAGGCTTCAAGGCTTTTACAACAGAAGCAACCCCTGAAACAAGCCCTCCTCCTCCTACGGGTACTATTATCATGTCAACATCATTTAAACTCTCGAATATTTCAAGCGCGATTGTCCCCTGCCCCGCTATTACATCCGGATCATCATAAGGATGAATGAACATCCTTCCTTCTTTGGCAAGCTCTTTTGCCTTTTCAAGGCTCTCACCAAGACTCTGGCCCGATATTATGACATCTCCGCCATATGCCCGCGTTGCTTCCTGCTTCGTAATGGAAGCCCACTCAGGCATTACAATTGTAGCAGGCACACCGGCCTTTTTTGCTGCAAGGGCTACTCCCTGGGCATGATTTCCGGCAGATGCGGCAACTACGCCGGCATGGCCTATTTTATTTATGTCAGATAATATCTTGTTTGCTGCGCCTCTTATTTTAAACGAACCTGTTTTCTGGAGGTTTTCGAGTTTTAGAAATATTTCGCCCTTGAACTGACGGCTCAGGGCAGGAGAATGGACAAGCGGAGTTACAATTATTGTTTCCCTGATAAGATTTGCCGCCTTCTTAACTTTTTTAAGAGAAATCATGGGATCCTCCTCGAGCCCTTTGCATAACACCCGGAAAGTAAAAACCAGGGATGTATTAAGCAAAGCGATTATTATATGAACCGCAGCAGATCGGCAGGATTCTTTACGAGAATCCTGGCCCCTGCGTTAATAAGTTCCTCTCCGGTCCTGAATCCCCAAAGAGCCCCCACGGGAAACATCTCTGCCGCAACAGCTGTTTTCATATCCGTATCAGTATCACCAATATAAATGAAATCCCGCGGCAGAATTCCAAGGTTGTTCGCAATCCCGATAGCAGCAGCAGGATCAGGTTTTCTTGGGATACCTTCTTTTACCCCGATAACCTTCTCAAATTTCCATTTTGCAAGCATTGTAGAGACAACAAATGTTGTAGGGGCATGAGGCTTGTTTGAAAGTATTGATAATTTTATGCCTGCGCCTGCAAAAGCGTCAAGGAGTTCAGGTATACCGCTATATGGTCGCGTCTTGTCTGCCCAGTGCATGGGATATTCCTCTTTCATTGCCTGAATGCAACGGGAAACAACTTCTTCATCACGGCAGGACTCGGGAAGTGCCCTTCTTACAAGAACATCCATACCGTCACCCACAAAATACTTATATTCTCTAACTTCGTGCCGGGGAAATCCAAATTTTTTCAGGACGGCATTCATGGAATCGGCAAGATCATCTATTGTGTCAAGAAGTGTTCCGTCCAGATCAAAAAGTGCAGCCTTAAATTTCATAGAATAATCCTCCAAGACCTTTGCATAACACCTGATCTATCGCCATGGCTTGATATGGGTGCCTGTGCGATCCGCTTGAAAAATAAATTATATCACGGCATCCTGTAAACCATGGAATTGATGTTCATGCCCGCTCCTACAGAAGCAAATACGACTATATCCCCTGAATGAAGTTGATGTTTATCAAGGGCGCCTCTCTGCAGAAGATCAAACATAGTCGGGATAGTCGCGACCGAACTGTTTCCGAGCCATGAAATCGTCATCGGCATTATATTATCAGGTATATATTTGACCTGGTACAACTTAAACAATCTTTCCAGTATCGCTTCATCCATTTTTTGATTCGCCTGGTGTATCAGAACTTTCTTTACATCAGTTAAAGTAAATCCAGCCTTATCCAGGCTCTGTTTAACTACTAAAGGAACGGTCCTGACTGAGTATTTATATATTTCGTGACCATCCATTTTAACAAACAGCTCATCGCCATTATAACCAGGATTATACGACTTCCCGACCCTTAACAGATAAGCATTATTGATTGTATCGGATCTTGTTACATGTGACAATATACCCGCATTCCCGACAGTTGCTTCCACCAGGGCTGCCCCGGCTCCGTCGGCAAATATCATACAATCGACATCATGAGGATC
The DNA here is from genome assembly GCA_011391695.1 of Desulfobacteraceae bacterium. Classification (GTDB taxonomy): domain Bacteria; phylum Desulfobacterota; class Desulfobacteria; order Desulfobacterales; family RPRI01; genus RPRI01. The sequence continues at coordinate 105,516 of JAABQB010000001.1, read as the reverse complement.
CATAACCCTAGACAGCACCTCCGCGCCGATCACCAGCACTTTCTTTGCGTCACCTGATTTTATATAATAATCGGCCAGAATCATTCCGTGCACCCAGCCCGGGCAACCAAAAGGAATGTCATAGGCAACCGTGTAGGGGTTTTTTATTTTAAGCTTGTGTTTCACCCTGGCAGCTATCGTAGGAATCATATCGGATCTGTTGCTACCCGCTTTCACATCACCTAAATTCTGAGCGACAATTATATAGTCAAGGTTTTCCCTGTCCGTATTTTCAAGCGCTCTGTCGGCGGCCATGAATGCGATATCGGAGGTATTCAGATCATCTGTCAAATATCGCCTTTCATTTATACATGTTATCTCTTCGAGCTTGTTAATGATATCGATATTTGCTTTTTTGATTCTTATACCGTCGGATCTGTAAAATTCATGCCCTATAAAAGATCTGTTCGTTATCTTTGATGGCGGTATATAACTGCCCGTTCCCGTTATAATCGAGTTTGGCATAATGGAATCAGTCTGCCCCCTTCTCAATAATTTCTAAAATATACAGATGAACCCTGATTTTTTTCCTGCTTCTTAACACACCTTTAATGAGGAATTGAAGCTCCTCGCCGCAAGCAGCGAGGAATGCGCTCGTTGTTTCGGTTCAAAAGGTATTCCATTGAAACAACAAATCAACCTTTATTGTTGTTAATAGCTGCGATTCTTTTTAAATATCAAGAAAAAATTTACGGCAAGTTCCTGCTGGTACATATGACGAATGGACACTGGCTATTGGTTCTGGAAGTATTCTTCCGGTGAATTATTAAGCTTGTCAATCTGTTTTTGAATTTCATTGATCCTGGCCTGTTTGAAGCTTTGATCATATGTACGGCTCAAAGGCCGTTTATTTACAGCATCGATTTTTTCATTGAGACGTTGCCGTTCAGCCTCAACGCGAGCCTTCGTGAAAGATTCAGCTTTTCGTTTTTCTTCAGCGGCCCTGGATGCTTCCTCTTGTAATTTCTCCTGCTCGCGTTGCAAGGTTTCGCCTTTGACGTTTTCGACCATGCTGTCATACCCAGTACGATTATCCACTCCGGTCTCCTGTCCTGAAGACTTATCTGGCTGAACCTGGATTGTTTTATATTGTTTCACGTCCGGGGGCGGCGGCTGGTCGCTGAATCGCTTGATGCCGTTTTTATCGGTCCAGTTGTATATATCGGCTGCAAGGATGGGACAAACCCAAAGCACAATGAACAGCGCTGATATGGCTGCTTTTTGCATGACAAGCTCCATAATTGATCCGGCAAGTTATGCTCTTTTTCATAACTCCGTATGTGCCGGAAAACTTTTTTAAAAAGAGAGTTTTGCAAAAAAGTTTTTATATTGCAATAAAATGTCTTTTTTCGTATAAAACAATATCACTTTATTTAAATGGGTGATCAGGAGATTTCGGTTTAAGGTTTTTGCTTGTTCGAACTTTCCATTTTCTTCAACCAGAAACCAGTGACCAGAAACCATAAACTATTACTTTAACATGAGGATATCATGAAATACGGTAAAAGCAAAAGTGTTTTTTTATATTCAAAAGCCATTCTGACTATCATTTTTATATTTGCAGTCACCGGCATAGCCTCTGCCGGGCAGACAATAGATGATGTGAGGAATAAATGGATCGGGGTAAGTATAAACAAACTCATTGAAAAGCATGGATATCCAGACCAGTCTTTCACGGCACCGAACGGGAACACCGTTTATGTTGTAATAAAAAATGTCAGCAAACTATATCCCGTCCCGGTTTTCAGGCAGCCTGAACGGAAGGATATCGATATTTTCAATACACAAACAGGGGCATATTCCTATGGTACAACGACAACCGGTGGAGGGTGGACTGTTGAACAGCAGATGCAGAAATCCGAATGCGCCGGCTATTTTGAAGTTAACAAGGATAAAATAATAGTGGAAGTGAAATTCAAAGGAGAAGAGTGCCCAAAATAAGAAATCCGCGTTGAACACGGATCGTAAATCGCACATCGTACTTCGAATATCGAAACAATTTCCAAAACATTATGGTTCAAATCGTTTTGGGTTCGTGCCTCGGCTTTATTTTACCTCGCCCCCTTGCCCCCTCGAATCCTTGAACCCTTTTATAAACTATTCACCATTCACTATCGACTATTAACTCTTATATATCTTTTTCCAGTTCGCTGATCGGTATTTCGTTTATAACGGCTGAACCAATTCCGGATAAGAGAACAAAATGCAAGGAAGCATCATCCCTTTTTTTGTCCTTCTTTATCGCGTCAAAAACTTCCGCCCGGTCACAAGGCAGATCAACAGGAAGACCGTATTGTTTAATAAGCCTCTTTATCCTTTCAAGTTCTTCCCCCTTTAATAATCCTTTTTTCACTGAAAGCTTGGAAGCAATAATCATCCCTGCACTGATTGCTTCTCCGTGCAAAATGCCCTTAACTTTTTCAAAAGCGTGACCGAATGTATGCCCGAAATTAAGCTTTCTCCGCTCACCTTTTTCTTTTTCATCCCGCGAAACAACAGCCGCTTTGATTTTCATGGAATCGTACACAAGCTTTTCAATAGTATTTTTTTCAAGCGCGAGCGCCTTTTTACAATTTTCTTCAAGAAAACTAAACAGTGTGGCATCATATATCGCGGCATGTTTTATTATTTCAGCAAAACCGTTAAGCAGTTCTCTTTGGGAAAGGGTCGAAAGAAGGTTTAAATCGCATATTACAAATTCAGGCTGACTGAAAACACCGACAATATTTTTGTATCCGTCAAGATTTACACCATTTTTTCCGCCGACACTTGCATCAACCTGAGAAAGGAGAGTGGAAGAGACAAAACCAAACCGGATACCCCTTAAAAAAGTGGAAGCCGCGAACCCGGCGATATCACAGACAACTCCGCCCCCTATTCCGGCAATAAAAGACGACCTGCCTGTCTCAAATTCAAGGAGTCTTTTATATATATCACGAACCGTATCGAGGGTCTTTGCCTTTTCACCCGGTTCAATCTGTATAACCCTGCATGGAGGAAAGTCCTTTCCATGATGAGCCCAAACATTTTTATCCGTTAATATTACAGTCTTTTCGACAGGAATATGATTTCCGAGATTTATAAGGCTTTCGCCGACCATCACCACGGAATCACCCATGCCGCCTTTTATCTTTATGGTCTTGAACATTATGGCCTCCGGACTCTTGTTTATTCAGTGAATGGTTGATAGTGAATAATCGTCAGTGAAAAGCTTAACAAGCTGAAGGCTTTCGGCTGATAACTACCAGCAATTTCAACCTCTTTACTATTCACTATTCACTGTTCACTGTTTAACATTGAAAACATCATATATAGCCCTGACCTGTCTGCAGAGTATTTCAAACTGGTGAGGGTAAAGGGACTGTGCCCCGTCGCTCATAGCCTTTTCCGGGGTATGATGCACTTCAACCATCAGCCCGTGAGCATCTGCTGCAATGGCAGCGCGACTCAATGGAATAACCTGGTCTCTGCTGCCAGCGGCATGGCTGGGGTCAACAATTATCGGAAGGTGGCTCTCTTTTCTCACTACAGGGATTGCTGAAAGGTCGAGTGTGTTGCGGCTGTGGTGTGAAAAGGTTCTGACGCCTCTTTCACATAAAACCACTTGTGAATTTCCGCCTTCAAGAATGTATTCTGCGGCCATCAGAAATTCTTCTATCGTAGCCGCCATTCCGCGCTTGAGAAGAACAGGCCTTGACGATTTTCCTGCACGCCGGAGAAGGCTGAAATTCTGCATGTTACGGGTTCCGATCTGCACCATGTCCGCATATTCTTCTACCATGTCAAAATGTTCAAAGTCCATGACTTCAGTCACAACAGGCATTCCTGTCGATTCACGGACTTCAGCCAGTATTTTTAATCCTTCTTCACCAAGTCCCTGGAAAGAATAAGGTGAAGTCCTTGGTTTGAATGCGCCGCCTCTGAATATCTGTCCTCCCGCATTTTTAACATGCCCGGCTATTGTAATTGCCTGCTCCCTGCTTTCAATAGCGCAGGGACCGGCAATTATTGCAAGATGTCCGTTCCCTATAGGTACATCCCCGACATAAACGACAGTCCCTTCCGGTTGTACTTCGCGGCTGACAAGTTTGTAGGGCTTTGTAACCGGAATTGCGTCTTTTACTCCGTGAAGCCCTATGACAACTGATGGATCGACCGGACCCTTGTTATGCAATATGCCGATTGAAACCCTGTCTCCACCGGGAATCGGATGCGCAGTATATCCCCTTGCCTCGATGGCTGCCACAACAGCATCGATCTCATCCCTGGTTGCCTTTTTATCCATTACTACCAGCATCTATATATCCTCCTTAAGAATCGTGGTTCATGATTCGTCGTTCGTTTTTCGATCTACTATTCACGATCTACGAACCACGATCTATCCTCCGCCCCTTTTCTCTATTCCCATAAAAACAAAAAAGGACCGCGAGCTTTTTTTGGTCTGCCCACGATCCCTGTTGTTACAAAAAACCGGTAAATTACAAATTAAAGACCCTGAAGGCAAACCCATCCCCGCTGTTATTGCGCCAGCAGCACCAGTAAAAGCTCTTAATTGTAATATTCCAGGTTAGAGTCATTTGCCTAAAATCCATTCTTGAATGATCGTTATTGAAGCTATCGGAATTGCCTTCCGGTTGTCAAGATATTTTTATACCTTTATTCATACTCCCCTGAATATAACCTTCAAGATCCATCGAGACGTATAAATATCCGGTCTTTCTTAATTTTCCAACCACAGAATCTCTCATTTTCCCATTTATCATCCTTTCAATATCTTCCTTGGGAAGTTCAATTCTTGCAAGGTTACCATGATGCCGGACACGGCAGGCGGTAAAACCAAGATCAAGCAAGGCGTTCTCAGCCTCTTCGATCATTTTCAAACTTTCAATTGTGATGGGGGCACCGTAGGGTATCCTGGTCGCAAGGCATGCCATGGCAGGTTTGTTCCATGTTCCAAGACCCATTTTTTTTGAAAGAAGCCGAATTTCCTGCTTTGAAAGCCCTGCTTCAATCATCGGAGCCGCAACGCCCAGCTCTGAAGCGGCTGAAAAACCTGGACGGAAGTCCTTGAGATCATCGATATTTGCGCCATGGGCAAGATCTCTTATTCCTTTTTTTAATGCTGCTTTCATCATCCGTGGAAAAAGATTCATTTTGCATACATAGCACCTGTCCCTGTTGTTTACGGTAAATTCGGGAATTTCCAATTCGTTTGATTGTACTATTACATGCTCAATTCTGTGCTTTTTTGTATAATCCGCCGCAAAATCTGTTTCTCTTACAGGATGAATCTGAGATTTTGCGGTAATCGCAATAACATTTTTTTTTAAGACCTTGTGTGCAACAGCAAGCAGGAAAGTGCTGTCTGTACCACCTGAAAATGCAACGGCAAGTGAACTATAGACTTTTATGGCGGATGTAAGACACTCCATTTTATATTTGAGATCGTCTTCACTCGTTTTACATTCTTTCTTCAAGTGTCATTCCCTTTCTTTGTTTAATTTCAGTTAAAACTCTCATAGCCGTCAATAAATGTTTACAAAACATGATGTATACTTTATATAAAATCAAGGTAAATTTCTCAATAGTTATCACTTCAAAAATGTGAGGATAGGAATCATAATAGTTTATTCGAAAGATGTATGTCATGGGTAAGAAGAAAAAATACATTTTTATTATCGTCCTTGCCGGGTTACTTTTCATAACCATAGTGACCAGTCATTCAAACAGAAACAACTACTACGTAAAATATAAGGCCGGGGCTGTCGAAATATCGAAGGGAAGATTCTCTCCTTTGGGGAAAGAACTGTTTATTATAATGCCCGGTGCACAGCCACCGAACCCCGCAAAGAAAGTATATAGCCGTGAAGATATTTTTCCATATATCACAAGATATTATATCGATAAGGCTGACGCGGTACTGGACGTACCTGGCCTGCCTGACTTTGATGGAATAAGAACTTATCTGAATAAATCATTATCATTTGCTATCACTCCTGCTCTTCAGAAAGAGGCCGGTATCCGCCTTGACAGGATTGACAGAATGGTTCTTATTTACAAAGCCGATATTGCCATAAGTAAAGATACAATGCCGGAACTGAAAGCCGCGCTCGAATATCTCAACAGGTCTTCCTCCCTTGGTCCGGACGCGATAGAATCAGAACTGATAAGACAGAAGACAGAATCGGTCCGTGAAAGAATCAAAGCTATTGATACTGAACAGACAGCAGAAGCGGTTCAGAGCAACCAGTCAAAATAGGGTTTTTTTTCTTAATTGGTTTGTCTTGCCGGTTTTATACTCCTGGTGCTGCAAATCATTCAGCCTGGCCATCATTTGAAAATAATTACAGATTGTACACGATAAGCTTTTTCCGATAACAAACACATTCTACGGAGACCTTCAATAGAACTTATTTGATTTTATATAAATATGGAATAAGTAACAGGCAATCTGAAGTTCAGACATTTCAGGCACCGGTTATTATACATTACGCATATTAATCGTTCAGCCTCATATAAAGTAAGGAGTCGGTATGTATGATTTTTTGATTACCCCGGAAGAACAGGAACTTAAAAAAGAGGTTCGCCGATTTGTCCGCGAGGAGATCACAAGCGAATTTTTGAGGAAAATGGATCGTAATGAAATAACCTATCCGAGAGATTTTGTTGAAAAGCTGGCGGCTAAAGGTTTAAGAGGCATCCGCTTCCCGAAAAAATATGGAGGACGCGGAATGAGCTGGGTGGCCGAAGTCACGGCTACCGAAGAGATCGGCTGTCTGGGTATGGCGCTGGGCTGCGCATTTGTAATGCCGTCTATTGTTGGAGAAGCATTGAACGTGTTTGGAACCGAGGAGCAAAAAGAAAAATATTTAAAGCCTTATATTGAAGGCAAGCTGGTAGCTGCCGAAGCACTCACAGAACCAAGAGGCGGCTCCGATTTCTTTGGCGCCATGACCAGGGCAGAGCTTAAGGGTGATCATTTCATTTTAAACGGCATGAAACGATTTGTTGTCGGCGCTGACGGCGCTGACTTTTTCGTTGTCTATTGCAAAACTAATTTTGACCCCAACGCACATAAATACAGCCGCCTCAGCCTTCTGATCGTAGATAAAGGACCGGGAGTGGAAACAGAGTATCTTTATGGCCTGTTGGGATGTCGCGGAGGTGGTACAGGAAGGCTGGTCTTCAGAGACGTGAAAGTGCCGAAAGAGAATCTTTTAGGTGAACTGCATGGAGGAACCCTCTGCTTTAACCGGATGATGATTCCAGAACGTCTGACTTCCGCTGCCGGATGCCTGGGAGTCTGGGGAGCTTTGGATCTGGCTGTTCGTTATTCAAATAAAAGAAGGACTTTCGGTAAAGAGATAAGAAACTATCAGGGTATCAGTTTTAAAATTGCCGATTCCATAACACAGCTTGATGCGGCACGCGCACTTTGTTTTATGGCGGCCAAGGCTGTGGATGAAAATTACCCGAATGTCCGCCGTATCGTCAGCGAAGCTAAGCGATTCACCACTGAAATTGCATGGGATGTTGTTAATAATGCCATGCAGGTTATGGGAGGAATCGGATATACTGATGTATACCCCATTGAAAGGGCGCTGAGGGATATCAGGCTCGGCATGATATGGACAGGTACGAGCGAAATAATGAATCTCATGATACAACATGAATATTACAATCAGGTGCTGAGCCCGGATTATGATCGCAGGATTATGGAAGACGATGCCATGAACCCCGACAATTCGGAACGCTGTTTTACGGATAAGGACATGCAGTCGGTTTTTGGAGATGGTATTTAATCCGCAATACAGCGAAGGGGAAGTATCAATTCAATAACATTAATATGGCCTTCGGTTGTTAAGAAATAATTCTCCCTCGCATCAAGCTCCTTTTCCCTAGCAAATAAAGTCCGATAACAAACAACTTTTTACGCAGACCTTCAACAGAACTTATTTGATTTTAAATAAATATTGGAGTAATTAACAGGCAATCTGAAATTCAAATATTTCCGGTTCCAGCTATTAAATATACGTATATTAATTGTTTGGCCTGTAAGAGATCAATTATGAATAGGCGAAAATTGCTTCACAAAATACTTGGTAGTTCTAAAAACATAAGATTCTTAGAGATGGTAAATCTTGTGAAAGGTTTTGGGTTCGAGCTATCGCGGACCGACGGTAGCCATCACATTTTCATGAAGCCTGATATTCCCGAACTTGTGAATCTTCAGAACATCAAGGGTCAAGCAAAACCATATCAAATTCGCCAATTCCTGAAATTGGTTGAGAAACACAATCTTAAATTGGAGGATTAATAATGCACGACTATCATATTAACATTTTCTATTCAGAAGATGACAACGGGTACATTGCCGATATACCTGATCTGGAAGCTTGTTCCGCATTTGGTGATACTCCTGACGAGGCATTACATGAGGTCCAAAAGGCTAAAAAGCTATGGTTGGAGGCTGCATTGGCAGAAAGCAAGCCTATCCCGCCTCCAAAATATCGACCGGTTATATATCAGGCAATATCAGCTTAACATTATGGAGGTTATTGATAAGATTCAAGCCGAACATCTATACGGCCCACGGTTGCCAAGATATAATTCTCCCTTGCATCAAACTCCTTTTACCTGTCAAATAAAGTTCAATGAAGCTCCCCGCCGCAAGCGGACGGGGTATTAAAAATCATAATCAATACTTAAAAAAGGAAATTTTTGATGGTGAAAAAACAGATTAAGGGGGTTATCCCTCCCATGATTACCCCTTTCAAGGAAAACGGTGATGTTGACTACGACGGGCACATCCGGAATATGGAACGCTGGAATAAAGACAAGCTTGCAGGATACCTGGTTCTCGGATCAAACAGCGAAACCGTTTATTTGAATGAAGCCGAAAAAATCAAGCTGATCAAACTGACTGTAAAGCATGCCAAAAAAGGCCGTATGATACTGGCGGGAACCGGCATTGAATCGGCACGGGAAACCATTGCCCTCACCAACAAAGCCGCGGATCTCGGAGTGGATGCCGCCCTTATCCTGACTCCGTCATACTATCATACCAAAATGAATGAAGAGGCCCAGATCAGATTCTTTACCGAAGTTGCCGACCACACAAAGATACCGGTCATGATTTACAACGTGACCGCATTTACGCATATTAATGTAACAGTTAATACCGTCCGGGTTTTAAGCAAACACCCAAACATTTTAGGCATGAAAGACAGCACCGGTAATGTTCCGCAGCTTGTCGCGTTTTCCGCCGTAATTGACAAGGGTTTTAATCTGATGCTCGGTACGGTTTCAGCCTGGTACCCGGCCCTGACGCTCGGTATAAAGTCCGGAATTTTCGCAGCGGCCAATTGCGTGCCCAATGAATGCAGCGGAATACAGACGGCCTTTGACAAGGGCGATCACGATGCTGCACGAAAGCTTTACTTCAGGATATTCCCTGTCAATAACGCCGTAACCGCCACCTACGGCATTGCAGGGTTGAAATACGCAGCGGAAATGACGGGGTATCAGGGCGGCCATCTGCGCTCACCACTTCTGCCATTAAAGGAAGAAGAAAAAATTAAGATAAAAGAGATACTTCAGACTGCCGGGCTTATATAGGTAAAGAATCCTATCTATCCCGTTAATCCTGTCTAAAAATCTTTTGATTTTATTTTTTATGAAGCCGCATAAACCGCGGTTGCCGCTTCAATGGCGCCCGGATTTGCTTTGAACCCCTCCGCTTTCAGCACCGCCTCAAGCGCGGCAAGGAACAGAAAGACGTTTTTGCGCCGGCAGGAGTGGCCCATGAGGCCGACACGCCACACTTTGCCTGCGAACTGGCCCAATCCCCCGCCAATCTCGATGGCAAAATCATTCAGGAGAGCCTTGCGCACTTTAAGGTCGTTGACGCCGTCCGGGATACGAACGGCGTTGAGCATCGGGAGCCGCTCATTCTCTGGCACAAGCATGGAAAGCCCCATTGCCTCGATACCCGCTACAAGGGCTCGGTGATTCAGTATGTGCCGCGCAAACCTCGCCTCCAGCCCTTCCTCTGCGATGATGCGCAGCGCCTCACGGATAGCGTAGATCATGTTTATAGGCGCGGTGTGGTGGTACTTGCGCTCATTGCCCCAGTAATCGCGCACCATACCAAAATCTAGATACCAACTCACTACCGGATGTTTGCGCTGCTCCAGGGCCTTAATAGCTGCGGCGCTGAAGCTGACCGGAGAAAGCCCCGGCGGACAGGAAATGCACTTCTGGGTGCCGCTGTAAGCTGCGTCGATCTTCATTTCGTCAAGGGGGACATTTATACCACCTAGTGATGTGACGCAGTCGACCAGGAAAAGAGCCCCGGCTTCATGTGCGATTTTAGAAATATCCCAAAGCGGCGTACAAGCTCCGGTGGACGTTTCGGCGTGCACCACGGCAACAACCTTGGGTTTACAGCCTTTCACCGCCTTTGCCACAGACTGAGGGTCAACAGCCCGCCCCCACTCGCAGTCAACCCTGATAAGCTTGCCGCCGATACGGTTGACAATGTCGCACATGCGGGTGCCGAAAACCCCGTTGACTGCCACCACTACCTCGTCTCCGCATTCAACCAGATTGACGAAGCAGGCTTCCATTCCGGCGCTGCCGGTGGCCGAAACCGGGATGGTCAGGGCATTTTGAGTCTGAAAAAGATGGCGCAGCAACTGCTGAGTTTCGTTCATGGTTCCCAGGAAATATGGATCAAGGTGGCCGATACAGGGCGCGGCCATGGCTTGCAGCACCCGGGCCGGAACGTCGCTCGGCCCCGGCCCCATAAGAAGCCGTTCACCGGGGTTTATATCTCTGAATTCTTTTGGATCAATTTTGTATGGGTTACCACTCATATGGGAATCTCCCTTCGTCATTTAAAATAAGAATTTGATTTTTAGGTTTTGACGTATTGCATGATATGTCTTGCATGTCAAGTGCTTCACTTCATATCACTTGAATCCTGGAACCCTATTCTCTTTGTGCCTATACCCTTTCTTTTCAGCCTCCTGATTTCTGGATTCCCGCTTTCTCGGGAATGACGAACTGAGAAAGAACTTACGCCTTCATCCTCACCCCTCTTCCCTCGTCACTATTCACCATTCACTTTTCACTATTCACCAGATGGCATGCCACCAGATGATCTTCGCATTCAGTCCCAGGAGCACGCAAAAGGTCCGGCTCTTCGGATCTGCACCGGCCGAAAGCAAAAGGACAGCGGGTATGAAAACGGCATCCAGGAGGCGGACTCAAAGGGGATGGAACGTCTCCGTGAAGGACCATTTTTTGTTTCCTTACTGACGGGTCGGGAACGGGAATTGCCGATATAAGTGCTTGAGTGTAAGGATGGAAGGGGTTCTTATAGACTGAATCCGCATCTGTATATTCAACGATTTTTCCGAGATACATCACTGCGATATGATCGGAAATATGTTTTACAACGGAAAGATCATGCGCAATGAAGAGATAGGTCAGGTTCATCTCAGACTGAAGATCAAGAAGAAGATTGAGTATCTGGGACTGAATTGAAACATCGAGCGCCGATACGGGCTCATCACATACGATCAGTCTAGGCTTCAAGGCTATGGCTCTTGCGATTCCTATTCTCTGACGCTGTCCTCCAGAAAATTCGTGCGGAAACCGGGTGATCGCGCTTTCCGGCATTCCCACGCGCAACAGCAGATTTTCAACATCCTTACGCCTTGTCGACCGGGAACCGATTTCATGAATTATCAAGGGCTCTTCAAGAATATCTCCTACGGTCTGCCTTGCGTCGAGAGATTCAAAAGGATCCTGGAAAACCATCTGCATATTTCTTCTAAGCGGCCTTATTTCACTTTCCGGCATACCGGAGATGTTTTTCCCTTCAAATATCACTTCTCCGCCGGATAACTCATAAAGTCTTAAAACAGCCCTTCCGACGGTTGTCTTGCCGCATCCTGATTCACCAACAAGCCCTAAGGTCTTACCGGCTGAAACTTTCAAAGAAACCCCGTCAACAGCATATACTTTTCCGGTTTTCCTGCGGAAGACACCGCCGTATACAGGGAAATGCACTTTAAGATCTCTTGTTTCAAGCAGGTAATTCTCCTGCTGTTTCGGTTCAGGCATAGAGATAGCAGTTCACATCATGTTCATTGTCAATATGGAAAGCGGGAGGAGAAACCGTCCCGCACACGGTCATCGCATCAGGGCACCGGTTCCTGAATCTGCAGCCCTCGGTAAGTTCATGAAGGGCCGGAACCATGCCCCTGATAATATGCAGCTTCGTTTTTCTCTTTCCTTCAAGTCGTGGAATAGACAAAAGAAGCCCTTTTGCATAAGGATGTTTCGGCTCTTTGAATAGCTTATCAACAGGCGCCTTCTCGGCCACTTTTCCGGCATACATCACAAGAACTCTGTCGCTTGTTTCAGCTATGACGCCAAGCGCATGTGTAATAAAAATTATTGCCATGCCGGTTTCATTCTGTAGCTTCTTCATAAGATCGAGTATCTGAGCCTGTATCGTCACATCGAGGGCGGTGGTTGGTTCATCGGCTATCAGGATGTCGGGTTTGCACGCAAGCGCCATTGCAATCATCACTCTCTGGCGCATGCCTCCCGATACATGGTGGGGATATTCCTCAATGCGTTTTCCTGGATCTGAAATCCCGACTTTTTGCAGCATCCCGACAGATTCTTCCCGGATATCTTTTTCACTCATGCCGGGATAACGAAGCCTGAAAACCTCTCCGAGCTGGTCGCCTATCCTGTGAACCGGATTTAAGGCCGTCATCGGCTCCTGGAATATCATGGATATCCTGTTTCCACGTATCTCATGCATCTTTTCGGCAGGCAAAGCCACTATATCTGTTCCGGAAAAAATGATGCGCCCGCTCTCTATGCGGCCAGATGGTTTAGGGAGTAGCCTCATTATTGAAAGAGCTGTGACACTTTTTCCGCAGCCGGATTCCCCGACAATGCCAAGAACCTCTCCTTTGTTTACCTCAAAGCTTACGTCATCAACGGCCCTTATCCTGCCAACCTCCGTCTCAAATGATGTCACAAGATTTTCAACTTTTAATACAGCCTCTTTACTCATGCCTTGCGCCTTTCGCCTTCCGCCCCTCACCTTCAGCCTCTAGCCTCTTGCCTTTAGCCTCTCGTCTAAAATATCGATTTCATCTTATAAGTTTCGTCAATGATCGTAACCGGTTTGAACTTTTCCCCTTTTCTCATCGCTTCTTTTGTCTCGTTATAAGCTTTTTCATCAAACCAGAAAAGCCCTCCGGCCATGCTTCCGAAAGGGTCAAAAAGGCTTGTTGAATGCTTCGTCCCTGGAATCTCCGGGAATTTCCACCATCTCCAGTAGGCATGGCGCACATAAGGAACCATGAAAGTCGGAACAAAACACCCGGTATCATCTATCTTTTGCTGGATCTTAACCGATAGCCTTATCCGCTCTTCCTCTTCAAGGGAATTCCTGTACGCGTCTATGAGTCTGTCCATTTCAGGATCATCGGTATTTGTTATGTTGTTCGTCTGAGGCTTGTGGGCGTTTACCGAATGAAAATGTTCCCAGTACTGTGGCCTGAAAGAAGTACTCCATCCCATCCATGCCACATCGTGTTTTTTCTCAAGAAATTTCTTGAAAGTTGCCGTCTGATCAAGGTTCTGGAGTCTCAATTCAATTCCGGCTTTCTTGGCCTCTTCCTTCAGAACAACAAGCCTGGGTGTGTGGGTTTCGGACCCGTAGGTGACCTCAACCGAAAAGCGGTTTCCGCTTTTTTCCCATATGCCGTCTTCACTGCGTCTCCAGTTTGCCTTTTTCATATAGTAGTCAACTTTTTCAAGATCAAACCTTCTTGCTCTTATCTTTTCGTTCGAATACCGCCCGTATCCTACAAAACCGTGCTCGAGCCTGAAATAATCGTTTCTCAAAACCTTCTCTATCACTCTCTCCACATTCATCGCGTGGGCGAATGCATATCTCACATTTATATCTTTAAATATCTCCCTGTCCTGATTCAGCCATAATCCCATGGCAGACTGCTGAGTGTCGTTGAAAAACCAGATCTTATGAACATACCCTTTCTCGATTACAGGCGTCTTCGATTTAACATGCCAGTACTCCGGTATAGTCAGGCCGAACTCATCTTGCTTTCCTTTCTTGAAATATTCCCATATCATGTTCATATCACGCACAACCGTGAATATAACCTTCTCTACGTTGAAACGGTTTTTGAAATACTTAAGCTCGTCTCCCCACCAGTCGTTTTTACGCCTGAAAACAATATGTTTCCCTTTGACAAATTCGCCCATCTGGTAAGGTCCCGTGTTGGGCACAATCTCCCAGTTGTATTTTCTTACAAAACTATCATCCAGCTTTCCGTAATAATGGCCGGGAGTAGGGTTTATTCCAAGCTTGAGATGAAGATCCGGTTCCGCCTTGGTGGCGACAACAGCAAGAGTATAATCGTCATAAACGACAACCTTATCTATCTCTTTCGTATAATAATCATTGTACCAGGGCGCCACGATATGCTTTGAACGCATGAACTCAAGCGTGTATGCAAAATCTTTTGCCGTAACAGGCATTCCGTCCGACCAGCGCGCTTTCCTGTTAAGCTTGAAATACATCGTCTTTTTGTCTTTCCCGAAAGCCCAGTGGGTTGCAAGTTCCGGAATGATATTTAACGTGTTCGGATGAATTCCTATGAGCGACAAATGGTTGTCCAGAATGGCGCTTCTGAAGCTTCCGTTGGAATCAGGGCCAATAACGCGGAATGTCATGGGAAAACTCATTATGGCGGCGTGAAGTGTTCCGCCTCTTTTTGCCTCTGGCGATGCGAACACAGGATCAGAGTCGTTTGTAAGCCATTTTATCTCTTTCGGGAGTTCCGGACCGGCAGTGTAAGCAGGTGCATGCCAAAATAATATTCCGGCAACCAGTGTGATCCTGACAAAAGTTTTTATTACTATTTCAAACATATTCACTATAGATTTCTTGTTTACGGTTTCTGATTTGGACATCGAATATCGTACTTCGTTGTTCGTGATTCGTTGATCGTTGTTAGTAACTCGATTCACGATCCGCGATCCACGTTCTTTCCCTTTACCTCACGCCTTCCGACTTCAGCCTTCCGCCTTCTTAATGTTCTCCGTTCACTTCTTTTTACTTTGTGCCTTTGTGCCTCTGTGTCTTTGACCCTTTCATTCGTAAGTTGTATACATCTTAGGATCAAACGCCTCCCTTACAGCCTCTCCGATGAATGTGACGGCAATGAGAGTTATTGTCATGGCTCCTATGACTGATGCCCCGATCCACCAGGAATCCATGTGCGTCCAGGCCTGCTGCAGAAGTTCCCCCCAGCTCGGTGTCGGGGGGGCAAGGCCGAATCCGAGGTAATCAAGAGAGGTAATGGCCACGATACCGCCCGAAACGGCGAAAGGCGCGTAGGTTACTATCACGGATATTGTATTCGGGATTATGTGCCTGAAAACAATCCGGCTGTCCGAAGCTCCAAGCGCCTTTGCCGCAAGAACATATTCTCTTGACTTCTCCTTGTATGTCACTGTTCTTATCGTCCAGGTCATCCCTATCCATCCGAAAAAAGCCATTATGATTATAAGGGTGATAAAACCCGGCACAACTACAGAAGATATTATTATTATGACATAAAGAAACGGTACATTCGACCAGATTTCAATTATTCGCTGGAAAAAAAGATCGAATTTCCCCCCGAAATAGCCCATTGCGCTTCCAATGCTTATGCCTATGCCGAAGTCAAAAAGAAGCAGGAGAAGGGAAAACCCTATGGCAATCCTGAATCCGTAAATAAGGCGGGCAAGAATGTCTCTTCCGACATTGTCGGTGCCCAGGTAATGCTTTTCTGCAAACGAAGGCGGAAACGGAGGGAACCTGTCTTCCCTGAGATCATTTTCGTAAGCATTATAAGGAACAGGAGGCATGAGAACCCAGTTACCCCGCCCTTCTTCCTTAAAACGCTTTTGAAGCTGCCGGTAGTTTGTCTCATAATCATAATCAAGACCGAATACTTTACCCGGATTCATTCTTCCATAAACCGGGCAATAGTATCTTTCTCCATGGCGGACAACAAGCGCCCGGTTGTTTACGAGCGCTTCGGCAAAAAGAGAGGCAAGGATCATCAGGGTTAGGATTATAAAGGAGTAGTATCCACGCCTTATCGATCTGAAGCGTTTAATTTTTTTTATGGTAAGAGGATTCAGCCGCATATTTTTCACTCGAACTTAACCCGCGGATCGACAATGGCGACACATATGTCGGAAAGAATATTTCCTATAAGGAGAAGAAGCGATGAAATTACAAGTATTCCGAGAACAACAGGATAATCGCGCTCTATAATCGCTTCATATCCCAGAAGCCCCATCCCGTTTATATTGAAAACCTTCTCGATCAGAAACGAGCCCATCAGGATGATCGAAATGTTATTCCCGAAATGGGTTGCAATCGGAATAAGACTGTTTCTTAATGCATGCCGGAAAACGGCCTTTTTAAACGGAAGACCTTTTGCGATTGCGGTGCGGACATAATCCGCAGAAAGATTGTCGAGAAGAGTGTTCTTCATCAGCAAGGTCATGACTGAAAATGAACCGACCATGTAGGCTGCTAGAGGCAGAACCGTATGCCAGAGGATATCCGCCGTTTTCTGAAAGAGATTGAAATTCTCAAACTCCTCGCTTACCATTCCGCCCAGTGGAAATATGTCCCATTGTGAGGAAAAAAGGATTAACAACAGAACCCCTATCACCCATCCGGGAACAGCATAGCCGGTAAAGACTATGACAGATGTTGTATTGTCGAAAGAGCTTTTATGTTTTATGGCTTTCACGATCCCGAGCGGTATACATATTCCGTAGACGAGTGTCATTGTTATTATGCCGAAATAGAGGGATATGGGGATCCGTTCTTTTATCATGCCCCAGACAGGATCATAATAGCGGGTCGATACACCGAGATCGCCCTTAAGAACCTTTCCCATCCACAGGAAATAGCTCGTTAAAACCGGTTTGTCGAAACCGTAATATTTTTTCAGCTCTTCGATCTGCTCTTCAGAGAGAGGCTGGTTCTGCTCCCGCGAAGACGATCTTGCCCCGCTTTTTCCATCCATGCTCTGCATCTGCTGGGCCTGGGCTATCATTCGCTCAATGGGACCTCCCGGCACGAACCTCGTAATCACAAAAACCATTACGGTGATTCCCAGAAAGGTGGGCAGGATCAATAAAAGGCGTCTTAAAATATATGTCGTCATTTTATGATGATATTCTCCGGAGGAAATATTTACAAAAAGAACCAGTTAGACTTCTCATATCTGAAAACGCACATCATCTCAAGGCAAAATAGTGAATAGTGAATGGTGAATGGTGAATAGTTTCAAAAATGAAAGGGTTCGAGGAATCGAGGAGCAGTAAGCACAAAGGATTTGACATGATTAATGGATTCTTGTTAACAGGTCACGAATGGAATAGAATATCGAATATCGAGCTTCGATGTAAGATGTACGCTGTACGATTTACGATCCACGAACTTCTATTAAAAAACCAGAGACCAGGGACTTAATAAATGTTCAATTCAGAAAACAGCTCTCCGGCAGCAGAACTTGAAGAAAGAATAAAAAACTTCCAGAGTCACCTTAACCAAAATAATATTGGCGGCGCACTTATAATTCAGAATACCGACCTTTTTTACTTCGCAGGAACAATTCAGCAGGCGCATCTTTTCATTCCGGCAGATGGTGAGCCTCTCCTGATGGTCCGCAAAAGTTACGAGCGTGCCGTGGAAGAATCGAAAATCAAAAGGATAATCCCCTTTTCAAGCCCGAAACAGATTCCGGGTCTTTTACGGGAAAACGGATACAAGATACCCGGAGTTATCGGCATTGAAACAGATGTAATGCCTGTTAATTTTTATTTTACCTACCGTGAATGTTTTGAAAATTCAAAACTTACGGACGTATCCCATTTTATTCGCCTTGTCCGGTCGATAAAATCAGGTTACGAGATTGAAATCATCAAAAAAGCGGCTTTATTTTCAGATATGGTTGCGGAGAAAGCAAAAGAGCTTCTTGAGGAGGGCATAACTGAAATCGAATTTGCCGGGAAAGTCGAAGCGGAAGCCCGCAAACTTGGTCATCAGGGAATTATAAGGATGAGGCTCTGGGGAAGCGAAATGTTTTACGGGCACATCATGGCCGGACCATCCGCCGCTATTCCGAGTTTCCTTTCATCTCCGACAGGAGGTCTTGGTGTCGGGCAGGCCGTTGCCCAGGGGCCTGGTTTTATGCCTATAAAAAAACATCAGCCCGTGCTTGTCGATTATGTCTTTGCATGGATGGGATATCTTTCAGACCACACACGGATTTTTTCAATAGGCGATCTTCCGGATGAACTCATAAAAGCCCACCAGGCCATGCTCGATATTCATTCCATGATTAAAAATGAAGCAAAGCCGGGTGTAAAAGCCGGCGATCTTTATGATATGGCAATTGAAATGGCAGAACGCCTCGGGTACGGTGAAAATTTCATGGGAGTCGGCGACCAGAGAATACGTTTTATAGGACATGGAATCGGGCTTGAACTGGATGAATACCCTTTTCTCTCAAAAGGCCAGAAAATGGCTTTAGAGGAGGGTATGACAATAGCCGTCGAACCCAAGCTCGTTTTTCCGGGCAAGGGTGTTGTCGGGATTGAAAACACACATCTTGTTACAAAAGTCGGCCTCGAACAGCTCACACTCGCAGATCAAAAGATAACGATAGTTTAACGATTTTGGTTTCTGATCCGGTTTGTGCTACAAACGCGCAGAGGAAGGAGTCTCGTTATGAACCCGAAGGAAGAAAAAAAACTCATTGGTCCCGAAGGACGGCCCGTATTTGGCATACACGAACATCCGGTGGAATCATTTAATCTGTCTGACTTGCGAATATACGGAAAAGATAAAAAAGGGGGGTTGCTAAAAAGGTTCATAACAGGGTTCCGGATAAAACGATGGGAGTACCTTGGCGTCTGCAACGATGAAATCATATTTGGCGCCGCAATTGTAAACCTTGGATATATGACAAATATGTTCACCTATATTTTTGACCGTAAGGCCGGAAAAATAAAACAACTGGAAGCCATTACCCCATCCGGAAAAGCCGGCCTGTTTGAAGGATCTTTTCAAAACGGTTCTGCAAGTTTTAAGAACAGGAATGCTTCTCTGAATTTTATCAACAAGCCGGACAGGGTTCTTGCCAAAATCTCTGTCAGCGGGAAATTGCATGCAGAGCTGAATTTTTTAAAGTTAACCGAACCTCTGTGCTGCACCTCGCGGGTCGGGCTTGATGGTTTTAACTATACGCATAAAGAAGCCGGCATTCCTGTAAGTGGTCATATTATCTTCGGGGGAAATAAATGCGAGATAATTGAAAAAGAATCTTCAGGAGTGTTTGACTACACGCTCGGTTATCTTGCCCGGCATACATTCTGGAACTGGGCATCAGGAGGCGGCTTTGATGTGACCGGAAACAGGATCGGTTTTAATCTTGTACAGGGCGTTAATGAAACAGGCTTTACTGAAAATGTATTCTGGGTTAACGGGAAGATGATAAAAACAGATGTCATCGATTTTCAATACAGCGACCTTGATCTTCTTAAGGATTGGAAAATGGTCTCTAACGACGGGAAAATAAATCTTACTTTTTATCCCGAAGGAGAGAGGGCCGCCAATATAAACATCGGCGTCATAGCAAGCAAATTTCACCAGCCGTTCGGACGATTCGAGGGGATATTGTCAAATGGCCAGGAAATGTGGGAATTGAAAAATGCTGCCGGTTTTACGGAAGAGCATTATGCAAAGTGGTAATTAAACCTTTGAAACTACTGTCCTGATTACCAACGCCTCACTCTTTACTCGAACTTCGTACATCGTACTTCGAATTTCGATATCCAATATTCGGCTTACACCTCACGTTCTTTTGCCCCTGCTTCCTGTTCTCTGTCCCCTGGCCCCTGACCCCTGTTTCCTGGCCTTTTCCTTGATCCTTTGTATATGCCCCCTGCCCAGCCCCTTTACCTCACAGCCGAGTTCAAAATAGCGGCGGATCTCGTCATCATTTAAAATCCCGAAGCAGTCTATAACCGCAAGAGGTTTCCCTGCCATTTTTACGACATCATCGGGTACCATTGAAAGGTACTCCTTATGCCTTACCGCAAGTATAACTGCATCTGACCCTTCAAGTGCGCCGGTTAAATTTTTACTCATGCGAAGCTCGGTTAAATTTTCCTGATTTCTGAAAAACCTTGCCCAGGAATGTCCGAATGCAGGATATATGCCCTGTTTCTCGAGCTCCCACCAGTGTTTGACATACGGATCATGCGCCCTTATTTCTGCCCCCATTTCCGCCAGTTTCCGCACCATGATTTCTGAACCGCTGTAACGGGTATCCCCCACATCCTGCCTGTAAGAAACCCCAAGCACGGTAACTTTTGATGCCGCTACAATTTTTCCCATGTTACGCAGGGCATCGCGCGCGAGCTGAACGGCCCGCAAAGAACGGGTATCATTAATGTCAATTGCAAGCGGTGTGATTTTAAATATGTCATCTTCAAAACCCATAAGAGTATGATAAGCCCAGACACCCAGTCCTCCGTCTTTGGGCAGGCAGTATCCTCCAATGCCTGGGCCCGGGAAAATTATGTTTGAGTGGGTCGGGCGGACTTTGATTGCTTCAATCACCTTGGTCAGATCCACACCGTTTCTCTCCGCAAACACGCTCCACTCGTCCATAAAAGCGAGAAGGGTCGCCCTGTAGGAGTTCTCCACGATCTTGCAGGTTTCACTTTCGATCGGCTTTTCAAGGATAGTCAGGGGAAATTTTTCCACATTGATTACATCTTTAAGGAACTTTGTAACGCGCTCACGCGCCGTCACATTGATACCGCTGCAAACCCGCCAGAAATCCCTCACGGAAGCCACATAATTGCGGCCGGGCATGACCCGTTCAAAAGAATGTGACAACAAGGGTTCAGCTTTCTTGAGCCCCCTTTTTTCAAAGGCCTTTTTGATTATGGGATAGGCCACATATTCGGTGGTTCCGGGAGGCACTGTGGTTTCAATCAGAATAAGGCAATCCGGCTCAATTTTTTCGCCTATGACTTTCAGACTCTCTTCAAGCGCTGCAATGTCGGCATATCCCTTGCGGCAATCTCCGAATGTTTCCTTGTGATAATCACACTGAACGTCCACAACAACTACATCGGCAAGAGACAGGGCATCATATGTAAAAGTTGCAAACAGGGTTTTCTTTTCATTCACGCACCTCGCGATCATGGGCGCCACTTCGGGATCTTCAGCTTCAACCGGTGAAATTCCACGATTCATATAGGGAATTTTCCAGAATGATCTTGTTGAAGGCCGCTGCATGCCTATAACAAAATATTTGGACTTGCCGTTTTTTTTGTCTTCAGAATCAGCAACAACACCGGCCATGACCGCGCCGACGAAGCCCACACCCATAACCACTACAATCTCCCGGCCTTTCAAACGCTGCTTTTTGACAAGTTTTTTCAGCCGGTCGTTTTCTTTTTCGTAATCGGATTCCTGCGGTAATATGAATACCTCGCCATCCGGTGATGTAGAAGTCTGTGTTTCGGGGAAACCCGTAGAATTAATTCCCTTTTTTTTCATAATGCCTCTGAACCTCCCTTGGTGAATATCTTTGAAAAGGTACAAAAATCCTAAACATCAAATTGTAATTTGAGCCTATCCGGAAACGAATATAAGATATTTCATGCATCAATAACAATCTTTTTATGGATAATTTTACCATTACCTGCCGCAGGCCGCCTGAAAGTTTAAAACTCTTAAAAAATAACTGATTAAGTTGACCGTTTAAGACGGACTCGTAAACATAACAAATTCATCCGGGCTTTCGGCGAAATCACAATATTTTATTATTTCATATTGTTCGAATTCCAATAATAGAGTATGTGTTTTCCAATGAAAAAAAACTGGCACATTCCCGAACCCGATTCAAGTATTATTGAAAATATATGTAAAACAATTAATTGCAGCTTTTATTTCGCATCGATACTGGTTAACCGCGGTATTGTTTCCCCGAAAGATGTCCACGATTTTCTTAATATTTCACTCGACAACATCAGGCATCCTTTTTCAATAATTGACATGGGGATAGCGGTAAAAAGAATTTTTAATGCTGTCATAAACCGTGAGAAGATTCTTATTTTCGGCGATTACGATGTGGATGGGGTGACATCAACCGCTATTCTTACGGAATTTTTAAGGCATACCGGTGCTGATGTCTCATATTACATTCCCCACCGAACAAAAGAAGGATACAGCATCCAGAAAACCCATATTTTTGAGATTGCTATACCGGATAAAATAGACCTGATTATAACTGTTGATTGCGGCTCAAGCAGCCATGACGCCGTGAAAGCCGCTCGCGATGCCGGTATAGATATTATAATAACAGACCATCATATAGTCCCCGAAGAACTTCCCGAAGCAATAGCAATAATCAGCCCCAAGAGAGCTGACTGCAACTCGGGTCTTGTAGAACTTGCCGGTGTAGGTGTTGCCTTTTACCTCATTATGTCTCTGCGGAAATTTCTCCGGGACATGAATTTCTGGGACACCCGTCCGGAACCTAACCTTAAAAATCTTTGCGACCTGATTGCTCTTGGAACAGTGGCTGACATGGTGCCTCTTGTCAAAGAAAACAGAATTTTTGCAAAAACAGGCCTTGACCTTATTAACACAGGGAACCGGATCGGAATCAGCGCTTTGATAAAGGCAGGCGGCTCGAACAAGTACCCGATAGATTCAGAAGACATTGCATTCAGGCTTGCTCCCAGGATAAATGCACTTGGAAGAGTAGATCATGCGAAGGATGCCGTTGAGCTCTTATTAACCGAGGACTTTAATACGGCAGGCCGTATTGCCCAGAAAATGAACCTGATGAATGCAACCAGGCAAAATATAGAAAAAAAGATTTATGAATACATCATTGAGCATGTAAACAATCACCCTGAAATTCTTCAAAATCGATCTATTGTCCTGTCCCACCAAAGCTGGCATGAAGGAATTCTTGGTATTGTTGCTTCCCGTATGGTTGAAAAATTTAACCGGCCTGTTCTCCTTTTTGCACAAAAAGATGGTTTTGCCAAAGGGTCAGGAAGAAGTGTTCCCGGATTTAATCTATATGAAGGACTCAAGGCATGTTCTGGCCTGCTTGATACCTTTGGCGGTCACTCCATGGCAGCCGGCATCAAGATAAAAATTCAAAACATTGACCCATTCCGGGAGAAATTTGAAAAAACAGTAATAGCAATGGCAAGGATTGAAGATTCACTGCCTTTAACGGACATTGATTGCGAAATCGGATTTGAAGATATAAATGTTGAATTCACGGATGAGCTTGAATCATTAAAACCTTTCGGGACAGGGAATCCCGAACCTCTTTTTCTTGCACGTAATATCAAGGTCCTGTCTTCTGAATTTGTAGGGGGAAATCACAGGAAAATGGCGTTAAGCCAGCCATCTTGTAACAAAGAAAAAATTCTGAATGCCATACACTTTAATATCGACCCGTATTTACCAGAAAAAAATTTCTTTGAAACAATGGTATTTCGATTAAGATGGAACCGCTGGAACGGAAATAAGACCATTCAGCTCATTATCGAAGATGTTTAGATTTTCCTTGCAATCCAATTAGTCAGCAATTAATATAATCGACTGAATATATCCTGATCTGAACTTTTTTTATTTGAGTTTATGAACAACAACGATGTGTTAAAACTAATACAAAACAAAAAGGCGGAATATAATGGCTAAGGTCTTTCGGCCAAGCACCAGAGAAGCAAGTATCTTGTCAAAAATAGAATCATCGAAAGAATATGCACGAAGACAGGCAATACACGGCATAAAAGATTGTCTGGAACCTCTTTCAAACTCCATAGCGATGAAACTCATCGAAAACAGTCTCATTGAAACGACCAACAAGAACAGCACGGAAGAGCAGATTCGCAACTGCCTTGAAAAATTAAGCCGTTCCGAAGATTTTGATATTGATTATACCATAGCTCCTTTCAGGAACCTGGTATCTCAACCCAATGTTGTATCTTTGTATGTTACTGCATTTGTGATTGAACAACTGATAAAACATAAAGATATTATTGAGATTTTCGGATCGGATGAAGATATATACGTTTGTATCAACAGACAGGTTATGAAATTTTTGCCGGCATAATGCGCCCATTCTTCCATCCAAGGACAGTAAACGGCCCTTTTGAAGACCCGTGTTTGTTTATACCCTTCCTTTTTGAAAAAAGAGCGGTCTTATTCGATCTCGGTGACATCTATTCCCTTTCTCCGAGAGACATCCTGAAAATAAGTCATGTTTTTATTTCACATACTCACATGGACCATTTTTCCGGTTTTGACAGGCTGCTTCGACTTTTTCTCGGGCGCAACAAGAATCTTTACCTGTATGGGCCGGAGGGGTTTTTAAAAAATATCGAGGGCAAACTTGCAGGATATTCATGGAATCTTGTTGGGAATTACAGTCAACAGCTGGTCCTTTACGCAACAGAAACAAATACAAACGAACTTGTAACAAAAACATACAGATGCACTAACAGGTTTTCCCCCGACCCTGAAACAATAGCAATTCCTTTCAATGGCCTACTGCACGAAGAACCAGGCCTCACAGTTTCAACTATAATTCTTGACCACGGAATACCCTGTCTCGGTTTTTCATTGAAAGAACGTTTTCATGTTAACATACTAAAGGATAATGTAGCGTCTTTAGGACTTGAAATCGGACCTTGGCTGAGAATTTTTAAGGAGGCGCTGTTCAACCAGCAGGATCCTGATTCGGAATTTGAGGTGCATACCGGGAGCGTTAAAACATGTACCGATAAATTTATTCTTGGAGAACTTGCTGATAAAATTGCCGTTATTACACCGGGACAGAAAATTACCTATATTGTGGATGCCGCCTGCAGCAAATCAAATCTGGATAAAATCATTGAATTTGTGAATGAATCAGACCATCTTTATATTGAGGCGAGCTTTCTTGATAAGGACAGGGCCCTTGCTGAAAAAAAATTTCACCTCACAGCTACTCAGGCCGGGCATATCGCGGCCAAAGCAAAGGCTAAACAATTTACAATCTTCCACTTTTCCCCCAGGAATATCTATAGCGAAAATCTTTTATACGAAGAAGCAAGGCAGGCATACGAAAAGCAGAAGTCAGAAGACATTGGTCAGTGATCAGTGGTCAGTAATCAGTTATCAGGGGTCAGGGGTCAGGGGTCAACGGAATAAAAATTAAAAGGGAAAAGCTAAACGGGCTTTTCCCTTCTTTTACTGTATTTATTAAAACAATTGATTTTATCGCTTTGAGAACTGGTATCTTGCTCTTGCGCCCCGCTGACCGTATTTTTTTCTTTCCTTGGATCTCGGGTCGCGTCTGACAAAACCGGCTTTTTTCAGGACTTGTCTGAAGTCAGGATTGGCAATAAGGAGTGCCCTTGTGATTCCAAGCCTTACAGCGCCTGCCTGCCCTGTAATTCCTCCGCCAATTACGCGGACTTTAACATCAAATGTGCCGAGCGTATTGGTAATTACAAAGGGTTTTATTAAATCAACCCTTGAGGATTCGACATTGAAGTATTTTTCTACAGGCTGTTCATTAATTATGAATTGCCCGGTTCCAGGTTTTAGCCAGGCTCTCGCAATAGCGCTTTTTCGTCTTCCAGTAGCGTAAAACAGGTTCTGTTTATCCATTTAATTCCTCGGTAATCACAAATTTATCAAAATTTTAATAATTAGATCTGTATAGCTTCGGGTCTCTGGGCCTCATGGGGATGCTTTTCGCCGGCATAAACTTTCAGCTTTTTATATAGCTTTGCCCCAAGTTTATTTTTTGGCAACATCCCTTTAACAGCAAACCGGATAATATCTTCCGGCTTTGTCTCAAGAAGCTTTTTGGCGGTAATCTCTTTAAGTCCGCCTGTATAACCACTATGTCTGTAATAGCGTTTTTGCCCAAGCTTATTGCCTGTAAGAGTAATCTTATCAGCATTAATAACAATAACGCTTTCCCCCGTATCTACGTGAGGCGTAAACAAAGGATTATTTTTACCCCTCAACCGGGAAGCTACATTAGATGCAAGCCTTCCAAGAATGGCTCCATTTGCATCAACAATTACCCATTTTTCTTTTATATCAATTTCTTTTGCACTGATTGTATATTTTTTCACAGCTGTAACTCCTGTATTTTATTAATCAGGGTCTTTTAGATAAATTAGACGCCCGTGTCAAGAGAAATTCACATTATTCAACAATACATTATACGGTAAGAATGTTGAACCGCAATAGCGAACGCATTTCCCATAGCTTGCTTATGAATCTAATCTGGCCATTTGTGAGCGTTCCGCTTCAGGATGTTATCCATGAAATCTGTTGTATTTCCTGTTCTGATACTGCTATCATAAAATTAATCCTTAAAACAACATAATTTAAAACAATACACTAACACGATATATGGAACATATTGAAACCGAAGTAAAATTTTTTATCACCGATCCAGCCATGCTGCGCGAAAAGCTCATCTCTCTTGGAGCTCTTTCAGGCGGCAATATTTTTGAAACCAACATCAGGTTCGAAGATAAAGATAAAAATTTTATCAAAAACAAATCATTGCTAAGGCTTCGCAAAGACTCAAAAACGACTCTTACCTTCAAATCCCCGGCCCCTGATGCTGACAGCCGTTTCAAGATGTTAAGGGAACTGGAAGTTGAAGTCAGCGATTTCTCTACTGCTATCAGAATATTAGAATCCCTGGGTTTTATTCAAGAACAGATATATGAAAAATGGCGTGAAACATTTATATTGGGAAAAACTTATTTTTGTATAGACAAAATGCCTTACGGAGATTTTCTTGAGATAGAAGGCAACAAGGGAGAAATCATAGAATATGCCTCTTTGCTTGGCCTTGACTGGGAGGAAAGAATTCTTTTCAATTATCTTGAACTATTTGATATATTGAAAAAAAGCCTCGGTATTTCTTTTTCCGACGTGACATTTGAAAATTTTAAAAATATTGAAGCCGATTTTTCAAAATATTTTTATAAAATTAAAGCGGAACGGATGCGGTAATTGCACAAGTCGTCATTCCCGTGAAAACGGGAATCCAGAAATTTTCGCAATCTATTGAAAAAACTGGATTCCCACTTCCGTGGGAATGACAAACTTTTCTTTTTTTTATCACTTTTGCAATTACCTCGGATATTGTCGGACTTGTAAAAAGCTATGTTGCGGAAGCCCGATCCCACCTGGCACATTTAACGTCACCGTTTATAAGTCCCCCGTCCTTAACAACAAGACTTTTACATAAAAATTTTCCTGAACAAATTCCAGTAGGCAGTATCAGAACCTCATTTAGAGCGGTTAAATCACCTTCAAATTTTCCCCCGACAGACACAGAATGTACATTAACATTCGCAATAACAACACCGCCTTCAGCGATTATAAGATTTTCTCCGGTTATATTCCCCTCAATCATACCATTTACAACAAGCTTCCCCTTATAGGAAAAAACCCCCTTTATTTTCAGCCCTGCATCAATAATTGATATGTCTGACTTCTTGCCCACTATTATATCTCCTTTAAAAAACGAAGGAAAACAGTCAATTTCTGTAACGGATACGTCATAGTGTCTTTGAATTGTGGCCGCTTTTTAAGTCAAACTTTATTTTCAGCCTGTTTGCGCCCGCTTCATGAAAAACATTAATATTATCGAGCCAATTGCAAAAGTATGTTTCCCCTCCCTTGAGGGGGGGGGATTAAGGGGAGAGTGAGATAAAACTCATTGATAATTATTGTTTTTCCCCCTCACCCTAACCCTCTCCCGCAAGGGGAGAGGGAATTTTTGAGACTTTTGCAATTGGCTCTTATCAACTAAAACCCTGCCGCTGTTTACAGGAGTCAGGGGTTTTTGAGCAGCAGAAGCATTTACTGATATCTCTGCCGTTTTTGAGACCCCGGCACCGCCTGTCTCCTTATTAACCAGAGCCTCTGCAAGGACCAGTCGAGCCATCAGCATGTCTTTTTCATCTCTTATGGTCAGATAATTCTTTTGTGCAGTAATCAGTTCATTCTCCACAGCTTTTTTATCTTCCACAAGCCTCATTCCCGAAGAAAAAAAATAGGCTCCTGAACAGAGTATCAAAATCTGGACCAATAAAAGAGAAATTATCACGCCTCTTATTATTCTTATATGCTTGATCTTTCCATCATCTCCCAGCAGTATAAGCGTATGGTATTTTCTTTTTGATTTCAGCAGGGATGTAGCAAAGGTTAATGCCTTATCAAGCTTTCTCGGAAAATATCCCACCGGAATTCCTTTGACTTAAAAAAAATCTGTTTTAAATCCTTTGAAGCCGTTTACTATCAATGTCTAATGGCTTCCATTTCTGATATGATATCCAAGATGCCGGTATGCTTCTTCGGAGGCCTTTCGGCCTGAGGAGGTTCTCACAATAAAACCGATTTTAAGGAGAAACGGTTCTACAACATCCACAAGGGTATCCGATTCCTCCTGCAGCGTTGCTGCTATTGCCTCTATGCCAACAGGCCCTCCCTTGTAAAAATCTATTATTGTTTTGATATACCGGCGGTCAAGATTTGTAAGACCTTTATTGTCAACTCCTTCGAGAGCGAGGGCTTCCTGTACCGTATTTTTGTTTATTAGACCGTCCCCCCTTACCTGTGCATAATCTCTCACGCGCTTTAAAAGCCTGTTAATGATTCTTGGAGTACCCCGCGAACGCCTTGACAGCTCGGAAGCGCCATCTTCTTCGACTTCTATTTTCAGCAGCTGGGCAGACCTTCTTGCAATTTCAACCAGCTCCGGTTCACTGTAAAAATCAAGGGTTCTGAAAATACCAAAACGTTCTCTCAAGGGTGCGGACAGCAATCCGACCCTCGTAGTGGCACCGATAAGGACGAATCGCTTAAGACGATACCTGTGGCTTCTGGCATTAACTCCCTTGTCGAACACGAAATCAATGGCGAAATCCTCCATGGCAGGATAAAGAAACTCTTCAACCACCTTGGGAGTCCGGTGAATCTCATCTATAAATAGGATGTCCCCTTCCTCCAGATGAGTGAGGATTCCGATAAGATCTCCTCCTTTTTCCAGAGCCGGCCCGGAAGTAACAGTCAGGTTTGCGCCTGTTTCGTTGGCAATAATATGTGCAAGAGTGGTTTTGCCAAGGCCCGGAGGCCCGTGAAAAAGGACATGGTCTATCGGCTCACTGCGCAGCTTTGCAGCTTCAATTGCAATTTTAAGAGTTTCAACCACCTCGCTCTGGCCAATATAATCGGATATGGATCCAGGGCGCAGAGAGAGTATTTCAGGCTCCTCGTCGATAGAGAGAGACGAACCTGAAAGCATTTCGTTTTTCACGGAGGTATAAGTCAGTATATCATCGGTCATAATACATTCTCTCCACGATAGACTTCTTCAAACAACTCTTCGGGCTTTGATATAGAGCTGTTTCGGTACATTGCTTCAGCAACCAGTTTCCTGGCATCGAACGGTTTGTAACCGAGCTGAGTTACAAGCACTTCAATCACCTGTTGAGCCAGGTCTTTAATTGCGGGCGCTTGTTGTTTATTATCGGTTTTCCTGATAAGGGTATATTTATCCATCTTCCCCTCAAGCGTGGCTACGATTTTATGCGCCGTCCTGCTCCCGATACCTTTCAGCTGCATCAGCCTCGCAAAATCCTTTGATTCTATTGCGACAGCAATATCGCGGATCGGAATATTCATAGCCTTGACAGCTTTCATGGGGCCTATATCTTCCACGGAAATGAAATTCTGAAAGAATTCCTTTTCGATTTCAAGATTAAAACCGATCAATACAGGTTTTGGCTGTCTTTCCGACTGATGGAAATAGACATAAAAGGATGCTTCATCCCCAACCGATTTTGCATTCAATGTCTCCATAACTATGGGCGGAAGCATTATTTCATATCCGGTATGATTTACGAGCAGAAGTATTCGCTCGCTCTCTTTTTTTAACAGCTTACCCTCCAGATACCCTATCATTAAGTTCTTCTCCGATTTTTTCCGTCGTTCGTACATCGTACTTCGTATTTCAAAATTCGATGTTCTTCGGTTTATAAACAGGAACTCTTAACCGTATTTTTTTCATTTTTGTACCTGAATAGCCCCAAAAGAGCCAGCGCAATCGCATCTGAAGCATGATAAGGCTTTATCCGGTCCGCGAGGTTTAAGAACCGCCGCACTGTCAGCTCGAGCTGTTCCTTGCTTGCATTTCCATTACCAGTCAAAACATGCTTAACCTCCCGCACGGCAACTTCAATCACCGGGATATTTGCGCGACAGGCCGAAAGGAGAATAACGCCTGTTACTTTACCGAGATTTATTCCGGATTTGGGATATCTCTCAAGGGAGAACACATCTTCTATAACCATTAGATCTGGTGTTTCATCTGCGAGAAGAGAGTTTAGTTTCGAGAAAATGAGATTGAGGCGTTCAGGCAAGATATGACTTCTTGAAGTATTGATGCTGCCAAAAGCGTATTCCTTGACTTTAAGGCCTCTACCCCTTACTATTCCAAAACCTGTAGATGAGAGGCCCGGGTCTATGCCGATGATTTTTATCATCTTATGCTCTTTAAAGGGTTAGAGACAAGCTTATTTAAATCCTTTCAGCTTCTTGGCGGCAACTTTGGCTTCATTTGATTTTGGATGTTTTTGTATAAGTTCGTTTAACACGAGAGTCGCATTCTGCTTATCTCCGATATTATAAAAAGAGAGCCCCTGTTTTAACAAAGCAGCCTGGATCTTGTTACCTTTTGGATACTTTTCTATTACCTTCTGATATTCCAGAATGGCTTTTTCATACCATTTTTCCTGATAGAAACTTTCACCAATCCAGAACTGGCAATTATCTTTTTTATCTGATTCAGGGTATTTTGCCATCAACTCCTGAAATTTCTCACGGGCTGTTGAATAATTCCCCTTATTATAAGCCTGTGATGCAGATGCATATAATTCATCTTCGGCAATCTCTTTGGTAATCTTTTTTTGATCATCTTTTTTAGCAGCATCCGAATCGGGGGTTCCCACTTTCTCTTTTGCTTCAATGCTCAGATACTGTTCAAGCACCGCAATACGATCTTTGTACGTCCTGTAAGTCGCGGATTCCTCTTCAATACGGGCAAGCCTGCCGTCAATTTTCTTCTCGGATTCCTCCTGGGTTTTAATTTTTTGTTTCAGCAGATGATTGGTCTCCTCAAGTCTCCCGTTTAAGACACTGATGTTTTCCTTCAGCGCCTCAATTTCAGTCCGCTGTCCGGCACTCTGCCCCCTTAAGCTTTTTTCCTTTTCATCCCCTGCCCTGCTTATCTCATCGGCCCGCATCCTGATATTATCAGCCTGAGCCTTAAGCTGGGTGATTTCACTTTCTGCAGTAAAAACGCGCAGCCTCATTTCTCCGATACGGTTATTCAAGATATCTACATCTTTACGCAAAGCGCATCCGAAACCGGAAAAAGCTATTAAAACCAAAATAATAAAAAGTTTATTTTTCATATTATTACGACCAATTATTATGGGCGTTAATCTTATAATATACCTGCTGTTTCGGTTAACAGAACAGAAGGATTCCCACGCCTGCTCTCTGAATACTATTGACGCCGTTAAACCGAAACTGCATCTTGTATAAAAACAGCGCACACTATTTCAATACAAAGTGAGCCCTTCTGTTCTTTACCCAGGCTTCTTCATTGCTGCTCGTACCAACGGGTTTTTCTTCGCCATAACTGATTGTTGTGAAACGTGATGCCGCGAGGCCAAGATCGATGAGAAATTTCTTCGCACTTTCAGCGCGTCTTTCTCCAAGTGCAAGGTTATATTCATTGGTTCCCCGCTCATCGCAATGACCCTCGATCGTTATTGAAATATTGGAATATTTATTAAGGGCGACCGCTTTCTTTTTCAGAATTTCCTGAGCAGCAGGAGCAAGAGCAGCACTGTCATAATCAAAGTACACATCCTCATTCATCAACGCCTGCATAGCCGAGGTTTTTTCCCTTGCCCTCATCTCTTCTTCAGAGATTTTCAAGGGCTCCGGAGCCTTTTGAACGACCGGAGCCGGGGCTGGAGCCGAAGCCCTCGGGGGAGGCGCAGGTGCTTCTTTTGTCTTATCCTTCATGGTCTCAATATCAGCCGTAAGACTCTTCTTTCCACAGGAAGCAGTAAATAACAGGCCGGGAATTACCAATAAAAGCGCCAAAACAACCCAAATGCTTTTTTTCATTTTTATAAACCTCCTAAGTTAGAAATTGATGGTTGTTTATTGTTCAATCCGGGAGACCACTTTGGGCTTGTCTGCTCACCGGAAATGGCGAGCAAACGCCTCTGATCCGTTCCGAAGGCTGTCATCACAAAAATTCTGGATGGACCTTCACGCGTCGAACTGAATACGATAAGGCTTCCATCCGGAGACCATGAAGGGGATTCATTATCTCCGGCATTGCCGGTCAATTGAACCGGATCTTTTCCACCAAGACCTATGGTGTAGATATTATGTCTTCCACCGTTCATTCCTGAATATGCTATTTTATCACCTTTCGGTGACCAGCTTGGCTGGGTATTGTAACGGCCATAAAAGGTGATTCGTTCGACATGCCCGGTATCAACATCCTGAACATAGACTTGGGGTGTTCCGGACCTGCTGGAAACAAAAGCCATCTTTTTCCCGTCAGGAGACCATGTTGGAGATACATCACTTCCACGCTCATTTGTCAACTTTTTTATCTCTTTACCTGTTCCCGTCAGAAGATAAATATCCTGGTCGCCTGAATATGAAAGGGTTGCTGCAAGCTCAAATTTGCCAGGCACCCAGGCCGGCGTAATATTTATTCCTTTCTTTGCAACAACAGACATACTCCTGTCCCCCGTATTTACGATATAAAGGTCCGGATTCCCTTTTATATACGAGGTAAAAGCAATCCAATGTCCATCCGATGACCACGCCGGGAAAATAGTTATTGCCTTGTTGCGCGTAAACTGACTCGTATTGGACCCGTCAAATTCGCATATATAAATCTCCTTATTGCCGGTTCCGCTCGAAACAAATGCTATCTGGCTGTCAAAAAAACCCCTGTTCCCGGTAAGGTAATAAATGATCTCGCCGGAAAAACGCTTGATAACATCCCTTAAGTCATTCACACTGGTAGTGTACTTTTTGCCGATAAGCTGGCCGGCTTTAATCGTATCAAACAGCCTCAGTTCGATTTCAAGAACACCGCCTTTGACCTGAAGATTTCCGGCAACAAGCAGTTCAGCTCCAACGGCAGTCCAGTTGGGAAAATATATATTTGAAGCATCCGGTTTTATTTTCGCAGAATCTTCAATAAAACTATCCCTATCGAGCATCTTGAAATATCCGGTAAAATCAAGCATTCCGGAAAGCATGTCGGAAGCTTTCTTTGATAACTGCATGCCGGTTTCATTTGCTGTATCTGTCCCGAATACAGGGACTGCAATCGGTATCTTCCGTAAAAAAGGGCTGTTTATATCTATATAGTCATATCCGGCAAGACTGCTTGCAGGAATAATAAATGATAAATAAACCGCAACAAGAACAGCAACATATCGAAAAGCCACCATTATAAAGATCCTTTTTGTACTATATATTAAAGAAGATCACTTCTGGTTAAGACCGCCTGCTCCGAATCTAAGACCTACTTCGTAATATGGCCTGTTATATTCCTGAGGAATCGGGGGAAGAGGATTTGATTTTTGTACCGCCCTGTATGCCGATTCATCAAGAAAGCGATTCCCCGATTTTCTTTCAAACCAAATGTCGATTATCTCTCCTCCCGGCATGATTTTTATTACAAGAACAGCCATCATTTCAGAATTGCCCCCTCCGAGTTGCTCGGAATATGCCCAGTTTTGCTGTATCCTGTAATAAATCTCAGCCTTATAAATATCGATTACACCGGCAGCCCCCCCGGTTCCAAACCCGCCAGATACGCCGGCCGGCGCATTTGTTTTGATGCCGCCTCCCGGAACACCGGCGGTTTTTATATTACCAGATCTTTCAACCTGATTTTTTAACCTGTTTATAGCACCGGCCACTGTTGCTGACCTTGATTCAGCTATTTTTTTTTCTATATTTTTAATGGCATTATTTATTAATTTTGAAGTTTCAACTTTTTTTTCCGGCGTTTTTTTTGGACTTAAAGAGACGGCCTTTTGTGTTTTTTCCTCTTTTATAACAGGTTTTGATATTGCTTCCGCTTTATCAACCTTTATTAAGGGTGTTTCCTTTTTCAAGCCGGCCTTTTCAGCTTGGGGAACGGCAGCTCCGGCAACAGGAACTTCTCCTGCCGGCGGTCCTGCGGAAAATGAAACAAGGCTCACATTTAATGCGGACGGGAAGGGATTTCCCACTGGCCTTTTGTATTCAGGCAGAAAAAACATTGCTCCTACTAAAACGGCATGACACAAGAAGGAAATCCCAAAGGTTAAAACCAGTGTTTTGGGAGGTATGCCGTTTACCCGAACCAAATGCCCGGAAACTTGAAATCGTTCTTTCATTTTATTACTTGTTCTACCCGTCTGTCTTGCTTTCAACAGGCTCTGTAACCATGCCAAGTTTTTCTACACCGGCGCCCTTGATTTCGGACATTATTTTAACAACAGCGCCATAAGAAACATTCTTGTCAGCTCTTAAGTAAACTTCCTGATTTGGATGGCCTTCAAGAATCTTCTCAATTTTCTTTCCGAGGGATTGGGGCGCAACATTGTAATCGTTGATATATACTTTCCCGCTTTTATCAAGGGTAATTAAAAGATGCTCCTTTTCAGAAGAAAGAGGCTTTACTGTCGCCTCGGGAAGGTCAACATTAACGCCCTGAACCATCATGGGCGCGGTTGCCATGAAAATAATCAGCAGCACCAGCATTACATCCACAAAGGGTGTAACGTTTATATCGGACATTAGACTGTCCTTTTCTCCGCCTGCCATCATTTTTTATTCCCCTTCGGCCTTAAAATATCCCGTTCCACAATATTCAGGAAATCGGTGGAAAAACTATGGAGTTCGGTCTCTATGGTCCTTATCTTCTGTGTAAAATAATTAAATGCGATTACCGCAGGAATCGCGGCGGCAAGACCTGCGGCCGTTGCTACAAGGGCCTCGGATATTCCAGGCGCAACAACTGCGAGGGTAGCTGAACCCTTAAGCCCGATCCCGTGGAAAGAATTCATAATCCCCCACACAGTACCAAACAGTCCGATAAAAGGGGTTGTATTTCCTGTTGTAGCAAGGAAAGGCACTAACTGGCTTAGCCTTGATATCTCGGTATTTATTGCCTGGCGTAATGCGCGCTTTACATTATCTGTTCCGGCAAATCTGGTGCCTATAGAGAACTCTTCAGAATCCGAAGCCTGAGAAGTCACAGGAACACCCGACTGGCTCAACTTTTTCAGTTCAACGTACCCTATACGGAATATCCTCGCAATCGGACTTCCTTCCAATTCCTTTGCTTTTGAATAAGCATCTGAAAAATCACGGCTTTTCCAGAAATAATTGGTAAAATGCTCTGACTGTTTTAATGCTCTTTTTATGTACATGTATTTAATTAAAATTATAGCCCAGGATGAAATGGAAAAAAGAACCAGAATAAGCAGAACAAGCTGAACTATCAGCCCCGCATTACTTATCATATGAATTAAATCGAGGTGCGGTGAAGCCATGGAATAAACTCCGAAATATAATATTGTGACAAAGATTGTAACTGTCAGTTCTGAAACAATTATTTTATATCGGCAATTGAACTCCATGTCAATGATAAGTTGCCCCGAAAATAATGGAAACAAGGGATAATTGATGGCGGCTTGACAAATTTATTGACAGCAAGAACATTAAGAAATAATCATCTTGTCCTGCCCGATAATGATAGACTCGTAAAAAGCCGTTTTATGCCGCTTTGCGGCAATCTGTTTACGACGAACTCGTCGGAAGTCCATCAACAGGCTTAGGGCTATTAAGCCTAGAACTGGGGTGTAGTTTCAACTAATTCTGGACTTCCGTTTTAACTGGAGTTACTCGATTTCGGGGGAAAAGGGTTCGTAACATATTTATAGTAACGGAGGTATAGAATGAACTGGCTCATAACAACCTTTGCAAGCTCCATCGGCAAGAAACTGATGATGGCTGTGACCGGCTTGAGTTTTTGCGCATTTCTGACGGCGCATCTTATAGGAAATCTTACTCTTTATGCCGGGAGGGATGCCTTCAATTCGTACGCTGAGCACCTCCATTCGCTCGGGCCTCTCATAACTGTTGCTGAAACAGGCCTTCTGTTTTTCGGAATTATTCATGTTCTGACCGGCCTCTTTCTTTTTTTCCAGAATATCGCGGCAAGGCCGGCAAGATACGAAGTAAATAAAAATGCAGGGGGACGGACTATAGGCTCGGCGACCATGCCCTATACCGGGCTGATACTTATCGCCTTTATAACTTTTCATCTGATAAATTTTCATTTCATCGATAAAACCGGAACAACAATTTTTCAAATAGTCCGGGATGCGTTCGCCAAACCATCTTATATCGCAATTTATGTTATGGCGGTTGTAACAGCCGCATTCCATGTAAGCCACGGGTTATGGAGCGCATTTCAGACACTTGGTATAAACCACCCGAAATACATGCCTTTAATCCGGAAGGCGGGTATTGCTTTCAGCATTTTGATCGGTATCGGTTTTGGATTTATTCCGGTTTTTATTTCGCTTACAACATAAAGAAAGGGAATACCATGAGGCTTGATGCAAAAATACCGGCAGGTCCTCTTGCGGAAAAGTGGGACAGGCACCGTTTCGAGCTGAAACTCGTCAACCCCGCAAATAAGAGAAAATTTGAAATAATTGTAGTTGGAACAGGTCTCGCTGGCGGCTCTGCGTCGGCATCTCTTGCCGAGCTGGGTTACAATGTTAAAACATTCTGCATACAGGACAGCCCGAGGCGGGCTCATAGCATTGCAGCCCAGGGAGGCATCAATGCTTCAAAAAACTATCAGAATGATGGAGACAGCGACTGGCGCCTTTTCTATGATACTGTAAAAGGAGGGGATTTCAGGGCAAGGGAAGCAAATGTTTACCGGCTTGCCCAGTTAAGCGGCAATATTATCGACCAGTGCGTAGCCCAGGGAGTTCCATTTGCCAGAGAATACGGCGGTCAGCTTGCAAACAGGAGCTTTGGCGGCGCACAGGTTTCGAGGACTTTTTATGCGCGGGGACAGACAGGCCAGCAGCTTCTTCTTGGGGCATACAGCGCCCTTTCAAGACAGGTTGCAGCGGGAAAGGTCACTATGTACCCCCGCAGGGAGATGCTTGACGTGGTCGTTGCCGATGGGCAGGCCAGGGGAATTATTGTCCGTAATCTTGTGACGGGCGAAATCGAAAAATATGCCGCCGATGCAGTAATCCTTGCATCCGGCGGTTATGCAAACGTTTTTTTCCTCTCTACCAATGCGATGGCCTCAAATGTCACGGCTGCATACAGGGCTTATAAAAAAGGGGCTTGTTTTGCCAATCCCTGCTTTACCCAGATTCATCCTACCTGCATCCCCGTACATGGCACCTACCAGTCCAAACTGACCCTGATGAGTGAAAGTTTAAGAAATGACGGACGGGTTTGGGTTCCAAAAAAGCCGGGAGACAAGCGTTCTCCTTCGCAGATACCCGAATCTGAAAGAGATTATTATCTTGAAAATAAATACCCGAGTTTCGGCAATCTGGTTCCAAGGGATGTTGCATCCCGCAATGCCAAGGAGCAGTGCGACATCGGAAAAGGAGTCGGGGAAACTGGTCTTGCCGTTTACCTGGACTTTGCCGATGCAATCAAAAGAGACGGTAAAGAAGTGATAGCAAAAAAATACGGCAACCTCTTCCAGATGTATGAAAAGATAACAGCGGATAATCCATATGAAACTCCGATGATGATTTATCCGGCGGTCCACTATACAATGGGTGGTCTGTGGGTCGACTACAACCTCATGAGCACAATCGACGGCCTCTTTGTGCTCGGAGAAGCCAATTTTTCCGATCACGGGGCAAACCGTTTAGGGGCAAGCGCTCTCATGCAGGGTCTTGCCGACGGATATTTTATAATACCTTACACAATAGGCGGATACCTGGCCGGAAACGCAAAGAAAAAGGTTACAACCGAACATCCCGCGTTCAATGAGTCCCTGGCACAGATAGATTCCCAGGTAAAAAGACTTCTTTCCATTAAAGGGAAGCGCACAGTTGATGATTTTCACAGGCAGCTCGGGAATATCATGTGGGAATACTGCGGAATGTCCCGGAATGACGCAGGACTGGAAAAGGCACGGGAACTGATAAGGAGTTTGAGAGGGGAATTCTGGGAAAATGTTATTGTTCCCGGTTCCGGCAGTGATTTTAACCAGAGCCTTGAAAGAGCAGGTCGTGTTGCCGATTTTCTTGAATTCGGAGAACTGATGGTCATAGATGCCCTTTCCCGCCGCGAGTCATGCGGCGGCCATTTCAACGAAGGTTATCAGACCGAGGATAATGAAGCGATGCGCGACGATGAAAACTTCTGCCATGTTTCGGCATGGGAATATACGGGTTATGAAAAAGAACCGCTCCTGAACAGAGAACCGCTTGTTTTTGAAAATGTCAAATTGACACAAAGGAGTTACAAGTGACAAAGACTCTTAATTTAACACTTAAGGTTTGGCGCCAGAAGGGACAGAATTCCAAAGGCAGTTTTGAAACATATAATGCAAAAGGCATTTCCTCAGATATGTCCTTTCTGGAGATGATTGATGTCATAAACGAGCAGCTTACGATTGATGGTATTGAACCGATAGCATTCGACCATGATTGCCGTGAAGGAATATGCGGTATGTGCGGGACGGTTGTTAACGGCCGGCCCCATGGGCCTGAAAAGGGAACAACTCTGTGCCAGCTACACATGCGCCATTTTTCGGACGGTGATACAATAGTTGTTGAACCATGGCGTTCAAGGGCCTTTAAAGTGATAAAAGATCTTGTCGTTGACCGAAGCGCCCTCGATAAGATTATACAGGCGGGCGGTTATATTTCGGTAAATACGGGCGGCGCGCCGGATGCGAATGCGATCCTTGTCTCCCAGGAAACAGCTGAAAAAGCTATGGATGCCGCGGCATGTATCGGGTGCGGGGCTTGCGTGGCGGCATGCCCGAATGCCTCAGCGATGCTCTTTACAAGTGCAAAAATTTCCCAGCTCGCTCTTCTTCCCCAGGGAAAGCCTGAAGCAGCAAAAAGAGCCATGGAAATGGTTCGGACAATGGATGGACTTGGTTTCGGAAATTGCACGAATGAAAGAGAATGCGAGGCAGAATGTCCGAAAGAGATCTCAATCGTCAACATAGCCCGCATGAACAGGGAATTCTTTAAGGCGGCATTTCTTTCGTAGATAAAGCAATCGGACTTCGAATGTCGAATAATCGTGATTCGTCGTTCGTGATTCGTTGTTTGCTTTTTCGATCCACTATCCACGATCAACGATTCACGTTCTTTCCCTTTGCCCCTTGAATCCTCGACCCCTTGAACCTTTCTATTCACTATTCACCATTCACTATTCACTGTTCTATTTCACCGTAACAACAGGACACTTTGCATCCAAAATCACTTTCTGAGCAGTTGAGCCGAAAAGCAGTTTGCCGACCTTTGATCTTCTTCTTACCCCTATTATAACTTCATCAATCCCGTTTTCTTTAATAAACTGCACGAGATCTTCACCGGGCGTCATTCCTCTTACAAGAAGCCTTGTAGTACAGGGGATCTTATCCTTAATAAAAACTGATTGCGTATATCTTAAATCTCCTTCGGCTTTTTCAAATACCTGTCTGGGTACTTCAGGGCCTCCGACAATTGATGTCACCACATAAACTTCGGATTCGGCAAAAGCCTTTGCATGTTTTAATGCAACCATCAATGCTTCTTTCGCAACATTAGATCCGTCATAAGCAACAAGTATCTTCATTTAAATCTCTCCCTTGTAAAACATAGTACTTCGAATATCGGACATCGGAGTTCGTTGATCGTGATTCGTTGTTCGTGGTTCGTTGTTCATTGATCCTCGATCTGCGATTCACGTTCTTTCCCTTTGCCCCTTGAACCCTTCAATACACTATTCATCTTCAACAGTTTTCCGAACGGATTATTGAACGGGACGTTCTTCGGCTTTTCAAATTTTGCCGGTTTCGGAACTGTTTTTTTCTCATCCCTCTTTTCCGGTTTTTCCTTCCTGCCCGGATTTGTTTTCATCGAAAGTGAAATTCTTTTCCTGTCAACGTCAACAGCAATTACCGTCACCGTAACCTTCTGATTCACTTTTACAACCTCTGCAGGATTCTTTACAAACCTGTCCGACAGCTCACTCACGTGTACAAGCCCATCCTGGTGGACACCCACATCCACAAAAGCTCCGAATGCCGTAACATTTGTCACAATACCGGGAAGCCTCATGCCTGACTTCAGATCTTCAATCTTTTCGATGCCGCTTTCAAAAGAAAATTCATCAAATCCTTCCCTTGGATCGCGCCCCGGTTTTGCGAGTTCTCCGAGAATATCTTTTAAAGTCGGAATTCCTATGGCATCTGTAACATATTTTGAAATATCGATTTTACTTCGTATCGCACTATCTTTAATCAGGTCTTCCACGCTGCATGAAAGATCTTCCGCCATTTTATCGACAATATGATAGCTTTCGGGATGCACAGCGCTCCCGTCAAGCGGATTTTTCGCATCTCTTATCCTTAAAAAACCTGCCGACTGTTCAAAAGCCTTCGGCCCCAGCCGGGGGACTTTTTTAAGCTCTCTCCTCGAATTAAAAGGGCCGTTTTCATCCCTGTGTACAATGATATTCTTCGCAAGCTGTGGGCCAAGGCCGGAAACATAGGTAAGAAGCTGCGCGCTTGCCCTGTTAACATCAACCCCAACTCCATTCACACAGCTCATTACAACGTCATCAAGAGACTTCTTGAGGGCGGTCTGGTCAACATCATGCTGGTACTGCCCTACGCCGACCGATTTCGGGTCAATCTTAACAAGCTCCGAAAGAGGGTCCATGAGCCTTCTTCCTATTGAAACAGACCCTCTGACTGTTAAGTCAAGGTCCGGAAATTCTTCCCTTGCAATTTCTGAAGCAGAATAAATTGACGCTCCACTCTCATTAACCATTATAATTGGTATTTTCTTTGCAAAAAGAATGCTTTTGACAAATGCCTCCGTTTCCCGTCCCGCTGTCCCGTTTCCAACCGCGATAGCCTCTATTTCAAAACGGTCGCAAAGCTCTTTCATGGTTAACGCCGCATCATTTGAGCCCTTATCTGAAAAATGAGGATAAATGGTGGTGTGATGAAGGAGCTTGCCCTGCCTGTCCAGACAGATTACTTTGCACCCTGTTCTGAAACCTGGGTCGATCCCCAATATGCGCTTTGCTCCAAGGGGCGGAGCCAAAAGCAGGTTGCGGAGATTTTCAGCAAATACCCTTATGGCTTCAGAATCAGCCCTCTCTTTTGTTAAAAGTCTTGCTTCAGTCTCCATTGAACGCGAAAGGAGTCTCCTGTAACTATCATTCACGGCAATCCGGACCTGTTTCGAATCGTCCCCGTCACTCTTTACAAATATCTCTTCAAGTATTATTATAGCCTCATCCTCGGGAGGAGTAATGGTCAGGTTAAGA
Organism: Desulfobacteraceae bacterium; assembly: GCA_011391695.1. Lineage (GTDB taxonomy): Bacteria > Desulfobacterota > Desulfobacteria > Desulfobacterales > RPRI01 > RPRI01. The sequence continues at coordinate 63,620 of JAABQB010000001.1, read as the reverse complement.
ATATCTTCCTTTTCTCCTCTCCGCATTGCGAGAATCCTGTGTGAAGGAGCGGTCGCAGCCTGCTCCTCCCAGTCGAAATAATCCCTGTATTTTGATCCTTCCTGCTCCTTGTCCGTCGCCACTTTGCATATGAACTTTCCCCTGGCAGTGAACAGATTCCTTAATGCGGCGCGTGCATTCTGATCTTCACTTACCATTTCCGCGATTATGTCTCTTGCGCCGGAAAGAGCATCTTCTTTATTTTCAACACCCTTTTCCGGATCAACAAACTGTTCCGCCTCTTTATCCGGATCCACGCCCTCCTGTTTAAAGATAAGAAGTGCGAGAGGTTCAAGGCCTTTTTCCTTTGCTATGGTCGCTTTTGTCCGCCTTTTCGGCCTGAACGGCAGATAAATATCCTCAAGAACTGCAAGGTTAGATGCGGCCATGACCTTTTCACGAAGCTCCTCCGTGAGATGGCCATTCTGCTCCAATGATTTTAAAACCGCCTGCCTGCGGTTATCAAGCTCTTCAAATCGGGCAAGCATGTCCCTGATTGCGGTAACCGCAACTTCGTCGAGGCTTCCTGTAACCTCTTTCCTGTACCGTGCAATAAAAGGTATCGTAGCACCCTCTTCAAGAAGCGCCGAAACAGCCCTTACCTGCGATATATTTAAATTAAGATCATCGGTTATGTCCGATATATGTTTTTCGTTCATATCTTTCCTTATTGATTTCCGGATTGGCAACTATTAGGGATTCGGGCTTCCGATTTCTGATCCGTACATCGTAGACAGTACTTCGTACTTCGAATTTAGTCCTTCGCTTTTCGATGTACGATGTTCTATGTAAGATGTACTCGTGTAACGGGCCCGATATTCGATGTACGATATTCGATATTCGATGTACGATGTTCTATATTCGAATTTTGTATTTTTTCAGAAAACCGACCGGATTGTATGAAAGTTTTGCCTTCCTCAGGCCATCGTCATCGAGATCCTGCTCCCTGTTTACCATTTTGAATCCATTCCGGTTATGCTCAAGAAACATCTGGTTTATTGCCTGGTATGCACCCTTGTAATCCTGATTTCCCTTCTCAAAATGAATCAGGAGTGTATCATCGCTCAGGTTCTCCGCAATCGTATATGCTGCTATTTTATCATCCACAACAACTGTTCCGCCTTTCAGGCCCGGAAGCTTATACCACTCTCTGAGGACTTTTTCTACAACCCGGTTTTCGGAAGAAAGGGTCTCGGATGCTTCACAATCACGCCATGTGCACCAGTCCTTCTGCATAGAAAGAGCCTTCTCAACTATATAGTGGCTCAGGGGAATATAATCGTATTTGTATGCTTTCATGAACTGAGAAAGAAGATTTTTTTTCTTATGAAAGCGATTACCTTTAAGTTCGACAAGCTCCTCGATCGAATAAAGGTAATCCCAGTGCCCCCTTGCCTCTTCTATGGTCATTGAGCTATGCCCGCAATTTTTCCAGATTGACATAAGCTCTTCCGGAATCCTTATAAACACTGGAGGAGCGGAAAATTTCGATCCGAGAATTCTTTTCCAGTCCGTATCTTTCCAAGGCCCGACAGGCGCCCAGAAAACGGTTTCAGGTTTTGTCTGCTTTATCCATACGAGACTTTCATCCCATGCCCACATAAGGCCGTATTCATCCGCCCATCCCCAGATATTAACAAAACTATAATCGGATGCCTTCTGCGTGCATCGCTGAAAAAGCTCCAGGTAATCCTTCTGCCTTTCAATATTTATCGGTTCATATTCCAGTTTCATATTTGCTTTTCATCAGTTGTTTGTGGTCAGTTGTCAGTTGTTTGTTCTCCGTGGTTGTTTGTACTTCGAATATCGTACTTCGTACTTCGCTTTAAAAGCCGTACTTCGATCTACGATGAACGATTTAAAAGCCATACCGATGTACGAAGTTCGATGTACGATCTTCGATATTCTATTTCAGGCCTTTCCTCCTGAACCCTCGAATCCTCGACCCCTTGACCCCTTCTTTAAACCATCACTATCCACTATTCACTACTTTACCAGAATAATCCTTAAATCCATGACATTCGTGTTCGTCGGACCTGTAATAAAAAGATCGTCGAGCCTCTTGAAAAAATTATATGAATCATTGTCCGAAAGATATTTAAGCGGATCCATTCCCAGGGCACAAGCCCTATTTAATGTCTCCGAATCGGCAAATGCTCCTGCCGCATCCGTTGGCCCGTCGGTTCCGTCAGTTCCTCCGCTCAAAACAACCATATTTTCAAGCCCTGCAATCTCAAGCGCCGCTTCAAGGACAAATTCCTGGTTTCTTCCTCCCAGGCCTTTTCCCGTGACTTTCAAGGTAGTCTCCCCCCCTGAAATGATACATGCAGGAAGTGAAGCAGGAATGCCTGTTTTTAAAATCTCTTTTGCTATAGCGCAGTGAAAACAAGCTGCATCTTTCGTGTTTCCCTCTATCATTGAGGAAAGCACAAGAGTATTATATTTCAAACTTTCAGCCTTCTTTTTTGCGGACTTCACAGCCTCTATGTTGCTCCCGACTATAAGATTTGTTGTTTTTTCAAAGATACCGTCACCAGCTTTCGGAGTTTCAGGAATCTTTCCTTTCGCGCCGTCATATAAATATTTTACAACTTTTGCAGGCAGTTTATCTTCTATATCGTATTTTGCAATCATTCTTAGGCAATCGTCAAAAGTGCTTGAGTCGCAAACTGTCGGGCCCGACGCAATAACATCAAGGTTATCACCTACAACATCGGAAAGAATCAGGGTAAGAAGGTTCGCGGGGAAAACCGCTTTTGCAAGCCCTCCGCCTTTTAAAAGTGAAGTATGCTTTCGAATCGAATTTATTTCGTGGATGGTTGCTCCGCAGGAAATAAGTTTTTTTATGGTATTCTGCTTATCTTTTAGGACAAGTCCGGGCACCGGGAGGGGAAGAAGGGCTGAACCGCCTCCTGAGACAAGACATATTACAAGGTCATCTTTTTTTGCCCTTGTTGCCAGATCCAGGATGGCCGATGCGCCTGCCTGGCCGTTTTTATCCGGGACAGGATGACCTGCTTCAATAAGCTTCACATATTTTAAATCGGCAACATGACCATACTTGACATTAACTATCCCTTCCGTAATTCTCTCACCAAGAATATCTTCAAGAGCGGAAGACATGGGCGCTCCAGCCTTCCCCGCACCGATTATGAATATGTTATTCAGCTTATCAAGGTTATATTTTACTTCTCCTGCAAACAGATATTTATTTTCGCGGCGGCAGAACCGTCTGACGGCAGCCCTTGGTTCAACCGCATCAATACCCGCGTAAAAAATCCCGGAAGCATCCTTTCTCAGTGTTCGAAGGGTACGGACAGCACGGGGGTTCTGCATTATTTTTTGCTCCCGCTCAGCCTTAAAATAGCATCTTTGAATGAGATATATTCACCCTCATTGCCATAGCTCTTGTAGGGAGTAATTGCAGGTTTATTGTTTGCAAGCCTTGCTATCCCATCCCGGAAACTAAAATACTTGCCACCGTTTTCCTCCGGCAATAAGGTCTCCGGCACGGAAGGAGTCGTTTCTTTATCTATGGGTTCGAATCTGTAACCGTCCTTTCCTGGAATTGCTCTTACCTTAATATTTATTATCCCGCTTCCAGGTTTTCCGGCAATTTGATTTACAGCTTCTTTGTTCAATTTATCAAGCGTATCAATTCTGTTTTCAACCATATCCCTGTTGCCCGCCTGTGAAGGTGCTGAAACAATCAGGAAAATGGACAAAATAATAAAAAATATCATGAATTTTTTCATATGACCTCCTTTCTGCTTTTGTTTTTATACCATTCCCGTCTTCCCCGGTCAATCACCTATATGCCGGTTTATCACGGCAAATATCTATTGCCTAAATTAAGCGATTTATATATTTAAAAAAAGAAACTGCCGCGCTCAATTATAAACCCTTTATTGTAACATCATATCCCAGGATGACAGCTTGAAAATAATAATTACAAACAACCTGAGGCTTTCCGGAATTCCAACCCAGTTATATCAGATACTTATGGAAAGACTTACAATATCAAACCCCAAATGGGTGGAAAATGAGAAAATGGGGCGCTGGAACAGGGGAACTCCCAGGATTCTGCGTTTATACGACAGAATAAAAGGGGGCGGGCTGTGGATTCCGAGAGGCTTTATGCGTCAGCTCATATTCCTCTGCAAAAGCCACGGAATAGAATGCGAAATTGCAGACAAAAGACGCTCGCTCCCACCTGTTGATTTTAAATTCAACGGATCTTTAAAACCATTTCAGAATCAGGCGGTCAAAGTCATGCTTTCCAAGGATTTCGGCACATTAAGCGCACCGACCGGAAGCGGCAAGACCATCATGGCGCTTTATATCATAGCGCAGCGGATACAACCAGCATTGATAATAGTCCATACAAAAGAGCTCGCCTCCCAGTGGACCGAGCGGATTGAAACATTTCTTGGAATTCCGAAAGAAGAAATAGGTATAATCGGTGCAGGAAAGAAAATAATAGGCGATAAGATTACAGTTGCCCTTGTTCAGTCCATATACAAGTGTGTCGAAGAAGTATCTTTGAACACCGGTTTTCTCCTGGTGGACGAATGCCACAGAACGCCCAGCAGGACATTCACGGAGGCAGTCACAGGTTTTGATTCGAAATATATGCTTGGATTGTCGGCAACACCCTGGCGCAGGGATAACCTGTCGAAGCTTATTTTCTGGCATCTTGGAGATGTCCAGCATGAAGTGGAAAAAGCCGGGCTGGTTGAAACTGGAGACATAGTGCCCGCGGAAGTTGTTGTAAGAGATACGGATTTCAGCCCTTTTTTCGATCCTGTCAACGAATACAGCAGAATGCTCTCGGAATTAACCTCAAATGACGGCAGGAATCATCTTATAGCATCTGATATTGCAAATGAAGTGAAAAACGGAACAGGAACCTGCTGCCTGGTTCTGACGGACAGGAAAAAACACTGCGATACACTCAGGGCGCTTCTCAAATTCAGGCATAAAATATCATCCGAACTTCTCACCGGCGATGTGCCGGATGCCGACAGGAAAGAGGTTCTTAACCGCCTTAATAACGGGGAAATAAAAGTCCTTGTGGCCACAGGCCAGCTCATTGGAGAAGGATTCGACTGCAGGAATCTCTCTACCCTTTTTATAGTCACACCTATAAAATTCAGCGGGAGAGTGCTTCAGTATTTAGGAAGGGTCTTAAGGCCTGCTCCAGGAAAAAATAAAGCCGTTATTTATGATTACGTTGATGCAAAAGTTGATATCCTGAAAGCCGCCGCCGCGTCAAGGCAGAAGGTTTACGAATCCTGGAAAAGATAAGTGATCCGGCTTAAGCCTCGCGCCTCTTGCCTCTCCACCCTCTCATTTTGGCCTTATAATATATCCCTTTTTCACAGAATCACCTGTTACAAGTATTGCTTCAGAGTCGTTTTTATTTACTGCTGTTATTTTAATCAGGCCTGCCCTGGAGCCTGGAATATAAAATTTCTGGCCATCCTTTCCTTCAAGCATGCTGTTTACATAAACCTCAAATACGTTGCCTGGAACAATCCCTGTGTTACTCCCGGAAGATATTAAAATATTGTCCCCTGAAACAGCAGAAACATATCCTTTCCAGGCTTGCTTTTTCATTATTTCACAGATCTTCCTGCCTGCATTTTTAGATATATGTTCAAATGCATCCTTTAATAAAGCAGGCTCTATCCTGCCTGCCTTGACCGACTCAATTTCGAGTTCATCCGAATCTCTTTTATAAATAAAATTCTCATCAAGAAGTTTTGCGCCAGCCTCGGTATCGTAAATATCAAGGTGAACGGATATGCTGATAAAAGGATATGAATCTCTGTACCAGAGTATTCCGCGCGTCTCCTCACCTGTTGTTATTGATATTATAGAACCGGCTAAGATTGCAGACAATCCAAATTTTCTTCCGGTTTCGCATATCCTGAAGCTGTCTATGCTGCCGGATGGCTTCTTCGGCAGTTTGACAAAATCGGCAGGGAAATTTTCATCGCCTTCTTGGAATAGTTGAAGATCTGAACAACTGCGCCCCAAAGCTCCTGAAAGTTGTTTATGTATATCCTCCTTAAAAGCGATAGAAGAGTTACCGGTCTTATTTTCTATAATTGAAATGCCTATGCTTTTTATAAGAGTTCCATACGCAATTTTTTGTATGGCCGGTTCACTTGTCTTTGGTTTTTCAACCTCTGCCGTAACGAAAACAACATTAACCGGAGCTGATTGAGGCTGTACATCAGCCTTTGCCTGAACCGCAGGTTTCATTTCTTCTTTTAATACGCTCAAAGATTTTTCAGGAGCAGGATTTTTAACAGGGCTTTCGGCCTGAGGCTGTGTATCAGCCTTTGCCTGAACTGCAGGTTTTATTTCTTCTTTTAATGCGCCGGAATATTTTTCAGGAGCAGGATTTTTAACAGAGCTTTCGGCCTGAGACTGTGCGTCAGCCTTTGCCTGAACTATAGGTTTTATTTCTTCTTTTAATGCGCCGGAATATTTTTCGGGAGCAGGACTTTTGACGGGGCTTTCGGGCTTTTTCCGTGTATCGCTTGCTTTTGATTTTTCTGATACTGCCCCTTTGACTGCCGCAGAGCTAACTGCTTCTTTTTTTCCAGGCTCTTTTTTTGGAGTTGTTTTTTCATCAGGAAAAAATACGGCATTAACTCTTTTTTTGCTGTCCCCGACAGCTTTCACATGACCGTCTTTCCTGTTGAAGGTTATTCTGGAGCCTGTAACAGAATTCTTTTTGTCAAGCACCCTGGAATTTTCTCCGGTTAAAACCATAATCATTGTGTTTGTATCGTATTCGGCCTGCTCTGAAAAAGCGGTCGCTTCTTCCGATTCTATTTTAACGTCCCCGATAGCAATAATCTTATCTATCGATTCGGTCGTACCGGCCTTTTTCTCTCCTCCGCTTTCCTTGTAAAATATTTTCAGCCTGTCAGATTCAATAATAAAATTCCCCTGGGTTACTTTAACATTGCCTTTAAACTCGGCAACCCTTGCATTGCTTTCTGAGCTAAGAGTGTCCGCCGTGACATGTATTTTCTCCTTCGCCTGCTCTTTAGGAAGATTCATTTCCTGTGCAAAAGCAAAAGATAAGAGGAAAAGTATTATAAAAAAAGAGAGGGTAAAATAATACCGGGCCGGGAATATATGTTTGGGTAATCTGATAAAGCGATTCATTGATATTTCCTTCAAGGATAAATTTTCAATATTGGAGACAACATGATTTTTAATAATCTAATTAATCGATTAAATCAAATATATTATGTTCTTCTCCAAATTTATATGCTCAACTAACTGTCTCTCATGCCCGGATATTAGAAAATACTCCCTCTGCATAGCTTCCGATTTTGTTTTATATTCTTTAGAATGTACAACAAGTCAATTCCATTCGCACTTCTTGGTATATCTTTTTGTTACCCGGGATTTATGATTGTGCCTTGCAAGGAGTTTCTCTGAATCTGATGTATGTCCGGTATAAAGTGCGCCGGATTCCTCGTTTCTTAAGATATAGACATAGTAAGGCATAAGGTGGATACCAATTAAAAAAGCCCGGCCCTTTATAAAAAGGCCAGGCTCTGATTGTTTGGCTCCCCAGCACGGACTCGAACCGCGGACCCAGTGGTTAACAGCCACTTGCTCTACCGACTGAGCTACTGGGGATCAGTCTTCGAAAGGACTGTTTGTTTATTAGAGATTACGCTCAAAGTCAAGAAATAATTTTTCATTTATATTTGCCATATTCTCTTATTTTTAGTCCATTAACAGGGGTGTTATGTCACTGTCCGAAACTTAATGTAACAGTTATCATTTCATTCTTACCACCCGATGAAGGCGGCATATGTAACTTGAGAAGCTCCCGTGTGATGCAGGTCATAACCGGATTGCTTTTCAAATCATCCCTTTCAACAGAGATCTTAACAATTGCGCCTTTTGAATCAATATCAATTTTTAAAACTATTTTGCCTTTATTTTTCAAAAGGTTGCGAACCTCTTTATTGTAACAGCTTTGAACCGGATTCATTTGCCCTTCTATTAATCTTTGGACGATTTCTTTTGATAACCCACTTGAAACAATAACTTTTTCCAGACGGATTATCGCCGATTTCTTATCCTTTTCATTCTTATCTTCTTTTGAAACTAATGCTTCCTGCACCGGTCCGGAGAGTGCCGGCAAACTCATACCCATATTCTTACTGTATTGCATCATACCTCTTCCGCCGACAGCAAGATCAGAGACTCCCTGGGGTAACGGAAGGGGCTGTGTTACAGTTGTCGCCTGCCCGTCTTTCAGGCGTACCTCGGAATCAATCGCTACAAACGATGTATATTCAGTTAGAAGATTATATTTCAACCCGAGATCCGTCACTTCACTTATTCTCTTATCATTCGGACTCAAAAGATTATAATCGGAAAGATGGGCTATGCGATGCCGCGCCCAGAGATAACGGAGAGCCCCGTTTATTTCGAGCGGTTTCACACCACCAACATCAATTACATTTTTGATTTTTTCATTACCCGCAAAGCCGGTCAGAATAATCTTGCCATGTGCCTTTCCGCGCCATTTTCCGAAAACTATTACAGGCCTTTCTGCAAGTACATCAGGAATTCCCGGCGGTTCGACATCATATATGTCAAACTGTTCATGCTCCATTCTAATTCCTGTTAAAACAGGCTTTTGAATAAGCATGCGCAATTTTTCGGCCTCTTTTTGCGCTTCTTCAGGTTTTGTTACTATAAAAGGTTCGCCAATGCCGGCCCTTGCCATCCCTTCAATCAAAAACCGGTTAACACCTGAACCGATTCCAAAAGGAAAAAAATTCGCCTTCCCAAGAGAATTACGTATCAGATCAAAGGCTTCTTTTTCAATACTGACATATCCGTCGGTTGCAATAATCACATTCCGCGAAAAGCCTTCACTCTTTGGAAGAGATAACGCCTTTTTCAGGGCCGGCAGCAATTCTGTCCCGCCTCCTCCCTGCTGATGTTCGATTAAATAGATGGCTTTTTGAATATTATCAGTTGTGGCGGGTAACGACTGTTCGGCCATGAGGGATGATCCTCCAGAGAAGAGAAGGATGTTGAACAGATCATAGGGTCTTAGTTTCCCGATTAAATCTCTTAATAATTTTTTTGATATATCAAGCGGAAATCCATGCATCGATCCTGAAACATCCACTATAAAAATATATTCGCGTGGAGGAATCTGGTTTTCCGTTACTCTCTTCTGAGGCTGCAGCATAAGCAGGAAAAAGTTTTCGTCTTTTCCCTCGAATAAGAGCAACCCCGACTCAATCTTTCCGCCTGACAACCTGTACCCTAATATGAAATCCCTGTTGCCGCCGGATTTTTCAGTGGAGTCAAGCTTCACAGCCGCCTGGTTTGGCCCGTCATAATCAATAATAACCTTGTGCGATGAGCATGTGATCTCACGAATCGGCAATCCTGCTGCAAGCTGCATCGAGATGTCAAATTTATAAGTCGGCAACTCACCTTCGCGAAGATAGGGATTCGATATCCATTTTTCGGAAGCAGGCGCCCCTTCGGCAGGCTGGCTGGAGTAGCGGGGCCCAACTACAGTAGGATACATGAATTCATACAAACCGTTATCCGGAACAAGCAGTTCGGTATATTTCAATTCAACTTTTATAACATCTCCCGGGAGAATGTTGGCCACATTCATCTGAAAAACATTCGGCCTCTGCTGTTCGAGTAAAGACGCGCTTTTTCCATCCTGCTTTGCCTGCTCATAAGCCTTCCGTGCGTCATCGCGTTTACGGATATCAGCAACGATAACCCTCTCTCCGATCGTCATCTTCATAGCGTACACAGCCGCTTTCGTTGATGCCGGAAACACATAGATCGCTTCCAGTGGTTTGTGACCCTCGTTTTTGTAAACCTGTGTCACAACCACATCAGCAATTACTCCGGCAATATTCACCTTTGCTGTTGTAGATTTTAAAGGAAGCCGGTCTGTTTCCGGATCATCACTCTTTATGAAAAAATATGGTGACAGGGTTTTATCCGTCTCCGCCCCTTTCTCCGCATAAGCCGTGGAGACAAGGATCATAAAGATACTCATTAATAAAAAAACCGATGTCATTTTTTTCTTTTGCATGTTTTGTCCCTCCTTTTGGATTTACTGCTTTTATCCGGATAGACAATTATCCGTCAAAAAAGTTCCAAAAAATTTTTCAAAGAAAAAAGGGAGATGGGAGATAGGAGTTTGAAGATTGGAGATGGAAGATGGGAGATGGATATCCGGAATTGATTTTATCAGTTTGGTAAAATAATCTTTATGCGGACATGGATTGGCTCTTTGAATTGACTGACATCGCCTGCGGGCTTCGTTTGAATTTTTCCTGACTCACCTAATTTTTCAACAAGTTTCTGATAATCCTGGCCGGATATTTCAATTAAAAGATATTCCGGCTGACCGGTCTCATTATTTATATCTGTTTTTAATATGCTTCCTCCCGCGCTTTTAATATGCTCCATAATATTAAATAAAAGTCCTTCCTGATAAGAAAAGGTCTTTTTCTCTTCATCAAGCGATTTTTTCAATTTTTCGCCAACCGGAGTTTCTGCCCTGCTCATTGATCCAACCACACCGGGCATTGCCTGCGTTTTGAATCTGACCGACGCCGCTTTATCCGCTTCCTTCTCCTCCGGTTTTCCCTGATATAACCCTTTGATATCTTTACTTTCTTCAGATACAAGCTCTTTTTTAAAAACCGGTTTCAGCAAAAGCACCATTTGAAGCGGTTCATTAATATTAGCAGATACAGGAAATCCTCCTGCTTTTACAGGCATGGAAATATGCTCTGCTTCTGCTGCTTTCAATATCTGAGTTGCCGGAAGTACTGAAGGTGGTGATGACAGGGGTTCACGATCATAATGTTCCTGTTTTTTTTGAGGCGGCGGCATGATTTTATCAGTCACGACAACCTGTTCAGGCGGTTTTATTCCGGAGCCGGAAACCGGCACCTTTTCACTTGACCTGATTTCAAGCTCAGTTTTTTTATCTTTTAAGTCGTCAGGACTTTTTGAAGGCACTGTATTTAAAGGTGTCATATTTGAAGGCGCCTTATTTGAAGGTATCATAGGCGGAACTATATGAAAGATGAAAAAGCCTACCACTACGGCAGTTGCCAGGGTGGCAAGCTCCACAGGAATCCTGATGCGGGCTGGTATATATAAGAAGTCTTTAATTCTTTGAAACCATGAATCGCTTTTTATGCGCCCGTGCAGGCTGACGAGAAAATCATCAGGGGCCTTAATCGTATCCAGCGAACCCATTTCCCGGACGATCGCCTTAATCGATTCAAATTCATCCCTGCAATCCCCGCATAGTAAAAGATGATCTTTGACAAGAGCTTCCTGCTCTTTGTCAAGCTGACCGTCAATATACTCTGAAAGGAGTTCATTTATACGGGAACAATTCATCCTTTAATTATACCCCTTAGTTTTTCGCGCAAGACAAGCCTGGCACGTGCCAGTTTGGATTTAACCGTGCCGGACCTGTGACCGGTAATGTTTATAATCTCCTCGTAAGAAAGCCCTTCGATATCGCGCAAAATCACCACCAGTTTCTGTTCTGCGGGCAATGAATCGATCGCTCCCTGGATAATTTTCATCATCTCTTTTTTTTCAAGCACAACAAGCGGCGATCCGCTTTCATCCTCAATCTCCCTGTCCTTACTTCCATCTTCATGATTATACGGATTATGCAATGAAACTTTTTTGTTGCGATACCTGTATTCCAATGATTTCAATCTGTTTTTACACGTATTGCCGGCAATCGTGTAAAGCCAGGTTAAAAAGGAGGCCTCACCTCTGAAGGATTGCAGATTTTTGTATACCTTGATGAAAATCTCCTGAGCCGTATCGTAGGCTTCCTGATAATCACCGAGGGATCGGTAGCACAGGTTAAAGATCCGGTCCTTATACCGCAAAACCAGTTGATCAAAAGCATGGGTATTCCCGGAGTTAAAGGCGGAAATCAGATCGGCATCCGGATCTTCCTCAATATGTGCCCTATTTTGATCTTCTGCGCTGCTCATATGTTTTAGACAATTTATACTGCTAAATGTTCCCGAAGTAAATGGCAGACTGATTATCTGATGCCGGATGAAGCAGGGCAGAAGCATGAGGGAAGCAGGGTTGTCAACTTGTAACAGCTTTGATTCTCAGGCAAAGCTCGTCAAGTTGAGATTTGCTCGTCTCAGACGGAGCATTCGTCAGAAGACATGCCGCCTTCTGAGTCTTCGGAAAAGCTATGACGTCCCTTATTGAAGATCCTCCGCACAACATCATTACCAGCCTGTCGAAACCAAAGGCAATGCCTCCATGAGGCGGAGCTCCGGAATCAAGAGCAGAAAGCAAAAATCCGAATTTTTCATTGTATGATTCCGGCGTCATCCCGAGAGCTTCAAAAACCTTTTCCTGCAGCTCTTTCTGATGAATACGTATGCTGCCTCCCCCGATTTCAGAACCGTTTAATACAAGGTCATATGCTCTTGAACGGACCGCAAGGGGGCTTTTCTCAAGCAGGGCATAATCGTCTTCAAGGGGCGCTGTAAATGGATGGTGCATCGCCTGGTATCTTTTTTCATTTTCATCATATTCCATCATCGGGAATTGAGTTACCCAAAGGAACCTGAATTCAGTTTCATCTATCAGTTTCAGCTTTCCGGCAAGATGATTTCTTAAATGCCCCAGAGCGTCATTTGCTATTTTGGACTCGTCGGCCACAAAAAACACAAGGTCGCCCTTCTCCATCCCAATACGTTCAGCCAGTTTTCCCTTCTCGTCTTCAGTAAAGAACTTGGCAATCGGAGACTGCCACCCGTCTTCTTTCACCTTGACCCAGGCAAGACCCTTTGCCTTGTAAACGGCTGCAAATTCAGTCAGGTCGTCTATCTCTTTTCTCGAGAATTCAAAACATCCTTTTGCATTTAAGACTTTTACTATGCCCCCCTTTTCGACAACATTTGCAAAGACCTTGAACCCGGAAGTTTTTACAATATCAGAAATATCTTTCAGCTCCAGCCCGAAACGGAGGTCCGGTTTGTCAAGCCCGAAACGGTCTATCGCCTCGGCATATGAGAGCCTTTCAAACGGTATTTCAATATTTTTATCGAGAACTTCTTTAAAAAGTGTGTTTATCATACCTTCAGAAATACGCATGACATCCTCTTCCCCAACGAAACTCATCTCGAGATCTATCTGGGTGAATTCAGGCTGGCGGTCGGCTCTTAAATCCTCGTCTCTGAAGCAACGCACAATCTGATAATACCTGTCGAAACCGGATATCATAAGAAGCTGCTTGAAAAGCTGCGGAGACTGGGGAAGGGCATAGAACATGCCAGGGTTTACCCGGCTCGGAACAAGATAATCCCGCGCGCCTTCAGGAGTGCTTTTCGTCAAAACAGGCGTTTCAATATCGATAAAACCCAGATTGTTCAAATACTGCCGGACCGATGCCGCGGCTTTGTGCCTTAGAATAAGATTTTTCTGAATATTCGGGCGCCTCAAATCGATGTGCCTGTATTTTAAACGTACATTTTCAGAAACATCCACCGTATCTTCGATCAGGAAAGGAGGAGTGTTCGCAGGATTCAATATTTTAAGTTCCGTTGCAAAAACTTCGATCTCGCCGGTCTTTAAATTGGGATTCGTCATTCCCTCGGGGCGTTTCTCCACCTTGCCTGTTATGCCTATGACGAATTCACTTCTTATTGCATGTGCCTTTTCATGGACTTCCTTATTTAAATCAGGGTTGAAAACGACCTGTGTAATTCCTTCCCTGTCCCTCATATCGACAAATATTACTCCTCCGTGATCTCTTCTTCGCTGAACCCACCCCATAAGAACTACTTCCCTGCCCGCATCATCTCTTCCGAGTTCACGGCAGTTATGGGTTCTTCTCATTTTTCCAAGCATGTCAGTCAATTAATTGGATCCTTTCAATTTTGATGGCTTCCCAAGAAGTCATTCTGCTGTGTTGCGCTTCATCTTTCGTCATTGCAGCGTACTAATATGTACGCTTCATTCCTCAAGATTCGCGGCGCCTTGCATAATGAGCTTTTTGCTTTGCCGTCTGGATTTGAACTTTTTATGAGTTTTTAAGTTTTATTTTGAGATTTTCAACAATACCTTCAAACGGAACGGGGGTTTGCTCTTTTGTCGTCATGTTCCTCAATACCGCGGTTTCTTCCCCGATTTCCTTGTCCCCGAGAATCAGAACATAACGGGCTCCGAGCCTGTCCGCTTTCTTCATCTGCCCCTTTAAACCCTTGTCGGAAAAATCCATTTCAGTCTTTATTCCTGAAACAGCAATGCTGCACGACCATTCAAATGCGGCGGTCTTTGCCTGTTCACCGAGAGTCGCTATAAACAGGTCAATTTCAGGGGCACTAATATTGTTTGCGCTAACGATCTCGGCAAGCCTGTCAAATCCTATGGCAAAACCTATGGCCGGCTGCACCGGGCCTCCCAGTTCCTCTATAAGTCTGTCATAACGCCCTCCTCCCGCTACAGCGCTCTGGGCGCCCAGTAATCCTGTCTGTATCTCGAAGGTGGTCCTTGTGTAATAGTCAAGTCCCCTTACAAGGCGTTTATCTATCTCAAACTGGATATCAAGCTTTTTAAGGGACTTTTGCACTGTTTCAAAATGCCCTTTGCACTCTTCACAAAGGTGGTCAATCATGGCGGGGGCGTCAGCCACAGCTTCCCTGCAGGCAAGAACCTTGCAGTCAAGAACTCTTAAGGGATTTTTCACTTTCCTTCTTTCACAGTCTGCGCAAAGCTGTGTTTTAATCTTGGAGAGGAACCTGTGAAGTTCTTTCTGGAAAGCCGGGCGACACTTGGGACACCCGAGGGTATTTAAATGAACACTGGTATCAGAAACGCGCAGCCTTCTAAGGAATTCAACCAGCATGAATATCAGCTGGGCGTCAACAAGAGGTGATTCTGCACCTAAAACTTCTGCATTGATCTGGTAAAATTGTCTGTATCTTCCCTTTTGAGGTCTTTCTCTGCGAAACATAGGGCCAATTGTGTAAAATTTCTGAACAGGGTCAACGGCATAAAGTCTGTGCTGGATATAAGCCCTTACGATTGAAGCCGTTGCTTCCGGACGCAGGGTTACCAGATCACTTTTGCTGTCTTCGAAGGTATACATCTCCTTTTCAACTATATCGGTATCCTTACCGATACTTCTTGCAAAGAGTTCAGTATGTTCGAGAATCGGGACACGAATCTCCCTGAACCCGAAATCTTCAAAAAGGGAGGCCGCGGTCTTTTCAATCATCTGCCACAGTTCAACCTCACCCGGAAGTACGTCTTTAAAACCTCTAATTAACTGGATCATTATTATCTGTCTGGGCTCCTAATATAAATATTTAATTCCGGAGCTTCTTACAATTTGTCGAAATAAGACAAAGAAGGCCCGTATGTAATCATCAACTCTTTTTGAGATAATTCAAATTTTACTTATCATCTATTTCTTCAAATAAAGTCAAAGAAATTTTACAAACCGCCTGACGCATTTATTTATATCCCCCGCTCTTTATCTTTTCAGTCGGCCTGAAAATCTCCTTGTTGCATCTCTCTGCCAAATCTTTCCAGTCTTTCAGCAAGTTCGTCCGGATCGATATCCTTTATCCCTTTTTTACCGGGCGTATTTTCTTTTTTGACTTAAGTTTTTCAAGCTCTTTCGGGTTCATTGAAAAACTGTGCTTTTCCTCGGGGAATTTCAGGTTCTCAACATCGGACTTATACTGACTCACGGCCGAAAAGATAACATCGCTGATTTTGGCGTACTGCTTGACAAACTTGGGTGTAAACCTTTCAAAGAGCCCTATGAGATCATGAATTACAAGAACCTGGCCGTCGCAGTCGATACCGGCGCCTATCCCTATGGTGGGAATCGATATTGCCTCCGTAACCATCTTTGCAATGGGAGAAGGGATGGCTTCAAGCACTATAGAGAAACATCCGGCATCTTCAAGAGCCCTGGCATCTTCGATGAGAGCCATGGCGGCCTCAAAACTTTTTCCCTGCACCTTGAAGCCCCCGAGGGATGAAGCGGTCTGGGGAGTGAGACCGATATGTCCCTGGACGGGAATGCCTGCATTTACGATGGCCTCAGCAATACGCGCCATCTGCTTTCCTCCTTCAAGCTTTATGCCGTCCGCCCTTGCCTCTTTCATCATCCTGTTGGCGTTTTCTACAGCCTTTTCAACCGAGACATTATAAGATCCGAATGGCATGTCGCCTACAACAAGAGCCCTCTGAACAGCCGAGGAAACCGATTTCACATGATGAACCATTTCGTCCATGGTAACCGATACTGTATCCTTGTAACCAAGCACGACCATTCCCAGAGAATCCCCCACGAGAATCATATCAATCCCGGCCCTGTCAACAAGCAGAGCCGTGGGATAATCATAGGCGGTAAGCATTGTTATCTTCCCGCCGCTCTTTTTCCTATCCTTTATATCCGGTGCGGTCACTTTCTTTGGTTCCATCTTACTTGCCTCCTTTGTTTTTCCCGTCAGTCTGCCGGTCAAACCGCGGTTTATATTGCGCCACAAATGTTTTTTTGACTTATTCCCTGTTGCGCGGCAAATTAAAGTATTGTAAACATCGTTTAAGTGAGTTCAGCGATATCACCTTGATGCAAAAATGTCAAAAAAGGGAACGGGCGTATGAAACCTTCGTTCGCAGTAATTGGTTGCGGCAGAGTCGGCACAGCCCTTGCAAAATACCTTGCAAAAAGCGGATATGTTTCCGTCGGACTTGCCAGTAAAAATCTTGCCTCCGCAAAAAGGATAGCCGATCTTATAGGCGCTTTTGGTTTCAGCAATGTTTTATGGGAAGCTGCAAAAAAAGCTGACATTGTTTTCATCACAACACCGGATGGCGCTATAAAAAGCGTCTGTGATAACATCTCGGAAAAGAACGGCTTCAAATCCGGTTCCGTTGTTCTTCATTGCAGCGGCGCCCTTTCCTCGACAGAATTATTATCTGCGAAAACCTGCGGGGCATATATCGGATCAATGCATCCCCTGCAAAGCTTTGCCTCAACCGAATATGAATTCAATCCGTTTTCAGGCGTTGTAACATCCGTCGAAGGCGACAGGGAAGCTGTCGAAGCAGCAAAATATGTTACAGAGGACCTTGGCTCACACTGCGTTACCATAAAAACTGAAGAAAAGATGCTTTACCATGCCTCCGCGGTTGTTGCATCAAATTATCTTGTTACACTACTTGATCTTTCCTTAAGCCTCATAAAACTTGCCGGGATGACCGGTGAGGATGCATTAAGGGGACTAAAACCCCTGATTGAAGGGACTATTTCAAACGTAGAAAAGATGGGCGTTCAGAATGCGTTGACAGGTCCGATTGCAAGAGGTGATATTCTGACAATTGAAAAGCACCTGTCAGAGATTGAGTCCAAAGCTCCCCGGCTACTTTCCCTTTACAGAACATTAGGGCTGCATACAGTTGAGATTGCAAAGGGGAAAGGATCCATAAGCGAAGCCGTCGGGAAGCGTCTCGAGGATCTTTTTCAGAGTTGATAAAAGATTCGAGGGGCCGAGGATTCAAGGATTCCCGCCATAATGATTGGCGGGCCTTCGGCAGGATTCAAGTGAAAAACATCTCTTTCCCCTGATGTAAGTTGTCAGGAAAAGCATGTATTACCCTGATTACTGATCACTGACCACTGATCCCTGCCTTCCGCCTTTCGCCTTCAGCCTTATTCCTTTCATATTCTAAACAGCTTCAAGGGTGAGCCGGCAAGCTGTTCATTAGCCGATTTAAGATTCTCTTCGCCCGATATCACCGCGATTCCACACCTGTTATTCTCTACCGTAAGATACCTGCCTGCGGCATCTATCACTTTTTCGCGTGTAACCGAAAGCACCCCACTTTTAAAGCGCATCCTCAACTCATCCGAAAGATTTACAATTTTTCTGTAAAATGCTTTTTTTGCGGCAGGTCCCGGAGGGTCCGGCCTGTCTGTTTCGGAACAGACCTGGAGAATGGCTTCCTTCACGTCCTCGTCGCCGATGTTTTCCGGTCTCATGAAAGCCGGAGCTCCCTCATAAATCTTGAGAGTATTAACTATGTGAGGATCCCTGTACGAAGCATATGAAAACAGGCCTTCTTCTGAATTGTAAATTGAAAAACCGCCGTACGCTCCCCCCTTTTCACGTATCTCACGGTGCAGGTACATCGATTTAAGCAGCTTGCTGATAACCGCAAGCAGAGGAGCGTCTTCATGCTCCAGCCGAACGGCGTCAAAAACATATGCCACGAAAGATACGGATGTCGATGTGCTCCATCCTTCTTTCGGCAAATCATCCTCAGTTGAAATATTCCCCGATGAAAACCCGCTGCGGCCTTCAGCGGCGAGTCCTTCCCGCAGGGAAAGAACATGGGGAAGCGCTTCTGTGAGCGCTGTATTATCACCGATAAGGGCTGTTTTCAAATTACTTCTTGTCATGACCTCTGAAGTTATCAGGGAGAGATCCCGTGCAATTTTTCTCAAATTATCTTCAGAAATATCTTCGGTTACATTCTTGATATACAGAAGCTGGTGAATTCCATGCCAGTTTTCACTCAAAGCGGAAGCATTTGAAAAACTCCTCGAGGCCAGCGAGAGGGCCAGCCTGTGGCCGCCCGGGACTACCATTGATTCAAGCCCGGCCCTGTATTCGAGAAGCAGATTCTTTAAACGGGTCAGGTCGGAAAAATCATGTTTCAACAATAATTCGCTTATTATATCAAACATCATGCCCGTATTCCTTGCAAGGCATTTTCCGTTAAATGAAACAAAGGGAACACATGATCCGGACATACCGAAGCCGGTCCGGGCATTGGCTGAAAGGCCTATGCCGCCGGTATATGCATCAATACGCCGGGCCATGTCCGAATAATCCCTTAAGGATGTACCTGCTTTCGAAAAAGCGAAACAGAAAAACGGGACAAGGGGCATCAGACTAACATCAAGATTCCCTGTTCCGGCGGCAGATGTGAAATAGAGTATACCTCCTGTGATCTGCTCGTAGCAGGAAACAGGAACATCGCCGTATGAAGATGCCTCCTTTACCGACTGCACAGACGGAGGAATATCGGAAAGCGCCAGCGTCGGAAGGCATGAGAGATTTTCTTTTTTCCCCTGCAGCGCCTCAAGGCTTTTCGAATCATTTTTTATTTTTTCGATACCGGCTTCCGTCAAACCCCTGAAAACGCTTTCAAGTTCAATAGCAACCCTGTCGCTCTCCTTCTGTTCCATCTCCCGGTCAGGGACAAGAGTCAAAAGCACCCTGTGTTGATTATTTATAAAGTATTCTCTTATCCTGTTTTCAAAAAGGGGCCCTTTTGACATTTCCTCGCGCAGTCTCTTGAGGTCCGCATCGAAATCGAGGATCCTTGCGGGATCTCCACCATGAAGCCAGCTTCCCGCAAAAGAGGTTAAAAGTTTTATTCCGTAAGGATACGGCGTATTTGTCACCTCCTTGCGGTGGAACTCTATCTGGTGAAGAGCAGATTCAATAAGCTCTTTGTCAATGCCCTTTTCCGAAAGATCTGAAAAAACACCGAATATTATCTTCTCAATCTCTTCGGCGTCCGATTCTTTTACATCCTTTAAGCCGCAGGCAAACAGCGTATCCCTGTTTCCCGGATCATAGCCTGCGGAATCGCAAAGGGAAGAACCAAGTCCCGAATCTATGAGGGCTTTTCGAAGCGGAGAAGCTGAATTTCCAAGGAGAATATGCTCAAGAATCACAAGTAAAAGAACTTCGAACGAGTCTGTTATGTCTGATGTCAGCCACGCAAGACATGCCTGGTTTTTTTTGAGAGGATCTTCGCTTTTCGCCAGAGGATAAAAATAACAGCCCTTTCGTGATTCGTTCCATCTCGGATGGGAAGGCACATCAGTTCCCGGATCGATGCGCTCAAAATTCTTCAGGACTTTCTCATTAATAAAATAAAGGGTCTCCCGCAAAGAAAGATTCCCGTAGGTATAGAAATACGCATTGCTTGGATGATAATGCCTGCCGTGAAATTTTTTTAAATCATCATATGTCAGTGCCGGGATTACGGCGGGATCTCCTCCGGAATTGAAACTGTACGTTGTAAGTGGATAGAGGGCGTTTAATACTGAGCGGGACAGGACCTGTTCCGGTGATGACATGGCGCCTTTCATTTCATTATACACAATACCCTTGTAAACGAGCTTTGAGCTGCCGTTGTTTCCGTCTTCTTCAATTTCGAGGCGATGCCCCTCCTGCCTGAAACTCAGCTCGTCAAGAAGCGGATAAAACGCCGCGTCAAGATAAACCTCCATAAGGTTGTAAAAATCTTTTTGATTCTGCGTAGAAAAAGGATACATGGTCCAGTCGGAAGCAGTAAATGCATTCATGAATGTATTAAGGCTTCTTTTAATCATTGAAAAGAAAGGATCGCGCACCGGAAACTTTTTAGATCCGCACAAAGCGGTATGCTCAAGGATGTGGGCAACTCCGGTTGAATCGGCAGGCACAGTCTTGAAAGCAACTCCGAACGTATTTTCACTGTCATCATTGCTTATATGCACATGCCTTGCGCCTGTTGCAGAATGCTCAAGTTCATAAAAAAAGGATTTTATCTCTTTAAGTGGTGTAACACGTCTGACAATATAACCGGATATGACATCCTCTGCATAGATGCCTTCATCATTGCGATCGTTTTGTATATTCATTTAACTCACTGATTTACTGTTTTGTATAATAGACTGAAGGTTATTAGGCTGAAGACTTTTAGCAACTTCAGCCTTATTGCTTTTCCTATTCACTCTTCACCATTCACTATTCACTGTCTTCTACACCGCGATGTAAATCCCTCTGTTTTTCCTTTTAATCCTGCCGAATTTGTTAAGCCTGAAAATGATGTTGCGGATTTTCTTTTCACCGAAACCGGTTTTGGCCTGAATTTCAGCAAAATCCGCCCCATGTTCAAAGCTCTTGATTGCGTCATAAACTACTTCAAAAGCTGTTTTGACAGTTCTGCTGTTCCTGACCTTCCCGTCACCTGTGAGAAAACGGCCGCCTTTGGGGGAAACTACTGAATTTCTGATTAAAGTCTCGAGGTTATCCAGCCTGATTATAATCTTCTGAATATCTTTTCTGGATGGGATATCATAGTTCATCATAAAAAATTTGACCATTGCATCAAAGCTTATCGATTTTCCTTTTTTTCTGACCATCTCATCCTCCTTGATAATGATATTGGCTCTTCTTCCACTTTTCCTTTCACTGGAATCCTTGAACCCTGCCGAAGGCCAGCCAATCTTTATGGCGGGACATCTTGAATCCTGATATAATCACTGATTCTTTTGAAGATGATCCAAGATATTTTACTGCCAAACAATAATCTTGTATATAATATGGCCTATGATATAAATATCATATTAAATAAGTAGATATGATCATGCAAGATTTTTATGGAAAAAGCAATTTATGAACACGTATCTGAAGAAAAAAACCAGCCAATTTATTGAAAGCATAAAGCAGCTCAAGGGAGATCCGAATTTTATAGCGTCGGGGATGGCGATAGGAATTTTTATTGGAATAACCCCAACTTTCCCTTTTCATACTGTCCTTGCATTAGCTCTCGCGTACATCCTGAGGGCAAGCAAGGCGGCAGCGGCAATAGGAGTCTGGATCGGAAATCCCCTTACCATCCCTTTCATATACATGGGGAGTTATAAGACCGGATCCCTGATCCTGGGCACCTCGATTCCTTTCGACACAAAATACACGACATTGACCGAACTGACCAAGCTCGGAATTGACGCAACCTTTGCCTTGATTACGGGTGGAATAATAATAGGGATAGTGCCTGCCGTAGCAGCGTATTTTTTAACCCGGCGGTTTGTAAAAAAATTTCGCTCCAGAAGAAGATTGTCGGCAAAGCAGCAGGAAAAATCTGTCTCATGACATCACCAAGAACGCTCTTTGCAGCGTTTAATCTTTCGCCAAAAAAACAGTTAGGCCAGAATTTTCTCTCTGATCCTTCCACGGCTGAAATGATAGTCTCCCGCTCAGGCATATCTAAAGAAGATATTGTTCTTGAGATAGGAGCAGGCCTCGGAGCCCTCACCGTTCCGCTTGCTCTTGCCGCAGAAAAAGTATTTGCGGTCGAAAAGGATATAAATCTCGTGCCCCTGTTAAAAAGCGAGCTTCTTGCAAAAAATATCAATAATGTCGATATAATCAATGAAAACATCCTGGAAATCGATATTGAAAGGGCAGCGGCAAAGCATGGCCGTAAAATATTTGTTATCGGGAATCTTCCTTATAACATCTCATCCCAGGTGCTTATAAGGCTCATCATCCAAAGGAGTTATGTGAGCCGCGCCGTACTGATGTTCCAGAAGGAACTTTCTGAAAGGATCTGCGCAAAACCGGGCGGCAAAGATTACGGCAGGATATCTGTCATGCTCAGGTACTGCTCCGATATAAGTAAAATCGCCGATGTAAAAGCCTCCCTTTTTTTCCCGAAGCCTAAGATAGATTCCCAGATCATTGAAATTAGATTCAAGGAGAGTCCTGATTTCCCGGTTGACGACGAGAAGTTTTTTTTCAGAGTAATCAAGGCCGCTTTCGGGAAAAGGCGCAAAACCCTCAAAAATTCCCTTTCAGGAAGCGAGCTTGGAATTGACGCACAAACCGCGGTTTTGGCCTTAAACAGCGCCGGAATTGATCCTGTGCGGCGCGCCGAAACCCTGACAGTTGAGGAATTCGTAAAGCTCAGCAACGTTATTCCGAAAAGCGCCGGATAGAAAAAACCGGCAACACCCTCTAATCAAATGCCATTTCTGTCTTCCAGACTTCCCATACTTTTCCGACAAGGCCTGGGCCCGGCTTAAGAGTCATCTTGCCAGGTTTCCATCCTGAAGGGGTTGCTTCCGTGCCTTTGCTGTTTCTTACCAGTTGAAATGCCTGAATTTGTCTCAAGGACTCGTTTACGTTTCTTCCAACAGGGGGCGTCAACACTTCGAATCCCTGTATTACGCCGTCAGGATCAATGATAAACCTGCCCCTTGTTTCCACACCTGCATCCTCATCATATACGCCGTATACAGAACCCACTTTTCCGCCGCCATCCGACAACATTGGATAGGGAACTCCGCCTGAAACCATTTTTGAAAGTTCGTGATCGTTCCACATTTTATGAACAAACACGCTGTCGATACTCATTGAAAGCACTTCGACTCCCAGTTTCTGGAATTCAGGAAATTTTTCAGCAACTGCTGAAATTTCAGTAGCTCAGACGAATGTGAAATCACCCGGATAAAAACATAAAACCACCCATTTGCCCAGGTATTCTGATAGTTTAATATTTACAAATTTTCCGTTTAAGTACGCCGGCGCTGAAAAATCTGGCGCTTTTCTTCCAACTTTTATCATTTTCGCAACCTCCTTTGGTTTTTTATTATCCTTTGTTTCTTCCGGAGCAACAGCTTCTCCCACCGGCCCGCCGGTTGGACGGGCACACCCGGCTTTGAATTCCTCAGGCATAGGCAAACCTCCTTTTTAATAAAGAAATTAAGATTCAAAAACGCATAATCTTCGTGGAAGTATATATGTCTTCAGCAGGTAAACAAATATTTGGTTTACGCCAGTTTCTTGCCGGCACCAGGCCCTGGCGCCACACTGTAGATTTCTTCTATCTTTAAAATAACAGCGCCTTTTGATTTAAGGGGGAACCCCGCCTTGTTGCCCAATTCTTCTATCCATTTGGCAGTATCTTCATATCGCTGGCCTGTTGTTTCTATAACAACTGAACCTTTCAACTGGTATCCTTCGCGGCCTTCCCAGAAAGTTATCGCCATTTTCGGGTTGACTTTCAAATTGGCCAGGGTTTTTTTAAAAAACTGGTCCGAGATGAGAATGGTTTCGCTGTCGATGATTTTTTTCGCGCCCACGGGAACGGCATTGGGGGTTCCATCAACCGTGGATGTTGCAAGGATTGCGTTAGGCACTTTCTTGAATAATTCAATCATGCGTTCGGTCATTTTTGCCATTTACAGCTTCCTCCTTTTACAGGGCATTTGAAAGTTGATGAAATCGGTGGCGTTTATTACGTTCTCACATAATTTTCGGGTAACACACATCAGTCAATACCTCCAACCTGCCTCTCTCCGGACATTCCCTTTTATGTTACCGTAATCGATGCCGAACGGTCGAAGGGATTTGTCCTCATTGCGAGATGAAAAAGAAAAGGATAATTCTCCTTGAGGTATCTCATGTAGTCGAGCCACTCATTCAAAGGCAACTGGTACGCCCTATTAAAATCATTTGCAATATGATTTCTATCCGATTGCGGAATATTTTTCACATCATCCCGGTAGGCAAGCTCCTCCATGCAATGAAAAACCGCCCGGAGCAGATCGGTAAAAGACTGGTGCTCCAGGAGGATTGGATTTTCAAGGAGCCGGACGAGAAAATCCCGTTTACTGCATATAAAATCTTTCATGACGGCAAGGTCGATTAATTCAATTTCAACACTGTAATCGTATTTATTAAGATCATTGATTGCTGTTCTGAACCTTTCATCGGTCCAGACGGCTGTCACAAGGAGGTCGGATCTTATCTTATCTACCTCACGATCACTCTGGGCAAATAAGGCCATGAGTTGCAGACCTACTTCGCTGAAGAAAACTCCGATTACCATGTTGAGCTTATTCATCCTGCTTTCGATCTCTCTTTTAGCCAGCATCATCTCCGTTATGTTCGCGATCACACCGAGAAATGTGCCGACCCCCGTCACAATGAGAATGATCGTAAAAATCCTCCCAAGTTGCGTTGCCGGATGAATATCGCCGTATCCGACCGTAGCCACGGTAACGATGATAAAGTAAGCGGCTTCCACGACTGATTTCTTCTCAATCAGAACAAAACCGGCTGTGCCGACAACCATAATAACGAGTAATACTGCAAGAAGTATTTTAAGCCTGTGGATTATTGCCTGCATTTCAATAAACTCCTACATGTTTTCTGCGGCAGAGACCGTCCTGTCGCCCAGGATATTTACATAACCGCCCATCTCGTTGTCGTACCATCCGTATATGACTGCCTGTGTAACCGGTATTTTAATAATCTTCTCCTTGAGGGACGAGATAATATCCTTTTCAAGCCCCGGCACCTTTTCCAGATCAAATGTGACCTCGGCAGTACGGGTGTGAGTTTCATGTCCTTCTATCAGGGCCGCAACACCCGGCATCCCGATAATGTCACATGATACATTCTGCTTGTCCGAATAGACGAGATATCCTTTCGGATCCTCAGCGGCAGCCTGCCTGTAAATCTCTTTTATCAGTTCCCTTCTTATCGACTCACCTGATATCTCCTCCTGAAGATTGAGCACCAGAATGATAAGAGATCCAGTGCTGGTTGGAATTCTCACCGATTCGGCAATAAATCCTATCTGTTTCATCTCGGGAATCACAAGCCTTAAGGCATTGGCAGCGCCTGTTGTAGTCAGAATAATGTTGTTCATCACGCTCCGGTTTTTCCTTAAATCTTTTGCCCCTGTTTTCGGCAGGCGGTCCAGAACTTCCTGGGAGCCGGTAACCGCGTGAACTGTCGCCATGGACGCAGAGAGTATCCTCTTTGAACCAAAATAATTGATTATGGGTTTTATCATGTGCGCAAGGCACGTGGTCGTGCATGACGCTCCTGACACTATCTTATGGCGTCTCGGGTCATAATCATTAGCGTTTATCCCCATGACCGTCGTTACAACATCTTCCGGCATGGCTTTCCCCTTGTCGGCTATTTTGAAAGGAGCGGAAACTATTACTTTATCTGCTCCTGACTCAAGATGCCCCCGCACAGATCCGCCCGGATGATCTGGAGCAAGTGTGGGGTCAAGGAACTGTCCGGTTGTCTCAACTACCAGTTTTACGCCCTGATCGCTCCATCTGATTTTTGCCGGATTCCGTGAATTACGTAAAAATTTGATTTTTATCCCGTCAGCAACAATAGTCCCGTTTTTTTCATCGATATCGTTTACGACCGAAGATGCCTTTTGTCCATATAAAAATTGATGAAGTGTTCCATATGTGGAATCCGTTTCAAGGTAATGCGCTATGTCAGATATCGACGTTCCGGCTTCGCGTCCAATGTTCACTATGATTTCATCGAAAAATTTTCGCCCGATATGATGCCATGCCGTAAGTTTTCCGATTCTGCCAAAACCGTTTAATCCAAGCTTAAAGCCCTTTCCCTTATTTCTGGAATCCATCTTTCCTCTCCTTACACGTTTTCTTCGATTTTAATGAGGCCATGATACACCGAGCCTTCCTGGCCGTCGATACTTATGTAATCACCGGAACCAAGCATCACCTCCCCGAAAAGACTTGTCTTTGCACTTTCATCGCAGACAAGATTTCCGCAGCCGACCACGCATGTCTTTCCGAGCCTGTGAGCCACAACGGCTGCATGCGATGTCAACCCGCCCCTCCCGGTCAGGAGGCCGTCGGCTGCATATATCTCCCTTATATCATCCGGCACGGTATCGCTTCTAACGAGAATAAGGGGAGTTTCAGGTTCTTTTAACCTCAAGCTGTTAATCTCCTCAAGGCTAAAAACAATGCGGCCGCTCATTGCCCCTCCGCTCACCCCAATTCCATGCCCCAGGAATATCTCCTCCTGGGATCCTTCAAAATGAAATGCAAGGGCTTTTTTTCTTTGCCGCATGGCCATGTCTCTTGTCTGTAGAAGATAGAGCTGATCCCTTGAAGGTCCCTCAAATGTGAATTCTATCTCCTGGGGACTCCATCCTTTTTCATACAACAGATCTTTTGACCAGTCTCTAAGTGCCGTGTAAATATCAGGAAAATGAGTTTCAAGAGTTATATCCGTTTCTCTTTTTTCAATCTCCTGCTGGAAAACTGAAATCGGAAGCGTCCTTACAAGTCCTGAAACAACGTCTTCTCCCTGATTTTCAATTGTAAAATCGCCCCAAAGTCTCAGGGTATCCCCGGACCATCTTGGATTATGTGTAAAGAATACGCCGGTTCCCGATTGTTTCGAAATATTCCCGAAAACCATCGTCTGGATAGTAACCGCCGTACCCCAGTCATCCGATATTCCCATGATCTTCCTGTATGCCTTGGCCTTGGAAGATTCCCATGAATCGAAAACCTTGTTTATTATAACCCTGAGCTGTTCAAAAGGAGCGTTCTCGATCTCGATTCCCGAATCTCTTATAAGATCTCTGTATAGAAATGCCACTTCCCTCATCTGCTCGCCCGTGAAATACCTCTTATAAGGAACTCCCTTCTTCTGCTTGAACTCGCCTATTATCGCATCAAACAGATCCCTTTCAAGGTCAAAGGCCATTCCGTATCCCTGAAGGAAACGCCTGTAATTATCCCAGGTGAACCAAACATTACCGGTCTTTGCCGCTATCCCTTCAGCTATTTCTTCGTTTATACCGACATTTAAGAAAGAGTCCATCATCCCGGGCTGGGAAATTGAAGAGCCGCTTCTCACTGAAAGAAGCAATGGATTGGAAGGATCCCCGAATGTTTTACCTGTTATTTTTTCAAGGTAATAAATATTATACGCAAGCTGTTCCTTGAAATTCTGCTCCGCCGGAGGGTAACTGTCTATTATCTCCCTGCACCTGAAAACCTCGGTTGTTATTATAAAACCCGGAGGAATAGGGAGGCCGTATTTTTTGAGCTTGACCATGTTAAGCCCTTTATTCCCGAGATAAATGATACCCGAAACCTTTCCTTTTGCTTCGTCAATGGGAGTCATGGCAATATGCGGATCATAGTTTAAAAGAAGGCGAAGCCTGTATTTGCTCAGCTTTTCAGACTGATCGAAAAGGATTTTCAGAATCCTGCTTAAAAAAAGGTCGAGCTGCTGGAGTCCCAGCGAAAGAGCTATTCTCTCTCTGAAAAAAACTTCGGATATTCTGTGCTTCAGTTTTTCAGAATCCGGGACACCATCTTCCCGGGGAAGATATTTTGTCAGAATCTCTTCATTTTTCAGCCTGGAAAGAATGCGGTTTAAATTTCGATCGTGGATATTGTTGTAATAATCATTGATGATGTTTTTTACGGCCTGGGCGAATCCCTTGAAGATATCGAGGTACTGTGTGAAGGTAAAGCCTCTCACCTCTAATGAATGCAAAAGAAAATCGAGCTGACGCTCAAATTCAAATGATGAGATGCCGTCCAGCTTCAGCGCCTTTTCAAAGAGCCTCAATCTGTCATAAATCTGATAAAATGTTGCCTTGGTTATGAGGGCAAGTTCAATCTTCTCGATAAGCTCTTCAAAAAGAACATTGATCAGAGATTCGAGGCGGAATACAAGCCCCAGGGCATCAAACTTATTTTCATGGTAACTTCCGTACATGGACGGGATATTCAGCGCGATATGCCTCTTCTTGTATATATCCTCCCTTGCCTCATAAGAGCCGGGAGACAATATAAGCCTGTTTAAAGAGTCAAGGCAATCAAGCAGTTTAAAGAGCTTCTTTTTTGAATCAGGTTCGTCAAGGGCGTTTTTTATCAGGCTGATCCCTGGAAATGAATGTGAATCAAGCTGGGAAAGGTAATTATCCATTTCGATAAAATCGAGATTATACTTGTGATGGAGCAGCTGATAAAAAACAACGGCAAGTTTTACCCTCTCCTTATCCTTGTCGGACACCTCGTCAACATTTTCAAGAATCCTGCTCAGGCTTCCCTCGTTTATTCCAAGAAGATCGCCGGGTATGACCACCCCCTTCTCTTCCAGCTTTGAAAACGCCGTAAAAAGACCGTCAATATACTGCCCCGTTGATTCAATCTGGTTGTATACGGCGGGAGGAACAAAGGGCTCAATAAACTTCTTGTCTTTTGTTTTCCAGAAATTAAGGGTCGCCTCCATGAAAGATATTGTCCTGTTGCTGCTTTCGACATGACTTTGCTTCCTTAAACAATGGAGAAGAACATCTTTCCTCGATGTTATTTCATCGAGCATGGTCGAGATCTCTCTTAATCTTCCCTCGGCCCCTATATCATTAAAATACACGGGGAATAGTCTCGCAAGCTGCTTGGCAAGATTGTAAACAGGCCCTACATCACTGTTTAAAAAACGAGTAATATCTCTTGGAAACAGGTCTATGTCCCTTATGAATACACCGCAAAGCGCGAGGTTTACCACCAGCGCCGAAAGAAGCCCCGTTGACCATTTCGGCTTAAGCTCTATAATTTCAAGCCATGTCCTTATATTTTGAATATGGGCTCTGTTAGCCCTTATCTGCCAGTCATTCCCCACGCCTTTTATCATGGGACTCTGAAAACCAAGCGCCATGACTGAATCCAGGAAATAATTCACAAGCTCAATATCACCTGTCTTATAGACACCCTTTCCCATGTTGAGAACGCAGTTTAAAACCGTTTCAGGATATCTGTCCGTCCGCTCTTTGAGCACCGAAAAGGTCTGCCTGATAAGCTCCTGAACATTACGATAATTTTCATGGGCTATAATCCATTCAAGTGTTTTGCTTATCTCCGCAAGGACCTCTTCATGTATCATGGAAAGTCCCGATATACTCATCAAATGGAGAAGAAAAAGGAGTTTGTACTGATATCCCTTGCTGCTTCCTGCTTCAGACTCAAGAAGTTTCTGCGGCATTTCCCTGTAATCCTCTATGAATTGCCTGTAGCCTGGAAACTCGAGCAGTTCGGCTGTGGCTTCTCCGGAATCTGTTTCAGCGCGGGAGGCAATCTTTTCAAGCTTTCTCTGATAATTTTTAATCTGCCTGTGGGATATATCTCGCGTCAGTTCATCAATCGTTTTCTGGCTTCTTATCTCGCTTGCCTCTTTCTGAAACCAGGAGATTGGATCAGGCACGCTCAGCCAGTATGAATAAGTATATTTAAAATATTTTATAAAGAGCGAATTGAGGGCGTCGCAACTGAACGAATCTTTCGGCCGGGTTTCTGCAAGGTCTCTTGCAAGTTTCTTGATCTGGTAGAAGCTTTTCACAAAAAGAAAAAATTGTTCGTCCTCAAAATCCCGGATGCGAATAAAGGCGGCATCTAAAACCGGCAGGAACCCTCCAAGATTCACTCCTGATTCCTTTATTATCTTATTCAGGAATAGAAGCAGGTTATCAACAGCATCCGCCTTGATATTCCTGTCAGCGGCAGATTCGACGACGCTGATAAAGATATCGACAAATATTTCGGCTGCCTTTGGACCTCTTGGATGATTGTAGATGAAATGAAAATAATCGAGGCTGTAACTTCTTGCTTCTTTAACTATAAACTGCCAGTTTTTGTAAGGATGGGAAAGCTCTTTTAGGAAAGTGTTCAGACCTTCCTTAAGCCCCTGGTATCTTGAAAAAACTTCTTCAAGTACCGAATATTTAGAGTCAACGGCAACATCCACATAATAGCTTGCCAGATTGACTTCAAGGGCTTTTGATTTGATCATAACCCTAAATGCTCCGTTTAAATTCGAATATCGTACTTCGTACATCGAATATCGAAGGAGATGAAGGATTCGGGGGACCGAGGGTTCAGGGATTCAAGTGATAGTAGGCATCAGGCACAAGGCATTAGGCAATAGTAAAAAATGGTTAAGCGGTATCGTCTCCCCTATTGCCTATTCCCTATTGCCTGTTGTCTATTAACTTTTCACTATTCACTGTACACTATTCACCGCTCCTCATCTCGCCAGTGCCATAAGCCTGTAAACCAGCATACCGGCAAGCCACGCAACATCCTCGGGTGATAAAATATCACCTATTGTATCACAAAACAATATATTTGCTTCAGGCGAAAACTCCTCATCTCCTTCCCAGAGAATAACCTGCAATGAAACATGCGGAAAAATGCGGAACTCAAAACCGGCATTCCCCGCATCAATTGCTTTTCCGTTCAGACTTTTTGCGGCTTTAATAAACAAGCCGGCTTCTTTCCCGAAAGTTTTTTTGAACGGATCTACCGCTCTTTTGACAAAAGCGGCATAATAAAAGGCTGCTCCCGGAATTTCACGGAAGGATATCCATCTGCCGGATGATTTTTTTTCACCTTTTGCAGCAAGATAATGGAGTATAAGAACCTGCTCCTGAAGAGGCACATCCTTTTTTTCAGAAGATTCGTCTTCGAATTCAAATCCCGGCCAGGCAACGAGAAAGACCCTGTTTAAAAAAGGAATTTTCAGTTTGTTCTTCTCTATCAGGCTGTACCCCGACCTTTCTGCTGTCTCATCCAAAGGCTCAATGGAAAGCTCTTCCACAGCAATTTTTTTTGCATTAATATAATCGTCAACACGCGCCATGATAATATCTCCCCGCACCGTCAATTTCAAATTTGAAATCTGATATTTCAAATACATTTTGCCGGTCATGATAACAAAAAAGCCTCACCCCGGATAAGGGAGAGGCTTTTTTTCTTCGTTTAAAATATAAAAATCAGACCTCAAGCCATGAATCGGAGTAAAGTGTCTTTCCAAGGATTACACTGGCTGTCTTTGCATATTCCTGCAGCTCTTTTGAAAGAGAACTTACATCAGGGTCATTACCATCAACTATCGAGTATATCAGATCGACGATATCCGGGCGTTTCCCTTTTGCTATCTCGGTCAGCTTTTCATCAAGAGGATCCGAAATAACCGAATACATACCCTTTTTCTGGAGCATAACCATGTACGTCTGATTCAGGATCGGGCGCAGGTGGACAGGCGGACCATTTGAAATGTTTGACAGTCCGCAGGTGCTCTTGGCACCGGGAGCGATATCCTGCACCATTCCCTGGAACTCCATCAGGCTTATAAGCTGGGGCTGCTGGATATTGACAGGAGTCACGATGCCGTCAACCCAGATCTTCTCATTCGGAATACCAGCCTCATTTGCCGCATAAACAAGCTCAACACAAAGGGACGCACGTTCATTCTCGTCACGCGGCAAACCTTCGGGTCCCCACAAGAGGGCGATGAAATCAGCTTTGTATTGTGCGGCAATAGGAATCATCTTCTCATAGCGCGCGGGACGGCACATGATGGAATTGATAAGCGGCGGAAGCTTGCAAACTTTTAAAGCCGCTTCAATAGCATCTATATTGGAGGTATCAAGAACCAGCGGAATATCATCAACGACCTCCTGGACAACCTGAACCACCCATGGCATCAGTTCATGCCCGTCTTTTTTTGCCGGTCCGAGGTTGATGTCTATGTAATCCATACCCTTTTCTTTTTGCAAAAGGGCTTCTTCCTGGATCGGCTTGGGATCCCTCTCCTTGTAAGCTTTCCCGATCTTTTTTGAAATAACGTTTAAACTTTCACCAATTAGTAACATACAACCTCCCCGTTTTTTTCTCGCGGTTTAAATCGGCGGCAGACCCTTATTCCGGAAAGGAATACCAGGCGTGCCGCCGGTTAATATTCATTACCTCGACTTTAAAAATGCCGGGATATGAGCTGCTTCACGAGGCCCGACTGTAATAGTCCACCCGGGAAGTTCTTCTTCCATATCGCCTGCTATTGCCGCGGCATAGCCTGGAATGATTATCTGCTGATGCTTGACTTTGTCTGAAATACCGCTTTTTTTGACGAATGATCCGACATCATCCCCTGAAAACTTTCCGGCAGCCCAGGCAGTCATTACCGAAAGGCCTTCCGAATCCTTGATAAGGAGCCAGGACGGAACTTTGCTTCCTTCAATTTCACCCGAAACTATAAAATAGGTAAGGGCGAAATTTGTCGTAACAAGCACCGGCGAATTTTCATCCGGATTCCCGATAGGATAGATTCCCTGTGTAACGGTCATCGGCCTCTGGGGATCAGTGAAAATATTAAGCCTCTCAAGAAGAAGCGGAAAAATATTATCGCCCGTGAAATCAGACATCACAACGATGCCGCCGTACTTTGCGACGTGCATTCCGGCGATAAGCGTTTCCATGTCGAGGTTCGAAGCCATCTCGCAGGGAAATGTTATTGTCGGGAAACCGAGAGACCTGTTCCCTGCCTTGAGCGCGGCACGCCTTATGGCAACAAGATCCTCCAGGGATTTCTTGATTTCCCTCGATCCGGGATCAAGAATGAGATCTTTCAGTCCCATGCCTGTCAGCTTGTCCGTGAGTGGAATAAGCCCGTCAACGGAACCGGCCTTGACTGCAAGCGGCAGGTTGTTTTCCTTCGCCACCGCTCCGAAAGCATCTGCATTGCCTGCCGTAGCGGCATATATGACTGGTTTCTTGAATTTGCACGCCTCTATGCCCGCCTTCATTACATCAGCGTTTTCACTCATAAGGATAAGGTTGAATTCGGAAGTTTCGGCAACTATCTTCGCCTTCTGCGCAAATTCTTTCTTATCACCTTTTACATCCTTTAGCGCCACCAGTTCAGGCCTTAAGTTCAGCCCGACTCTTTCGTACTGAAATGCGTTCCATATCTTAAGTTTATTTTTAAGATCCGAATCCTTTATATCCGAATTTACAAGGGCCGCAAATGCCGTCGGGTTGAAAAAAGTCTTCTCATGACGGTATTGCACTGTCTCGCCGCCGGTCGTGAATGCGCGAACACCTTTCCCAACGGCAACAGGACGGATCGGGGGCGCTGAAGCCTCTGAAAGTTTTTCCCTGGCCTCTTCAGATACATATGGACAGCTATCAAGCTCGGCCTTACCTGATGCGAGGTTCATGGCAAATGCAAGGCATGTGGGAACCCCGCATTCCTTGCAGTTGGTTTTCGGCAGGAGTTTGAAAATCTGAATACCGGTTAATG
The DNA here is from genome assembly GCA_011391695.1 of Desulfobacteraceae bacterium. GTDB lineage: Bacteria > Desulfobacterota > Desulfobacteria > Desulfobacterales > RPRI01 > RPRI01. The sequence goes on along the minus strand of JAABQB010000001.1, from coordinate 29,781 downwards.
CCATTTTTATCTCCTTATTTAAAATTAAAGTAAGTACTCAGGCTTTTCAGGCTGTAGGCTGTCAGCTAAAAACCTACAGCCTAAACGCCTACAGCCTACACACCAGAGCAGTTACAAATTAAAACACATGTTAGTTATATGCCGCTGTTTCACATCAACCGAGAAGCGAAGGCATTGAAAGAGCCGGATGCCCCACTTTCTGCAGGAACGGCATAATCTCCTCTTCGGTTATTCCGACGGTTTCATCGGCTATCATATCATACAGGTTGGGATATCCGAGAGCTTCTCCCCTCTTATTAATCCTGTCTTTGATCTCTTCCTTGAGGCTCTTAGGCATCCATACCATCCTTAAAAGTCCGCCGTCACCCACAAGAAATTTTCCCTGGGTAACGTTGAATTTTGAATGCCCGACAAATCCGGGAGACGATGCTCCTCCGCCCATAACACCTGCCAGGGTGGTAAACTTCATGCCGCATGGCGTTTCACCGGTGTAATCCCTGTGGACAGTCATTATTCCGTTGCAGGTGGGAAGAGTTGCGGCAATAGCTTCGCAGCAGCCGCATGTAGTCATAGGATCTTTTATCATCGAGTAGAAGTTATAATGGGTAACGGCCCCTCTCGATGCCTTGAAAATAAAGTCATTGACACCTTTCCACTGACCGAGAACAGTATCAAGACATTCCCCTTTTTCGATCGGCTGGTTGGGCCCGGTCGGGTTGATTTCAAAAGAAGCCTTGCAGTCCATCCAGTTATATGCGCCGCAAAGGCCTGTTCTTTCAGGGCTGACCGTGCAGACATGGTTGGGAGCAAAGGACTGGCAGAGTGTGCATGAATAGTATGTTTCCACAGACTCGTCGGTCATCTTTTCAACCCGCTCATCTCTTGTCCTGTATTCATCTCTTGCGCGTTTTGTAAGTTTATCAACATCGGCCTTATTGGTGAAAAGAGTTACCTGTACCTTGTCGACTATTTTCTGGAAATCCTGATGGAACTTGGCATGGAGCACAACGCCGATATCCTTGAGAGAAAAACCCTTGTCAACGGCGGCCTTGCCCACGCGAATCCATGCTATATCCCTCTGCCCGATATGCATTACACCTTGGATGTAGTTGATGAGGTGGTGAATCTGGCGCTCCAGAATCGGCTCAAAATCGGCCTGGAATTCACGGCCTGCAATCTGGACATAGATTCCAAGCGGAAAAGATCCACCCGCCTTTACATCCTTGATATCAGGTCCGATAACTTCAACCTTCCCGTCTTCAATTTCATTCATCTGAGCCAGTTTTACAAGCTCAGTAGCCTGCGTCTTGCCGCCGCCCATCTGGCAGAAAAGATCGGCGCCTCTTACGCGCTCACCTTCATAAGCCGGACCGAATGCGCATGGGATATCGATCTTGGAAACCGAGACCTTGAGCCCCCTGACTTCAACAGATTTCTGAACCATATCCTCATGTTTGACATTGGCCACAACATGTTCGTATGTGCAGATACCGGTGGGAAGAATTTCCGGAATATCGGTATCGGCAAGTGTCGGGAATCCCCAGTTTACGCAACCTGCAGCGGCAGCCGCCCATTCCGCATTGACGTCGCCGAGAGCGTTTACGAAAGCAAAGATTCTGTTTTTGTTATACAGCAACACCTTTTTGTAGTCTCCGGGTTTGATCCCGCCGAAAGCCATTGTGGCCCTGTTTGCAAAACCAAGGGCAAAGATGGCGGAAGAGATATCCGGCCCGAAAGGAACAATTCTTGTATTCCATCCGATCTGAACGCCTGCTTCAAGAAGCTGTTCCGCGACCGTTGTTCCGTTCTGGTTTGCTGCAAGGAATATGTAGAGACTTCTCTTCTGATATTCTTCAACAATTAATTTTGCAATTTCAGGGTTTGGCGCCGCACCGACTATTGCCGCAAATCCGGGAGCAGAACCGTCGACGAATTCAACGCCTCTTTTCCTGAAAACTGTGTCATCGGCAGCTCCGAGCCAGATCTTTCCGGCTTCCTGATCTATATCTTCCGAATGAAGATAAAAATCGGGTTCATTCAGATATCTTAGCGCCTCCTTAATTTCAAAGGCAAAAAGGGCCGCCATGCCTGCATCAAGAAGAGGCCCAAGGTACGGAAGATGATGGCTCCCCTTCACATGCGGAGGCAGAAGCCCCCTTGCAAAATCCAAGGGTTTTTTCATGTCTTCAAGGGTTTCGACTTTCAACCCCAGAAGAGAGTATATTACCGGAAGGTAATACGCGGTATTCGGAAAACCGACTTTTGTAGTTGCGCTGTAGGTTTCAAGGGCTTTCTTGTACTGCCCCTCGACCTTTGAGACTATATTATACCCGCCCTGAATGGCGGCAAATGCTACTAATCTTGACATATGTTCCTCCTTCGTTGAGGATTGTTATAACCTCAGGTGTTTTTTAACGAACAAGCTCCTATCACATTGCTTCAAGTTTCTGACGGTCGGCCATATCCATGAGCACTCTGTCCCTCGCTTTGTCTATGCCGAGAGCCTTGCGCTTCTTATCAATGTGGGCGATCATCTTATGGGCATGCTTGATGGGATCGGCTTCGCAGTCCCACATACCGCCATAAATCTTTTCCAGTTCATTGTACATGTAGTCCTGGAAAACCGGTGCACCGCTCATCGGCAGATGGAGGCCGAATACCGTATAGACGCCTGAAGTGACAAAATAATGGCCGATACTGATGGCCTTTTCACTCATCCACTCTGGAGCGCTGCCGGCTGCCGGAAGATCGCATATGTCTTTTCCAAGACCGCCTGCCTTAACAACTTCGGTTGCCGCAAGAAGAATCCGGCTGTTGTCAACGCACGATCCTAGATGAAGAACGGGCGGAATACCGACGGTTTCACAGACTTCTGCAAGACCAGGTCCGCAGAATACGGCTGCGGTTTCAGGCGAAAGAAGCCCTTCCATGGCACAGGCTATTCCGTTGCATCCCGTTGTGAGAACAATTACATCGTTTTTGATAAGCTCTTTTACTATGGCTATATGCGCCTCGTTATGGCGCGTCCTCGCATTGTTGCATCCCACAACGCCCGCGATGCCTCTGATGCGGCCGTTGATGATGTTGTCATTCAGCGTGTAATAGTCGCCGCGGAAAGTCCCGCCCAGATGATACTTTATAGACTCAACGCCAAAGCCGGCAATCTGCGTGGCTTTCTGGCGCGGAATCATAACCTCGGCCCTTCTGTTCTTGAAGTTATCTATGGCCATCTTTACAATGCGCTTGGCGTCTTCCATGGCATGGTGTTCGTCAAACTCGATATGGACGACATTCTCCTGCTCCATCTTCGCGATAGGATGGGTAGTAATCAGTTTTGTATGGAAGCACTTTGCGACATTGGCAAGGTTCTGAAAAATACACTGAACATCGACAACCATAGCTTCACAGGCGCCTGTTATTATCGCGAGCTCCTGCTGCAGGAATGTGCCTGCCGGCGGTACACCGTGGCGCTGGAGCATCTCGTTCCCGGTACAGCATATGCCGCCGAGCTGTATGCCTTTTGCTCCGACCGTTTTTGCATGATCAATCATCTCTTTTGACTGTGCTGCAGCAACTATCATTTCCGAAAGAATGGGCTCATGGCCGTGGATTATTATATTTACATGATCCTGTTTCATTATTCCGAGGTTCGCCTCGGACTGGAGAGGATAAGGCGTTCCGAACATAACATCCTGAAGGTCTGTCGCCAGCATGGATCCACCCCAACCGTCACCAAGAGCGCAGCGGGTACATTGTTTGATCAGGTTTTTATAATCCTGATCGACTCCCATGTGGGTTCGGTGCATGATTTCAACGGTTTCCCGATCGATGTTTCGGGGCAGAACACCGAGTTTTTTCCAGCGTTCGTAAAGTGGTTGGGGAGCTCTTTTCAGGTATCGCAGTTCTCCGGAGGGTTTTCCCCATTCATTCAGAGCGTTTTCTGCCACTTCAAGGGCGATTTCGTCCAGATCCCGGTCAACGGTTTTTCCATCGACTTCAACTGTTGTGGCAACATCCAGATATGGTGCAATGGCGATCAGTTTCTGCGGATCTTTTATTTTGTAATCGTTGGTCTCTTTTTTGGCAACCGACATAAAGACTTCAGCTACGCCGCGTCCGTGGTCGGAATGTGCCGAAGCGCCGGCTGCCACCATTCTTGCGAAATTTCGCGCAGCAATCGTGTTTGCCGTAGCCCCGCAAAGTCCTTTGCGTTCGTCGGGTCCGTCTTCAACGGATTTGGTCAGGGGCAGGCGGCAGGGTCCCATGGCACAGTTTTTACAGCAGGTTCCCTGGATTCCTATATTACAGGGTTTCATACTTTCAGCCCTGTCAAAAACAGTTTCAACACCCAGTTCCTGGGCGCGCTTGATCATAATCTGGGTCGCAAGGTCCATGGATGCGGCTACCGGATCGGCGACCTTTTTCTCCTTGGGAGCCTTGACAACCTTTTCTTTTGTTTCTTCTGCCATTAGAGGTTCCTCCTCACATTTTTTTATTCCGGGATTTTATCCGCCGAACAATAAGCGGCTTCAACCACCGGACATTAATAACGTTAAATTAAAATCTTCTGTGTGTCCTGTTCAGTCTTTCCAGCATCCTGTCGAGTTCCGACTTCTGCTCGGCGGCAGGCGTCATGGAAACCTTTTTGCCTTTAACGGGAGCCGTTTTCTTTGCCGCAAGGCGCTCTTCGCGCTCTTTTGCTCTGATTCCCCTCAGGGCTTCCTCTTCGGCCTCTTTTTTAGCCCTTGCATCCGCTTCAACTTTAGCTTTCACATCAGCCTCTGCTTTGGCTTTCGCGGCCGATTCAGCTTTGGCTTTTGCTTCAGCATCGGCCTTTGCCTTTGCCTCGACTTCCGCTTTGGCTGTTGAGTCCGCTTCTGCTTTTGCTTTTGCATCCGCTTCGGCCTTTGCTTTTGCGGCGGCATCATCCTGAGCTACTGCCTTGGCAGCCGCTTTCGGCGCAGCCGGTGCTTCGGCCTTTGCCACAGGCGCTACCTTTACCTCGGCTTTTACGGCTGCCGGTTTTGCTTCTGCTTTCGGAGCCGCTTCCTTTTTAGCCGGTTCCGCCTTTTTAACCTTCTCTTCCTCTATAGTAAGATTGGGTTCGGGAGATAATTTCTTGTAATCTATGGAGACATCACTCAGTTTCTTTTTTATGGATTCAACCTTTGCGGCCGAGCCTCCGTCTGCAAGGAGATCAATAAAAGACTTGACTAAGCGGACTGCCTCCGGATGCCTCATGATAAGAATGTCTGATCCTGCCATAAGATAACTTACAGCGCCGACAGACTCCATGAGAATTCCGCGTTTTTCAGGATCACCAAGGGTTGGGGCTTCCTTTTCAGTCAGTTTTGCTTCCTTGCATTTCCAGACCTCATTTCCAAGATTGTTGATAAGCGGGTACTGCAGTTTGTCGTCACCCTGTGAAAGAGCGGCCATTCTCAGACGTTCCATTACGGAATATGAATATTCCATGCCGTATCCGAGACCGCCTGTCGTGGGATCAACAACCAGTTTCTCTGTTGAAACACCTAGATTTTCAAGAAGAATGTTTATCTGCTTTGCGAGGTTGACATCGATGGGAGAGGACGAGATAACCGTATGGCCGTAGCCCATGGCACTTGCGCCGATACTCTTGTAGTTCTTGTCATCGACAGGTCCCATTGTGAGGTTTCCGCCCTGGCATTCTTCAGAAATCTTTTTTAAGACCTCTTCATCCTTCTTGGCATTGGCACATCCCCAGATAATCAGGGGCACCTTAATAGCCGCGCTGACTTTCTTCACTGTCGCGGCAGCTTCTTCGGGCGATGCGTTTTTGCCGTTTGGATCCGTACTCTTTAACTGGAGTACGATCATTTCGGCGCCATAATCTTTAACACACTTTTTAGCCCAGGCAGCGGGATCAGAAACAACGTCCTTAAAACAGCAAAGGACGGATTCCGGCCAGTCTTCCGGTTCCATGTCCCAGATTTCCATAGCGACCCTGGGCTTGTTAGGCATGCTTCCTTCAAACAGATAGAAAGGATAGCACGTCTCGCCGCCGACGGTAACGGCACTCTTCCCTTTTCCTATCGTGATATTTTTGATACCGCCGGAATAGGATTCTTTAAAGATTTCAAAACCCAATGTTACCTCCTTTTGATAAACAGTTAATTACCGAGGATTAAACGAACAGAACCCTTGGGAATTAACGAAAAAAATTGGGTGGGTAAAAAACAACTGCCTCTGCCTAAAAAAATATCAGCCCCCTTTCATTCCGTTTTTATTATGATATCATATAGTTTGATAGAATTATTCAAGAAAAAACAAACATTATTTTTAAATGCCACTGAAATGCCTTATATTGAGATTTAAAGTTTGTCAATAGATGTATATTAATAAATATGATTCAGTAGTATCTATTAAATATTACTCATTTTTTTTCTTGCCTCAAAACGCTCTTTCACCTTTGGAAAGTTGTTCATGTCGGTATGCGGGAGAAACAACGCAGCAATGTAGTTTTCCATATAAGATGCCGTTTCCGAAAGCTCAAAATTTGTCATTTTTCTCGTCACCTCAACCACATCACTCCTGATACGGTTTGTAAGGCAGCTCATCTTTGCTCCAAGAAGAGAACCATTTCCGATAAAGGTAATCTTATCAAGGTCTATTTCAGGCAGGAGCCCTATCGTTATCGATTTCTCAAGATCGACAAAACTCCCGAATCCTCCGGCCAGTATAATGCGCTCAAGGTTCTGAACGGTAAGGCCGACCTCTTCAAGAAGTGTCATGCAACCGCTGTATATGGCCCCTTTTGCACGTATCAGGTTGTCGATATCGGGCTCGGCAATGACCACATCCCTGTCAATCTGAGTTTCATTTGCCCATGCTAGCACATATTCATAAACACCGTCTGTTTCACGAATCCGCCGGGTGTTAAGATCCCTGTTGAATTTTCCAAGATTATTTATGACACCCGCTTCAAAAAGAGTCGCAACCATGGTTATCAGCCCCGAACCGCATATGCCTTTAGGCCTGACATTTCCGATTGTTATATTCATCGGCTCAAATGTGACAGGATCTATTGAAAAATCCTCGATAGCTCCCTTTGTGGCACGCATCCCGAATTTTACGCCTCCTCCCTCAAAGGCGGGGCCGGCCGAACATGCCGCGCAGGCAAGCCAATCTTTGTTCCCTATCACTATCTCGGCATTTGTCCCTATATCCATGTAAAGAGTAAGCTCTTCCGACCTGTATATGCCTGAACCCATGACTCCTGCTACTATATCCCCGCCGACATAGCTCGAAATCTGCGGATAGACAAGTGCGGCCACATGATCACCAAGGTCTATTCCCAGGGAAACGGCTTTTACGGGCGGATAGAGTGTAGAGGCCGGAACGTAGGGAGAACGGCGCATGTAACGGGGGTTGACCTTCAGCAAAAGCTGGGTCATGGTAGTGTTGCCCGCAATTGTTATAGTTGAAATTTCATCGGGATCAATTTTTGCCTGTGCCACTATCTTTTTAATAATCCCGTTCATGGTCTTGATTACGACATCATGGAGCTTGTCAAGACCGCCCGGTTTTTCGGCATACACGATCCTGCTGATCACGTCTTCGCCGTAACTTATCTGGCCGTTGAATTCACCGTGCTGGGCAAGAACATTTCCTGTTATAAGGTCGATCATCTGGCCGTAAACGGTAGTGGTTCCTATATCCATTGCAATTGCATAGTTCCGGTCAGTCGTATCTCCGGGCTGTATATTTATTATGTGGGTCTTCCTTCCTTCATGAACAGGACGCGCAAGGGTGGCAGTTACTCTGAAACCCTCCTTTCTGAAAATGTCGGGCACTTTTCTGATTACAGGGAGTTCTACAAGAAGGCGGTGCTCGTCGAACGTGGCTTTCAGATAGCTTACAAGGCGTGAAACATCCGGAAGATTGTCCTGGACCGTCGGCTCGGGAAGCTCAAGGTACCTCTTTTCAACGGGAGGCACAAAAAGGCCTTTCTCCTTTAATTCTTCAAAATTGAATTCCTTTATACGCGCTGTTTTCCTCGGACTGAGAGGCATGTTGAGAACGCTTGCATCTATGGCGGATTCAACCGGAATCCGGACAACGAGATCGCTCCTGACATTTGAAAGGCAGGCCTGCCTGTACCCTTTTTTGATGTCATCATCACTCAGCTTTTCGGTAATTCCGCCTTCAACAGTTCCTTCTTCGATTATAACCCGGCACTTTCCGCAAATGCCTTCACCGCCGCAGGAAGCATTCACATGAACTCCTGCTTCCATCGCGACACGCAGGAGATTATCTCCATCTTCCGCTGATATACTTATATTGTGAGGGTAAAACGTTACCTTTTGCATATCTTCATTTCCTGTTGGTTTTACCGATCGATTCATTTGTTTCCTGATCCCATGATGTCAGCTGTCAGGGTCCAGCCGTCAGTTACCGGCAAAAGCATTTTTTATCCTGACCACTGACCCCTGATCCCTGATCCCTGATATTCGATATTCGCCTCTCGCCCCTGATTACTGATCACTGGCCACTGATTACTGACTACTGACCCCTGATCCCTGATCCCTGATCCCTTATATTCGACTTTCAATTTTCGATATTCGATGTACGATGTACGATGTACGATATTCCGCTTTTTCACTATCTAGGCTCATCAAATCTGCAGCTTAAAACTACCATATCCTCCTCAAAGTTCGTCCTGATCCTGTAAGGCAAACTGTTAAACAGCTTTATCATGCCCTGGTTGCCCGGAGATGTGTACGCATACAGTCCCCCGATTCCATTTTCCATTGCCGTTTCAGACAATTTTCTGAGCAAAATTTTCCCGAGTCTCTTTCCCTGATAATCACCGCTTACCGAAAAAGCAACCTCCGCCATGTTTTTCCCCGGATCAAGAAGATATTCCCCGACAGCTACCACCCTCCCGAAACCGAATTCTCCCACAATAGCCACCATTGTAAGATCCTTAACATAATCTACCTGGGACACATCTCCGATTTCGTCACTGACAAATCTTGTTTTTTCATGGAAAAAGCGTGAAGCAATATCATTTTTATTAAGACCATAAAAATGTTCCTGTATCCTTCTTACATCTACCGGTTTTGCCGGTCTTACGGTCACAGATTCGCCGTCTATTTCAAAAGTTTCTTCCAGCTTGGCGGGGTACACACCGTGTATGGATTCCTTCAGTGTCCGTTCCGCGCCAAGAAGCCCCAGTCTCTTGGCATTATGGAACAGCTGTTCCCTGAAATCCGGATGAGCTATGCTTATCAAAGCCATCGCCCTTTCCTGGATGCTCTTTCCGAAAAGATTCACCGCGCCATATTCTGAAACCACATAATGAACATCTCCCCTCGGAACGACTATGGCAGTATCAGTAAGCAAAGGAACTATCCTGCTTTTCTTGCCGTTACTGGTTGTGGAAGTAATCATGAGAATCGATTTTCCTCCATCAGCCTGGGATGCACCCCTCATAAAATCAACCATGCCGGTCACTCCGGAAAAATGGTTATATGGAAGGGCATCCGCGGCAACCTGGCCTGTAAGGTCCATGGTCATGGCAACATTCAGCGAAACCATCCTGCTGTGTTTTGCTATTATTCCTGAATCATTCACATAATCGGATGGGTGAAATTCTATTGCCGGATTGTCGTGCATAAAATCGTAAAGATTCCTGGATCCTATTGCGCTGCTTGCCACTATTTTCCCTTCATTGAATCCTTTTTTCCTGTTTGTGATCACGCCCTTTGAAAAAAGGTGCATGACACTGTCCGTAAGGTACTGTGTATGAATTCCAAGATCGTTCTTATCAGAAAAGGCGAGAAGAACTGCTCCGGGAGTCACCCCGAGGCTCATCTGTAAAGTTGACCCGTCACTTACGAGCCTTGATATATGCCCGGCTATTTTATTTGCCGATTCAAGGTCGGGAAGTTCACCTATTGTCAGAAGTTCCTCCTCTTTTTCCACGAATACGTCCACGTCGTTTACATGGATAAAACTCCTTCCCAGTGCCCTCGGCATCCTTGGGTTAACCTGCGCTATCACAAAATCGGCTGAAGAAGCCGCAGCATGGGTAATATCGACTGAAACGCCAAGACTCATCCAGCCGAAATCATCAGGAGGAGAAACCTGGATAAGTGCGACATGAATTGGAAGAAGACGGCTTTTAAACAGGCGCGGAATAGCGGAAAGGTTGATTGGAGTTATAAACCGCATATTCCTTGCAAGTCCCTGGGTTTTGGCAGAACCAAGGTAGAAAGACCTTATATTAAGACTCTGGCTTTTTGTCTTGTTCGCGATAAGAGTCAGCGGGGTGGTCTCCAAAGTCAGGAGACGCACAATCTCGATGTCGGTAAAATTATCTGAATATTCCGATAAAACTCTTACAAGGTGCTGTGGCTCCCCGCATGATGAGCCTATAAAGACTCTCTTTCCGGGTTTTATAAGGCTTATCGCGTCCCTTGCACTTTTTTTGTTTTCGACATATTTGTCAGCCCAGTAGGTTGATACGGCCATTTTTCTCCTTTGCCCCTTGAACCGAAACAGCGGGATCATACACGCTGCATGCGGCGGGAGCTTTTTATTAAATCACATTTAACGGGAAATATTGTCCCACACCGACCTGGCATCCTGTTTGCCCCTGCCTGCTCCGGATCCGCTCTGTTTATCTTCCGGACGAACTCCTGTTAAGCGGCTGATTCTCTCTTCCAGCGGAGGGTGGGTCGAAAATAGATTCATAAGACTTTTACCCGATAACGGGTTTACAATAAACATATGAGCCGTTGAAGGATTGGCATTCATAGGCAGCCTTCCGGAATAGGCCCCGAGTTTGGCAAGCGCACCGGCGAGTCCTTTCGGACTACCCGCAAAAGAAGCCCCGGTGGAATCCGCAACATATTCTCTTGACCGGGAAATGGCCATCTGAATGAGCATGGCTGCTATGGGCGCCATAATTGACATTACAACCAGCCCGATAATACCGCCTCCCCCATTTTCATTATCTCTTCTTGATCCTCCGAACATTGCCGCCCAGCGCGCCATATTCGCAAGCACCATGATGGCGCCGGCAAGCGTGGCGGCAATAGAGCCTATAAGTATATCCCTGTTTTTTATGTGCGCGAGCTCATGGGCGAGAACGCCTTCAACCTCTTCTCTGCCCATCAGCTTAAGAAGCCCTTCGGTAACCGCTACAACGGCATGTTCCGGGTTTCTGCCTGTAGCAAATGCATTGGGCGATTCTTCAGGAATAATATATATTTTAGGCATGGGAAGCTCAGCACGAATTGTCAGCTTTTTGACTGTTTCATATACCTGTGGCGCCTCATCAGGGGTTGCCTCCCGTGCTTTGTACATCCTTAAAACAATCTTGTCTGAAAACCAGTAGCTGAAAAAATTCATGCCCGCTGCCAGAACAAGAGCTATCAACATTCCGTTTGTGCCGCCCATCATCTGACCGACCCAGACTATAAATGCCGTCATTACGGCAAGTAAAATCATAGTTTTGAAATTATTTCCCATACTGCCTCCGTTGTTCGTAGATCGTCGTTCGTACATCGTAATTCGAATATCGAAGGAGATGAAGGATTCGAGGGGCCGAGGATTCAAGGATTCAAGTGAAAAATCATCTCTTTCCACTGATACCTGAGCCCTGACCACTGACCCCCGATATTCGATGTCCGATATTCTACATTCGCCTCAGCCCATGCATTACTTTCTCTGCCGCTTCAATCGTGCGTTCAATGTGCTCCGTCCCGTGGGCGGAAGATACAAAGAGGGCCTCAAACTGGGATGGAGCAAGATAGATTCCCTCTTCAAGCATTTGCCTGTAATAAGCTGAAAACATCTTAAGGTCGCTTGTTTTGGCGCTCTTAAAATCGACAACCTTTCTGCCGGTAAAAAACATGCCGAGCATGGAACCTGTTCTTTCCACAGCGACTTTAATCCCGGCCTTGCGGGCTGCATCCTGAAGCCCGTTCCCGAGCTTTTCCGACATCGCCTCCAGCTTATCATAAAAGCCGGGCTTTTTTATCTGTGTTAAGGTCGCAATTCCTGCCGCCATTGCAAGCGGATTTCCTGACAATGTACCTGCCTGATAAACTGGCCCCCGTGGTGCAATCATTTCCATTATTTCACGCTTACCGCCGTAGGCGCCTACCGGGAGACCCCCTCCTATTATTTTCCCAAGGCAGGTCAGGTCGGGCGATATTCCATACAATGACTGGGCGCCGCCGTAAGCAACCCTGAAGCCTGTCATGACTTCATCGAATATTAGCAGGCTTCGATATTTTTCAGTGAGTTCTCTCAGGGCAGCTAAAAATCCATCGGCAGGCGGCACAAGGCCCATGTTGCCGGCAACCGGTTCGACTATTATGCAGGCAATCTTTGGTCCGTGCTTTTTCATGGTTTTCTCTACGCTTTTGATATCATTGTAGGGAAGGGATATTGTGCCCGCGACAAAAGATTCAGGAACTCCGGGGCTTCCCGGAATGCCGAGAGTCGCCACGCCCGATCCGGCTTCAACAAGAAGAGAATCCGAATGACCGTGATAGCACCCGTCAAATTTGATAATCATATCTCTTCGGGTAAAGCCGCGCGCAAGGCGGATCGCGCTCATCGTGGCTTCAGTCCCCGAATTGACCATTCGAACCATTTCAATGGATGGAACTGCTTCAACAATCATTCCGGCGAGCTTGATTTCAAGCTCCGTTGGCGCCCCGAAACTTGTTCCTTTGTTCAGGGCCGATTTTATTTCTTCAACCACTGCAGGATGCCTGTGTCCCAGGATCATGGGCCCCCATGAGCCCACATAATCAATATAACCGTTCCCGTCCGCATCAAAAACCAGACATCCCTCGGCCAGGTCGATAAAAACAGGGTCCGCGCCGACAGATTTACATGCCCGTACAGGACTGTTAACGCCCCCCGGAATCAGTTTCTTTGCCTGCTCAAAAAATCTGTCAGATTTTTCCCGTTTCATTTTAACAACGTATCCTTTATGTTTAAGGTTCTTTTCCCAATTTTATTACGATCACCAATTTTTTTGGAAATTATCCATATATTATAAATTGAAAAGATCATGTTTATATGCGAGAATATATATAAATGATGTTAAACGGATAGTCAAAAAATATTAGAATTAGAATTTATGGTTCTTTACAGCTGTTCACTATTTACTGTTCACTATTCACTATTCACTGCTTATTATGGATGCATTAAAATCCCTTAAAAGACTTGCCCGTCTTATTTTATACGTACTCGAAAGAAGACCGGACGAATTCGGCCTTGTTCCTGACAATGAAGGTTACATAAAAATAAAATCTCTTCTTCGGGCAGTCAACGAGGAAGAAGGCTTCAATTATGTGAGGCCTTTCCATATAGATGATATTTTTGCTTTATATCCCGACTTTCAGGTTGATATAAAGGATTCTTTAATCCGCGCGAAAAACATTGATAATCTTCCTAAGCAGGTCATAGCCCTTAATCCTCCGAAGCTTCTTTTTACCTGCGTCCGGGGAAAGGCCTATGTTTTTGTTTTGGAAAAAGGAATCCATCCTGTCGGGAACGACAGAGTCGTTTTGTCGGCAACAAAAGAGATGGCTGAAAGAATTGGAAAACGCTTCGACCAGGCGCCGCTGCTCCTTACGGTTCTTGTCCGGAAAGCTCTTGATTCAGGCGTTGCCTTCTATTCCTCAGGCGAATTATATTGCGCAGACATTATTCCGCCCTCATGCTTCACAGGTCCGCCTCCTCCGAAACAGAAAGAAGAATCCAAACCTGCCGATAAACATAAGGAATCCGCCTTAAAAACCATGCCCGGGAGCTATATCCTCAATATAGAACCGGATGATGACAAAAAACGAAGAACACAACTTCAGAGAGAAAAAAAAGAGATCGACTGGAAAAAAGAGAGGAAACGCGCAAGCAGGATCAAATATTGATGATTTTTTAGGAAGCCTCAGATTTTAAGATAAGGTCGGACTTTGGACGGCAAAATAAAAAGCTCATTATGCAAGGCGCGCAAATCTTGAGAAATGAAGCGTAAATATAGGTACGCTGCAATGACGAAAGATGAAGCGTAACACAGCAGAATGGCTTTTTAGGAAGCCGTCAAAAATAAGACTTGCAACATTTGGCATAAGCAGGCATAAAAAATTTGACAAGCTTAATTAATGCTGGTACGAGCATATCCGCTTTTTTAAGGTAAAAAGAACATCCGGGCCGTTAGCTCAACTAGGTAGAGCACCTGACTCTTAATCAGTAGGTTGTTGGTTCGATTCCAACACGGCCCACCAAATAAATCAAGGGGTTAGCCAAGTTAAGGTTAACCCCTTTTTCTTTTTTTTGCTACCCTACTGCTACCCCACAGAGAAAGTTTTCGTGACCTCAAATGAACTTTATCTCATCCATGATTGATTCTTTTCAAAACTTTTCTGTAGCGGGTAGTTTGTCAAAATTGAGAATTAAGGATGGAATGAAATAACCTTGAGTTTTCTAAATCCCGCATATTTTAGAGGAAATAAAGAATCAAATCAAACCGCACAAAAATAATCTTTGAAAAAACAGAACTTTGTTAAAATCAAAAAGTGTGAGATATCCCGAAAATTCCATTATTTTTCAATATCCCGAATTTTAAATCCTGTCAATTCACGATTTCCGTTCCTATTCCCTTGTCTGTGAATATCTCCAGGAGCATTGCGTGCTCGATGCCGGCATTGAGGATATGGGCCTTCTTTACTCCGCCCCTTATGGCCTTCGAGCATGCTTCGGCCTTCGGTATCATACCGGAATCTATCGCCTTATCATTTATAAGGCGCTGAACGTCCGCAGAGTTCAGCGTCTTGTAGAGTGTCTTCGGGTTCCCTTTATCCTTCATTATGCCCATCACGTTGGTAAGCAGGACAAATTTCTCGGCTTTGAGCTTTGCCGCTATCGCGCTTGCCATGTCATCCGCATTCACGTTATAAAGTTTGCCGTCACGGCCAAGCCCGAGCGGATATATGACCGGCACAATGTTGTCTTTTACGAGCCTTTTCAATACTGTCGTATCAACGGATGTGACCTCACCAACAAAACCAAGATCGTAGCCGGGAGTCATCTTCTTTACCTTTATTAGGTTGTTCTCTCTGCCGCTCAAACCGAAGGCCCGGGCTCCCATTCCTCTAAGTTCACTCACTATCTTCCTGTTTATAACGGAGAGAGCTTTGTCTATAATCCTGACGGCCTGCTCGTCGGTATAGCGCCGGCCGTTTATGAACTTCGGTTCAAGGCCGGCCTTCTTCATCATCTTCGAGATGAACGGCCCTCCTCCGTGTACGACTATCGGGTGCATACCGGCGTAGTGCATGAACATTATGTCCCTGAGTATCCCCCTATCAATGCCTTTTTCATCTACCGCCGCTCCGCCGTACTTGATCACGACGATCTTGCCGAAGAACTTTTTTATATACGGAAGCGCTTCTATCAATACGCCGCTCTTCCTGATGGCCTCTTTCATCATGTCGAATACTCCGAGTTTATCGTCACATACTCTTTCGGAAAGTCACAGGTCCAGGCAGTGGCTGAATCATTGCCACTCTTTAGATCCACCTTTATAAATACCTTCCAATCTTTTGTATACTCCCTCACCTTCTCCTTGTCGAAGGTTTTCATGCTCGACCCACCGGAGAGGACCTTCGCTGGCCCCAGGTATATACCGGTGCTGCCCGGATCGAAATCCACGCCCGCCGACCCGGCTCTTCCCGCGTGGGGGTCTGGGGGTTGCTTTCGCTTGGGTTGAAGTTACGGAAAGAAGCCTTGTATGTCAAGGGGATTTTACAACAGTTCCCGAATTACACTGTTTACGTTACCGGTAATTCGTGATAAAAAAGCCCATTCATTTATAATAATATCGATCCGTTCATAATAAGAAGATTGCCTATCAGGTGAGAAGGAGAACATTTCATGTTTAGACAAAAGACATCCCTCTTTCTTTTAATGTCGGGAATTATCATCCTCTCTACAATCACATTTTCACTCTTTCCGCTTCAATCAGAATCCGGCGATGTGTACAGCTATACTGATGAGAACGGTGTCACTGTTATAACGAATACGCCTTTGCCTGACAAAGTCAGAGATAAAGCCATGAAAATTGAGAGTTACAAAGGTGTCACGGATAAAGAGAGTATACAGCCAAAGACGGAAGAGAAGGAAAGACAGGACCAAAATACTGATAACAAAAAAATGGAGGCGGGGAAAAAATCCGGGACAGAGGCTGAGCTGATTGATAAGTTGAAAAAATCAGATGCAGAGACCGATAAATTCGTCAAATCAGTTAAAGAATCAAAAAACAAAGCCGCCGATGTTCTTGATACGCTGGCGCCTCTTAGAAAGTTTCCGTAACAAGGCGGACTCTATCACCATATCGTGGTACAGATAAAAAAGGGGTTACGGAAAAATACCGCGACCCCTTTTTCTTTTCATTGCTGCCTTCAGATAACTTTTTTTGTGATCTTAAATCAGCTTTATGCCATAATTTCTTTTTAAAACTTCTGCAAAAATTCCTGCTTTCGCTCTAATTTTATCTTACTATGATTTCGACCCGACGATTCCCAGGTTCAGCCACATTATCAGGTGTTTCCACCAATAGTCGCTCCTCACCATAAAATTCAATAGCTATAATTGCTTTGTCAACACCCTTAGCAACAATGGCGTCGGTAACAGATTTGGCCCGCCGCTCAGAAAGCTTCTGATTATATTCAACCGAACCAACCGTGTCGGTATGGCCAGCGACAACCACACTGTTTGTTTTTCGCGCCTTGATCGCCTCCAGGATTTCCGGAATCAATTGCATGGATTTTTTTGTCTGAGTGGCTTTTCCGCTCTCAAAGTATATGATGAAAGAGGAAGGAGGAGCTGATTCTGCAGCAAGAGCATCTTTAAACATATCTCTTACTGCTTTTTCATCCATGACTTTCGGGGGGCCGGGGATCTTATCAGAGCTTACGACCTCCGTCGACTCAAAGGCTTTGCCCAGGACTTGCGATCCGGCGGAAGTGTTTACCTCTACCTGGCCGATTTTACCGTCCGGATCAGGAAGGAGAACAAACAGCGTTTTGGAAGTTTGAGCAACCGGGGGCGGCGGGGGAGGACATCCGTCCTTGTCCACCTTCACACCAGAAGGAGTACCAGGGCACTTGTCCAGATAGTCGGGAACGCCGTCACCGTCGGTATCAAGGGGGCAACCGTTCTTGTCCACCTTCACACCAGAAGGAGTTCCGGGGCATTTGTCCAGATAGTCGGGAACACCGTCGTCGTCGGCATCCGGTGGACAGCCATAGTTATCAACTTTGACTCCTGGTGGCGTTGTGGTGGGGCATTTGTCGTAATACTGCGGTGTTGTAAAATTATGGCGGTTATCGTAATTATCTGGTACGCTATCCTTATCCGAATCGACAATTACCGGAGTCGAAAATCCGGCACAAGATATTAAAAGAAAAGGAAACAGGAAGGCAAAAAAAATAAGAGATGCTGGAATTATTTTTCTCATGATATTAAGCTCCTTCATTTGTTGAACAGAAACAGCGATCGCATTCCCCTTTCTGCTAATCGCCCTCAACTACATATATGGCAAGATGTGTCCCGCGAAGGCCGCAGACAGCGGTAGGCGTGACGAACTTAACAGCCTTGTTGTCTCGTAACCCAATTAAACCTGATAGATAGGTCGTAGTGCCACGCATTATATGGAAAGTGCTGGATAGTTTTTTTTCTGCGGGACTGAAAGCGAACTGGGACAGGATGAGTTTTGAATCGGAACCGCTTGAAATCAGGCTGTTGTCATTTAAAACGGCTCCCATAGACCCGCCCTTGCCTGTTATAATAGTGTCGTTTTCAAAAAGCTTGTCGCCCTGTTTTGCGGTAATAGACGCTTTATCCCTTTCAATGGACACGGGGCCCTTAATATTTTTTATCACCCCGATTTCCTTAACAGCGGCAATGGCGGAAGAAGACACACTCATAAACAAAAAAGCAAGAATGACAGTAAATACCCTCATGGCACCTCCTCTGGAGTTTCTCACTCCCCGGATAACCATAAGCCTGACAAAGCGACCAAGTTGTACAGACCCACCGGTTGTCCTGATTGGTTTGATTTGACATCAATTCCGTTTCTTTTCGGCTCGATTATAGACGAATGTGTTCCTGAAAGCCAAGACAATTTGGCTATAAGGTTTATATGAGAATACAGAAGAAAAACAGTCCGTAGTTATTCTGGCTCCTGGCTCCTGTATTCTCATGCTTCATTCTGCCTGCATCATGATTATTTCTAATCTATTCTATTTATTTAAATGATGCCTCGAGTTTTTTAAGCATGGCTTTTTCCAGTTTTGATAATTTTGAGCCAACTCCAAGAAAACCGCCTTCAGCATTTGCTATATTATATGCATGTGAGAGTAAGGTCTTTTGTAAAAGCTTTTTTTCATCATCACTTATTTTTTCACATATCCCGTTAATATACAATGTCCAGGCTTCAAGCAAAGCCGGTTCCGGTTTATGAGAAAGCCAGCTTTTAAGCAGTTCGCGGTCAATATCGCTGTCCAGCTTTGCAGCCTTAAGAATTGCTTCATGCTCTTTTTCTCCGATAGTACCATCTGCCCATGCTACTTCCACAAGCGGTATCATGGAGAGCGAAGCAACAATATGTGCGGGGATCTTTAAATCAATAAGTTTTTGCAGAACAGCCTCATTCTCGATACCTGAAACCTTCTTCAGGTTTTCTTTTGTTTCCTTCATTTTTTTCATTGCCGCAAGCTGCTCAGTAAGTTTTTTATCCTGTTTCAGGAAAAAAGCATTTTCAAGTTCGTGGCCGCCGGTTACAATTTTTCCACCCTTTTCAATCATAGTCACCTTCCAGTTTAAAGAAAAGTTAAATAAAACTGTTCACAAATAGTTACAAAACGGATCAAAGCCTGCTCTCTCCATATCCTTGTAATTACATCATAAATCGTGCAGCTTATAATCAAAACTATACTGTTTTTTCGTGATGGGAGTATACGAATAAGGATTTTTTATGTCAAGATGATTTTGACCAGAGGATTTTGACCGAATATTCCCTGGCTGAATCCTTACTCCCTTCTATTCACTGTTCACCATTCACTATTCACTGTTTTTTTTAAGCCTGTCCTTAAGAAATGTATATCGCTTCTGCGTTCTGTTATTATTTATTCCGATTGCAAGAGCCTTCTTTGTGCCAACCATAACGACAAGCCTTCGTCCTCTTGTGAGCGCCGTATATATAAGGTTGCGCTGGAGAAGCATATAATGCTGCGTATGAACCGGCATCACTACTGCAGGATATTCGGAGCCCTGTGACTTGTGGACCGAAACGGCATAGGATAAGACAATATCGTCAAGCTCATGAAAATCGTACTCAACCGGCCGTCCATCGAAAGATACAATCATCTTCCGATCCTCGGAATCGATCGACTTGATCCGTCCGATATCGCCGTTGAAAACCTCCTTATCATAATTGTTTCTTACCTGCATTACCTTATCGCCTGTTTTATATTTTTTTTCTCCGCGTACAAGCAGGGCATCTCCCGGATTGAGCGCCTCCTGCAAAACAGCATTAAGTGAGGAGGATCCGAGAACGCCCCTGTGCATGGGTGTTAAGACCTGTATGTCATTGAAAGAATCAAAACCAAAGTGCCCCGGAATCCGCTCTGCTACAAGCTCCCTGATTATTTCAATTACCTTTTCCGGATTATCCTGCTCAATGAAATAAAAATCGCTGCTCTTTTCACCCGCTTTCAAAAAAGGCATTATTCCGTCATTTATCCTGTGGGCGTTAATTACGATACGGCTCTCTTTTGCCTGACGGAATATTTCGGTAAGAGTAACAACAGGCGCGATGCCCGATTCGATTATATCATTCAAAACATTTCCGGCCCCCACCGAAGGAAGCTGGTTGACATCTCCCACAAGAATTAAAACTGATTCCGGAGGCACGGCCTTGAGCAGGCTGAAGATCAGGATATTGTCTATCATGGAGGCTTCATCAACAACCAGAAGATTGCACTCAAGAGGATTCTTCTCATTTCTCCGGAACCCTCCCTTTTCCGGGTTGTATTCAAGCATCCTGTGAATTGTTTTCGCCACGCACCCTGTCGCCTCGCTCATTCGCTTTGCAGCTCTCCCGGTAGGCGCACCAAGCAGGATGCTCATCTTAAGTCTTTTGAATATCTTAAGGATGGCGTTTATGATGGTCGTCTTTCCGGTACCGGGCCCTCCGGTGATTACGAGAACCTTTTCTTCAAGAGCACTCCGGACGGCCTCGATCTGTTTTCCGGCAAGGGTAATAGAGAGTTCATGCTGTGCCCATTCGATTGCCTTGTCCGGAATAACGTTCTTATAAGATTTAACCGAACCGACAATTACCTTTAATAATTTTGATGTGCCGGCTTCGCAGTAATGATATTTCGCGAGAAAGACGCCCTTTCTCTCCTCCTCCGTCTTTCCAATATCGCCTTCGAGCTCTTCAATAACTATTTTCCCTGACGCGGCAGCCGCATCAATCCCTTTCTTAACATTCTCTCTTTCAACATCGAGCATTGCCGCGCAGTTTTCGATTAAGGACGGCAGCGGATAATAAACATGCCCCTCTTCAGAGAGAGTAAAAAGAACATATACTATTCCGGATTCGATTCTTTCCTTCGAATCTTTTGCAAAGCCGAGCTTTGCGCCGATCCTGTCAGCGGTAATAAATCCTATCCCCGATATATCGACAGCAAGGCGGTACGGGTTTTCTTTCATAATTGCCGTCGCCCTGTTCCCGTACTTTCTGAAAATTTTTATGGCGTATCCTGCGCCGAGGCCGTAAGCGTGGAGAAAAAGCATGAGATTGCGGATCTCTTTCTGCTCGTCCCAGGCCTTTCTGATCGTGGCAATCCGCTTTTCTCCAATCCCTTCAACGGATGAGAGCTTGCCAGTATCATTTTCTATTATATCAAGCGTTTTTATTCCGAATTTTTTTACGATCCGTTCAGCCATGACCGGCCCGATACCCTTTACAAGACCGGAACCGAGATATTTTTCGATTCCGGCAGGGCTTTCGGGGGACGCGCTTGAAAATTCTGAGACTTTGAACTGCTCGCCGAATTTTGGGTGCCTTGTCCATTCGCCCTTCATAGTGAGCGTTTCACCCGGAACGGGAGAGATAAGGTTTCCTACGATGGTGACGGGGTCTTTTCTTCCCTGGACAATAACCTTCGCGACCGTATAGCCGGTCTCTTCGCTTGTATATGTTATTTTCTCTATCCGACCGGTTAAAAAGATGGTTTCTGGTTTCTGGTTCATAGTTTACGGTCCGAACATCGAATTTCGAATATCGAAGGTGATAAAGGATTCGAGGGTTCAAGTGAAAAACCTTTTCTTTCTCCTGGCCCCTGACTACTGACCACTGACCCCTGATATTCTATATTCAATATTAGGCTCACACTCTTGCAACTTGCTTTTCCTTCAGACTCACGCCTCACGCCTTCCGCCTTCAGCCTTATTAATCCTCCCCAAGCTCCTTAAAACCGGCATAAAAATCTAGAGCTTCCGGATTTCTCAGGGCATCCTTGTTCAACACCGGCTTGCCCTGGATGACTTTTTTCACGGCAAGCTCTACCTTCTTCATATTCAGAGTATACGGAACATCCGGGACATTCAAAATCTTTGCGGGCACATGCCTCGGAGAAGCATTTATCCTGATGGTATTAACAATCTTCTTTTTAACCGCATCTGTCAGTTCGTAACCCGACGCCATTTTTACAAACAGGATGACACGCACGTCATTCTTCCAGTCCTGGCCCACAACAACGCTGTCTTCGATCTCGTCAAGCTGCTCCATCTGGCGGTATATTTCAGCAGTCCCTATCCTGACCCCTCCCGGATTTAAAGTGGCATCTGACCTCCCGTAAATTGTTACTCCGCCCCGGTCATTGATTTCAATAAAATCCCCGTGCCGCCATATACCCGGATACACGTCAAAATAGGCGCTGTGATATTTCTTCCCGTCCGGATCATCCCAGAAATAGATAGGCATTGAAGGAAAAGGCGCCGTGCAGACAAGCTCCCCCTGCCGGTTTATGACCGGCTTTCCGTTTTCATCAAATGCTTCAACTTTCATTGCAAGTCCCCTGCATTGAAGCTCCCCTGAATAGACCGCACCCATCGGGTTGCCGAGCGCAAAGCAGCCGTTTAAATCGGTTCCTCCGGAAATGGACGCAAGCTGAACATCAGGCTTTATATCGCTGTACACATATTCAAAATTTTCCATTGAAAGAGGTGAACCAGTTGAAAGAATAGTTCTGAGATTTTTCAGGTCGTATGTTTTTCCGGGTTTTACGCCGGCATTCTGCAGGGCGGTTATATATCCAGCGCTTGTTCCAAAAACAGAGATTTTTTCATCCTGGGCCATTTTCCATAATGTTCCGGGCTCGGGATGAAAAGGATTCCCGTCGAACAGTACTAGTGTGCCTCCCACGCCAAGCGCGCTTGTCAGCCAGTTCCACATCATCCAGCCGCAGGTGGTAAAATAAAAAATTGTGTCGCTCCTTCTTAAATCGGTATGCAGCATCATCTCCTTCAACTGATGAACGAGAATCCCTCCCGCACCCTGAACCATGCATTTAGGAAGTCCGGTTGTCCCCGACGAGTACATTATGTACAAGGGATGATCAAAAGGAAGCTGCTCGAATTTTATCTCAAGGCCTTTTTCTGAAGATATGAAATCCCTGTAATGAACGGCTTTCGTTACCCTGCTTATATCGGGATCCGGTTCGGTATAGGGAACAACAACCACTTTTTCAATTGAAGGGAGCTGTTTTAATATATCGGAAATTCTTTCGAGGCTGTCGAGGCGCTTTCCCTTGAATGAATAGCCGTTTGCTGTAAATATAACCTTCGGCCTGATCTGGCCGAAGCGGTCTAAAACCCCCTTTATTCCAAAATCGGGTGAACAGGAAGACCATACTCCTCCGATACTTGTGGCGGCAAGCATGGCGATAATAGACTGCGGCATATTCGGCATGAAACCGACTACGCGGTCTCCTTTCTGAACCCCCATCTCTCTCAGGGAAGCGGCAAGCCGGGCTACTTCATCATAAAGTCCGGCATAAGTCATACGGATTGCGTCCTGGTCTTCACCCTTAAATATGAGAGCTGTCCGCCCGTCCCGGTACCTTAGAAGGTTTTCGGCAAAGTTTAAGCGCGCGCCCTCAAACCATTTTGCGCCCGGCATCTTCGTAACGTCGTCAATAACCCGGTCATAAGGTTTAGAAGCGATTATGCCTGCAAAATTCCATAGTTCCGACCAGAAGTCAGGAATGTTTTCAACCGACCACTTATAAAGTCCCGCGTATTCCGTGAAAGATTTGCCGTATTTCCGGTTGATGATATCCATGAATTGCTTCATGTTTGAATTTAATATCCGCTCTTTCGAAGGTTCCCATAACAGTTTTCCCATGCCAAGCTCCCCTGTAAATTAGTCAATGGTTTATAAGTTACCGGTTTGTTCTTGTGGACAGTTGTTCGTACATCGTACTTCGAATATCGTCACTGATTACTGATCACTGGTCACTAATCCCTGTATCTCTCTTGTGATTGCTGATTTGGATGTCTTGAGGTTTTCATACCATAACAGGTGATGGACATCAAATTTATTTGTGAAACCATCAGTCATGCTGTTTTTATGTTTATCAATGCGCTTTACAGGGTCTGATGTAACACCAGCGTAGAGAGTGCCCTTTCGTTTGCTGCACAGATTATAAACATAATTTGATGCCTTCAATATTCCGGGTGTCGTCAGATAAATTCGGGTTTTTCATTGGGCCGGCGTTGGAACATTCGCAAGCAATTCTAGCCTGCAACGACATTAAGCCTTCGGCCGCACACCGGGCACTTGCCACCGGGCGGCAGGTCGGTTTTCCTAAACTCTATCCCGCAGTGCTCACAGGTGATAAACGGCGAAGTCTCTTTGATGGGTCTGTGTTGTTCTTTTTCTGAGACAGCGGCCCGATTCTTGATCTCTGATGCCCTCATAGCCAAATCCGCGCGGACTTCCGGGGTAAGCGAATGCTTAATAGTGTTCAGCATATGTTCAGCCATGATCCGTCTTGCGATGCGGATGTGGGTGAAATGGTAGTCGCCCTTTGGATCTTTCCATTGAATGCAGAGACGGTAAGCCTCGCGAATAGTCTTTTTCGGAAAAAGCAAAACGAGAGGGCCCAGAATTAGAGAACGAGTTACTGTATAGCGTTTTTGGACCGAGGAATCGTCGAGAATCGAGACATCGATCACGCCGTCGAGGGGAATTCTCCCGAGCTCTTTTTCGCCGTCGTGCAAGATGAGGGATTCATGTGTTGGCAGGCAGGCGACTGTCCTGTCAGCCGGGACAACATCCAGTAAAGCTTGCAAATCAAGGGCGCCGCCCATATTTTCTGTTACAGTGTTCATTATAATGTGAAATCTACAGGAAACATAGTATCAGATCAATTCTTTCTTTCAGGAAGACATACAATGGGGCTGAATTTTTTCGTCAACTCACCAAAATAGGGAATGACCCGCCCATTCCCTACTTGCCGGCATGACCCATATGCCCTGCCAGTCCGCCGGCATGGATTCTGATAGAGACCGGCATTTGGTCAGACAGTGTGACGTCTGGCCATCCTAGTTCGCAATAGCGGCGAAGAGATGATCAGCGGCTGGGATGTCACCAGCGTAATAATGCTTCAACCCTGTGGTGAACCGGGACAGAATCGCTTCACGCGCTTTGGCATCAGCCAACAACATTAGCTCATAGATGTTGACCGGCCCGTATCGAAAAGATAACCGTTACCATTCCCTCTATCGCGGCATAGTCGCAATCCCATCACAAGCCAGGTCAATTAGCTCATCATATTCTGCGTATGTCAGGAAATGAAGACTCGTGAAATGGCCCCTATCACAACAAAAATGACGATCGCTGCGATGATTACGGCAATCGTGTACACTGTAGATTTTTCTTTTGGAGATTTCATGAGAACCGGTAATCCGAGATAGAGAAGATATAGACCGTATAACCCCAAAATACCGAGGACGCCAAGTGCGGGGATAAGCGCAAATATGCCAGCCAGCCAACCGGGTATAGAAGAATACATGGCCACCTTGAATGCCTGGTTGAGATTTTTCTCCCCTGAAAAGGTAGGGGCAAGGGCATCGATAATAATAGCGAGGGCATATACCCCGACAAGGGTTAGGCCGTAATGAACCACCGCATTCATAATACCTGATATTATTGGTACCCTGAATGCTCCTCCCATAGGCAGGCTGACTCCAAAGAGGGACATGCCGATAAAAAAGGCAACCGGTCCGATGGCTGCCAGTATAATAATATAGTTTTTATATAACTCGGCAATAGGTGTTGTTTCTCCCGCAATTATCTGCCATTCCTCTCTGGGTCTTAACAAAATTCCTTTGATACGTTCAGTTATATTCATGTTTTCTCCTCCTTACTCCTTAAGTGTTTGCCAACAAGGCATTAGTGTTTAAAGCTTCTCTGCCCGGTGTAAACCATCGCAACACCAGCCTCGTTGCAGGCTTCGATAGACTGGTAGTCATTATCCGACCCGCCCGGCTGGATAACGCATGAGATTCCCTCCCTGATCCCCACATCAACTCCATCCCGGAAAGGAAAGAATGCGTCACTGACCATGGCGGCTCCGATAAGCCCTCCTTTTTCCCGTGCTACTCTTTCATCTATTTCCGCTTTTTTGTCTTTATCCTTAAAGTCATTATAGGCAATTCCGTATGTTTCAAAGCAGTACCTGTCGGCGAGTTTCCTGTAGGCTTTATCCCTTGCAATCTCGGCGACACCGACTCTGTCCTGCTCGCCGGTGCCTATCCCGACCGTCACTTTATCCTTTACGTAGATAACCGAATTGGAAGTAACTCCCGATTCGACAAGCCACCCGAAAAGCATGTCTTCATATTCTCTTTCCGTCGGATCTCTCCTTACTTTGTAAATCTTACCCTTGTATGTGCATTCGGCGGGACGCAGGGCCTCTTTTGACCGGGCTTCGGGCACAAAAGACCACTGGGCGACAATTCCCCCGTCAATGAGGCTTTTGAACTCAACGCACCTTTTCCCGACAAAGTTCTGAAGTCTTTCTATGTTCCTGATCCTTATCACCCTCAGATTTTTCTTCCTCGCGAAGACATCCATGACTCCATTTTCAAATTCAGGCGCCACCACCACTTCGGCATACTGCATGTTTATCGCTTCGGCTGTCTCGATATCAACAGACCGGTTCAACGCAATGCATCCGCCGAATGCCGCGACCCTGTCTGCCATATTTGCTTTCAGATACGCGTCAAGAAGCGCATCGGAGAGGGCAACTCCGCATGGATTGTTATGTTTAACGATAACCGCCGCGGGTTGATCCGTAAAATACCGGAGAATATTCAGGGCATTGTCTGCATCTGTAAGATTAGTCTTGCCGGGATGCTTTCCAGACTGAAGCAGTTCGACGTCGGAGGCAAGATGATTGCCCGGCAGAATTGTCTGTATATCACCAAGAACCAGGTTCCCGTTTGTCAGCTTGTAAAGGGCGGCTTCCTGTCCCGGGTTCTCCCCGTACCGCAATCCTTTTATGACATCATCTATAGTCCATACCATCTTTTCGTAAAAAAGGGTCTGTCTTTTACCGCCATCGACAAAACTAATTTCCATTGCAGGCGGGAAATGGTCATCCATAATGGTTTTATACATCTTCCGCAGATCTTCAGCCATCTGAGCCTCCTTTACAAATCGTAATAAATTTTGTCAGACAGGATTAACATGATTAACATGATAATTTTTCAGCCCGCTCCGGAAGAGCGGCCTGAAATATATATTCAAAAATCCTGTCCATCCTGTTAATCCTGTCTAAATATTTCACCTATGTTCTATAGCAATTACTTACTTCCTCGAATGTTCTTCCGGCAAGATAATCGGCAATCGTGCGATCATATGTCGCCGTGTGCTCAAAAGCTTTTACCGCAAGCTTAAACCTACTCTTCAAGGATATCTTATTATCGTTTTCTTTCAGCTCGGATACTATCCTGCCGTAGTCACCGGGGTCGACAACCGAAGCCACTCGCAGGAAATTCTTGGCTGAGGCCCTTATCATGCACGGCCCGCCGATATCTATGTTCCCGCGGGCCTCTTCCGGCGTAACGCCCTGTCTGGATATCGTCTCTTTAAAAGGATAGAGGTTGACGACTACCATGTCTATGGGAACGCTTTTTGTCCTTTCAAGATCCGCCCGGTGAGAGCCATTATAGGTTTCAGTAAGAAGGCCGAGATATATCTTAAAATCGAGCGTCTTAACAAGGCCGCCCTGGGTTTCAGGCTGGCCAGTGTAGTCCGACACCTGGGTTAAGCATGAAGCCTTGCTGCCGAGAATCTCTTTCAGCTTTGAAAAGGTTCCGCCGGTTGAAAAAATCCTTACGCCCGGATTTATGCCGACAAGCTCCGGGATAAAAGATTCAAGACCCTTCTTATCCGAAACACTGACAAGCAGATGTTTTACCTTAACCCAATCGTCAATTTTATCAACTGTATTAATGCTCATATCATCTACCTCTTTCCCTCATATTCTTCCAGAAAACGGTTAAAGAATCCTTCCATGAAAGCATGCCTTTCATCCGCAAGTTTTCTCCCCTCTTTTGTCAATATCCTTTCCCTGATTTTGCAAAGCTTGACCGTAAACTCCCTGAAGCCGGTGTCTTCTATAGTATATGGCTTTGTCTCTTCAATATTCATCCCGGGAATGTGTAGACTTGCACCAACTTCACCAGCAAACAGAAAAGCCCTCGCAACTCCGACCGCTCCTATAGCATCGAGCTTGTCGGCATCGAACAGCACTTTCGCTTCGGCAGTCTCAGGCCGGCATTTCCCCCTGAATCGGTGAGCCCTTATGCAGTGGATAACATTCGCCTTCTGTTCTTCGGAAAGGGGAAGCTTCTCAACTATCGGCCAGGCCATCTCAGCGCCTTTCTCCGCGTGGCATACCGCGCCTAATGCCGAATCCTGGCCGGACCTTCCGATATCATGCAGGTAAGCCGCTACACGCAGCACATCCATGTCCGCCTTCTCCGCCGGACCTATGCGCTCGCACAGGCTGCAAACCCTCAAGGTGTGCTCCCAGTCGTGACTTCCCTTTGCTCCGTCAAAAAGCTTTTCCGCCTGTTCTTTTACAAAATCAGCAATATTCATTTTTTGCTCGTATATCGTACATCGAACTTCGTACATCGCCTTTTTGTTCTTCGATATTCGATGTTCGACATTCGCTATTCGGTTTTTACTCCTTCTTTTTCCCTGTCATACTTTCTATATCAACTCGAAAAATAACGACTCTGTCTATTTCTTTTTTCTCAAACTCAAAAGACAGCCCGGAATAATGGCGCATTATGATATCAAGCGCTATTTTCTTTGATTCCATATCTTCGATAAAAAATGCGTTTCCTAAACCGATAACACTTTTGTATTTCATGCCCCATTTGCATGCTTTGTCAGACTCAACAATCTCATGGTCGGTATCAATCTCAAAGCACACCCTTTTATCCTTTTTCATGATGTCCAGTTTTCTGCCTTTTCTTGCGCAATGAAAATAAAGAGACCTTTCTCGGTAGCCGAAAGAGAGCGGAACGATATACGGCCCGTTTTCATCCGCCATCCCGAGGCGGCATACAAAAGCTTTGTTTATTATCGATTCTATCTCATCCCTGGAGGTTATTTCCCTGTCTTTTCTAATCAACTCATCTCTCCTCATATAAAAGTTTATCTGACAGGATATTATCAGTTGCCAGTATCCAGCTGCCAGTAATCAGGGGTCATGAATCGCCGGTCCCTGACAGCTGACCACCGACTGCCGCCCTCTATCCCAATCCCATCAAAGATTCCCAGCGTTCAAACTCGGTTGAAACCGGCAGCCCTTTTGCCTTAAGAACGGATATCATTTCAGGATCATTAAACCTCAGATACGGGTTGACTCTAAACTCATCTTCAAGCTTTGAGCTGACAAGTTCAGGATTATATTTTTTCAGGAAGCTGTCGATATCCCCGTTACCGGGTTCAATAAGCCTTGCAAAAGACATGGAATACTCAACATAATCATGCCCTGCATATATAATTGTATCTTTCGGAAAAGAGATGAGCCTTACTATCGAATTATAAAAGGCGAAAAGGTCGCCGGAAAAGCAGTTCCCGACCGTGCCGTTAAACAGGGTGTCCCCGGTAATAAGAAAATTTCCGGCATGAAATGATACAGAATCATCCGTATGCCCCGGTGTATGATATACGTCAATATTTTCGCCGGCCAGTCCGATAAATCCTTTTGCCGGAAGAGTGTTATGATCAAGATATACAGCGCCTGACCTGCCAAGAAGTGATTTTAGTCCCATAGTATGGTCGGGATGTGAGTGAGTATTTGTAACATATTCGATATTCAGACCGTTATCCCCTGCAAATGAACATATCTGATCAACCGCGCCTCCATCTATGGCAATAGCAGATTTTTCCGCATAAAGCAGATAACCAAGATTGTCGGATGAATAACGGAATTGCTTAATGTTCAAATTTCTGGTCTCTGGTTTCTGGTTTAATAGGCTGAAGGCTTTTAGACTGAAGACTATTAGTAACTTCAGCCTTCAGCCTATCTACCTTCAGCCTTATTCCTTTTCACTTTTCACTATTTACTGTTCACTATCGACTATTCACTGCCTCAATAACTCCCGCGGCTATCA